>NZ_JBHVVM010000036.1:0-76267 GCF_042883525.1 Streptomyces sp. NPDC058195
GCGCTGGCACAGCGCCCCGCACCCGCCCTCCTCTCCTTCTGCCCGCTTCCCGTCCCCTCTCCCGTGCGTCTCCCCTCTTCTCCTTGCCCCGTTCCCGTCGGCGTGTGCCGTTGCCCGTTTCCGGTGGTGCGGCGGGGGAACACACGGGCTCCCGGCGGACCTCGGGATGAACCCGTGCCGGCCGGGAGCCTGTGGGGAGGAGCGAGGTCAGTCCTGGATGCCGAGGACGCACCACTCCAGGACCGCGGCGGCGGCGGTCATCTTGTGGTGGGCCTGCCGCCAGGCCCGGCTGGAAGGACCGTCGAGCACCTCGTCGGTGACCTCCTCGCCACGCACGGCGGGCAGGTCGTGGAGGAAGACGGTGCGCGGACCGGAGAAGCGGTCCATGAACAGACGGTTGATCTGGAAGCCCTCGAAGTCCTTCAGCCAGTCGGAGTTCGCCTTCTCCACCCCCATGGTCTGCCAGCGGCTGGTGTACACCGCGTCCACCGGCCCCTCGACCGCGTCGGCCGTCACGACCTGGCTCACCTGCGCCTTGCCGCCGCTGAGTTCGGCCGCCAGGGACAGGGTCTCCTCGGGCACCTCGTAACCGCGCGGGCAGAGCAGGGTGAGGCGCAGGCCGGGGGTGAGGGCGGCGGCGAGCGCGAGCGCCGCGCCGGAGCTGTTGCCCTCACCGACGACGAGCAGGTGCAGTCCGTCGAGCGAGCCGAACTCCTCGGCCAGGGTGGTGAGGTCGGCGATGGCCTGGGTCGGGTGCTCGTCCAGGGTCAGGGCGTTGACGACGGCCAGGTCCTCGCTGCTGCCGAGCCGGCGGATCTCCTCGATGTCCCCGTTGGTGCGGACCACGAGCGCGTCCAGGTACTGGCCCAGGACCCGGGCGGTGTCCTCGACGGTCTCACCGGTGGTGAGCTGGAGCTCGTTCGGGCCGAAGGTGATCACGTCGGCGCCCAGGCGGGTCGCCGCGGTCCAGAAAGACGTCCGGGTCCGGGTCGAGGACTTGTGGAAGTACGTTCCGACCTGCCGTCCGGCCAGGGGCTTCGGCACGATGCCGTCGCGGCCGAACGTGACGGCGCGCCGCACCAGGTGGTCCAGTTCGGCGGGCGTCAGGTCGGCGAGGGAGATCAGGTTGCGCATGGATGGGGTGCCTTTCGGGAGGGCGGGAGCGGGCGGCGGTACGGGAACGGGAGTCAGGGGCGTGTGACGCGTGACCGGCACGGGCGTCGGGCGGAGGAACTCAGTCGGCGAGTGCCCCGGCCAGTTCGGCGGGCCGGGTCGCGGGCTCCGCGTCGAGCGCGGCGCGCACCAGGTTGAGCACGGTGAAGCCGACCGGTTCGCCCGTGGTGGCGGGGAGCCGCCGGATCAGTCCGCGCACCAGCAGGCCGTGCACATCGCGGGCGGTCTGGGCCAGGGAGGTGCCGCAGGCCCGTGCCGCACCGTCCATCGTCCACGGGTCCTCCAGCTCCGCCAGGGTGCGCAGCAGCGCGGCGGCCTGCGGGTCGAGCCCGGTCACGGCCGCGGTGAGCCGCTCCCCCAGGGTCGGTCCGGAGCCGGGCGCGGCGGGAGTGACCCCGTCGAGCAGGACCAGCGGGGAGGTCCGGGCGATGTCCAGGAGCTGCTGCGGGGAGTAGAGCAGCAGCCACGAGGCGGCGGACTCCAGCGCCTGGGGCATGCCGTCCAGGGCGCGGCAGATGTGGGCCACGGTGGTGACGACGGAGTCGGTGGGCAGGAAGTCGGGCCGCATGTAGCTGACGTGGGAGAGCGTCAGCTCGACCGCGTGCCGGTCCGCGACGAGCGATCCGCCCAGGGGTTCGGCGGCGAGATCGGCGGCGGTCGGCACCGCGAGCGGGGCCAGCGGAAGCAGCCGCCCGCCAGGCAGTTGAACGGGCCGGTCGGTGGTGGTGAGTATTTTCAGGCGCTCGCAGACCCGCAGCAGACTCAGCAGCCGAGGGGTGACGGATGGTGACGCATCGTGACCGTCGAGTACGATCAGGGTGGTCTTCGACCCGATGAGCGCCGCCAGTTCCTCGAATTCCTCTCCGTCACGAACAAGTGCGCGAACCCATCCCGTCACGGTCGCCTGCGGATTGCCGGGAGTGGTGTCGACGGGGTCGGCGTCAGCCCCCAGATCGACCCAAAGGACCGGGACGCCGTACTGGGCGTGCATCACCCCGGCGGCTTCCTGGGCGAGCCGCGACTTTCCCACTCCCGGCAGACCGACCAGGGTGAGCAGCCGCTCATGGTCCGCGCGGAGCCGGACGGTCAGCGCGTCCAGTTCCGCGCGCCGCCCGATCAGCGGGCGCAGCGCGGGGGGCGGTGTG
Organism: Streptomyces sp. NPDC058195; assembly: GCF_042883525.1. Lineage (NCBI taxonomy): Bacteria > Bacillati > Actinomycetota > Actinomycetes > Kitasatosporales > Streptomycetaceae > Streptomyces > Streptomyces sp. NPDC058195. The sequence goes on from NZ_JBHVVM010000036.1 coordinate 2,319, forward strand.
GCGAGGCCCGTACCGTAGATGTCCTGGAAGACGCGGCCTGCGGCCTTCGCGTCGACGGCGAGTTCGAGTTCGACGCGTCGTGCGTCACTGAGCCGCATGGCATTGGCGAGCAGTTTCAGTGTTTCCCTGCGCGGGTGATGGACCCGCCCGAGTTCCAGGTCCCGAATGGCACGCACGCTCACCGTGGAAAGCCCGGCGAGCTGTTCCTGGGTGAGTCCCGCCCGCTTGCGCGCATTCTGCAGCAGAACGTCGAGCCCGGGTGCGGGCTGGGAATTCATCATTATCTCCTCGGTCTCCACATGCTCAGAAAACGCAATGTCCGGGTACCTGACCGTCCAGGACTGTCCGGAACGCATGACCCTGAACGGGATCTTTCCGGTCCGCTCACGCTCCGTGCGCTCAGTACTCTCCGTGGCAGCGAAGGCCCGCCGTCGATGAACAGACTCCATCGAGCCATTCCCGAACTCTTCCCGGTGCGATACCGCCAGTTCCCTCAGCAGCGGATACGATCGCCTCGCGCTGGTGGAGCGCTGCGGCTGCACAAAACTGAGGGGGAGGAAGCGTGTCAACTGCAGAGGAGTTTCGGCTGCGCTTCAACATTCTTGGCCCGATTGAGGGTTGGTCCAACGGGGAGCGACTCCGACTGGGCGGAGTCATCCAGGAACGAGTTTTGGCCACTCTGCTACTGGAGCCGGGCAAGGTCCTCCCAGTTTCCCGTCTGGTAGAGGCGGCCTGGGACGAGGACCCCCCGAACACCGCCTCCCACCAAGTACGCAAGGCCGTCGCGGATCTCCGAAGACGGATACCCGGGGGCGCCGAAGTCCTGGTCACCGATGGTCCGGGATATCGCGTCGTCGAGGAGCAATGCGAAATCGACGTGGCCGAATTTGGTCTACTCATACGTAATGCCAAGCTCGCGGCGTCCGACGGCCGGACGGCCGAGGCCGCGGAAATACTGCGCAACGCCCTGGCCCTCTGGCGCGGACCAGTCCTCGCCGGAGGCGGCGGCCCGGTCATCGAGCGGGCCTCCACCTCCTTCGAGGAACGCTGGCTGACGGCCGCGGAACAGCGCTTCGACCTGCACCTCGCACTCGGTGACACCGCCGAGCTCGTCGTGGAGCTGCGCGAGCTGGTGGAGAAGCATCCGCTGCGCGAATCCCTGCGCGGCCAGTTGATGCTCGCCCTGTACCGCTCCGGCCGGCAGGCCGAGGCCCTGGACGAGTACGGGAAGGTCCGCGAGCTCCTCGCCGACGAACTCGGCATCGACCCCGGCACCCACCTCACCAAGCTGTACGAGGGAATCCTGCGGGAGAGCCCCGAACTGGCCGGTCCCGAACCCGCCACCACCGCCGCTCACGTCGTGGCGGTGGCCCTGCCCGCCGAGCCGCCCAGCACCCTGCCCTACGATCTCGCGGACTTCACCGGCCGCGACCAGGAACTGGCGGAGATCCTCGACGGTGCCAAGCGCGGCAGCGAGCAGGGCCCGCTGGTCGTGGCGATCGACGGCATGGGCGGCTGCGGCAAGACCTCACTCGCGGTGCGGGCCGCGCACCGGCTCGCCGAGGACTACCCGGACGGCCAGCTCCACCTCGATCTGCGCGGACACACCCCGGGCGACCAGCCGGTGAGCGCGGGCATCGCGCTCGACACCCTGCTCCGGGCGGTCGGCGTGCCGGGACAGCTCATCCCCGACGACGTTCCCGCCCGTACCGCGCTGTGGCGGTCCACCCTGCTCGGCAAGCGGCTGCTGATCCTCTTCGACAACGCGGCCGACGCCGCCGCCATCCGCCCGTTGCTGCCGCTGTCCCCCGGCTGCCTGGTCATGGTCACGAGCCGGGCCCGGCTGGTCGACCTGGACGGCGCGCAGTGGATCTCCATCGGAGAGATGTCGCCCGAGGACAGCGCGATGCTGGTGGCCGAGACGCTTGGCACCGAGCGTGTCGCCGCCGAGCCCGAGGCCGCCGCGGAACTGGCCCGGCTCTGCGGTCATCTCCCCCTCGCCCTGCGGATCGCCACCGCCCGGCTGCGCAACCGCCCGCGCTGGACCCTTCAGTACCTGGCGGAACGCCTGCGCGACGAGACCCGGCGGCTGGACGAGCTCAGCTCCGGCGCCCGCAGCGTCTCCGCCACCCTGCGCCTGTCCTACCAGGCCCTCGACGAGGAATGCCGCCACGCCTTCTCGACCCTGTCGCTGCACCCGGGCAACGAGATGGACGCGCACGCCGTCGGCGCGCTGCTCGGCTGTTCCGCCCGGGACGCGGAGGACCTGCTGGAGATGCTGCTCGACGTCCATCTCGTGCAGCAGCCGGAGATCGGTCTCTACACCTTTCACGACCTGGTCCGCAGCTTCGCGCAGAGCCTGTTCTCCGAGGCCCCCGAGGACTCCGGTGCGGTGGAGCGGCTGCTCCGCTACTACCTGACCGCCACCGAGGTGGCGTGCGACCTCCTGTACTCCGGGCGGCGTCGGCGCAGCACCGGGATCGAGCCCTCCACCTCGGAACTGCCCGCCCTGGACACCCCGCAGCGGGCGCGGGCGTGGTTCCGGCGCGAGCAGAGTTCGCTGCTCGCGGCCGTGACGCTCGCCGAGCGCAGGGGCCACGACCGCTATGTGGTGTGCCTGGCCCGCAACCTCGTCTTCCAGCTCAACGACCTCGGGCTGCTGGAGGAGTTCGGCGTCCTGAGCCGGGTCGCGGTCGCCGCCGCCGACCGGCTCCAGGACCTGGCGCTGCTCGGGGTGAGTCTGTCCAATCTGGGCGTCGCCTGCTGGAAACTGGGGAGGCTCGCCGAGGGTCTCGAAGCCGCCCGGAAGAGCCGGGACGTCGCGGTCGAGCTCGGTGATCTCCACACCCAGGCGCACAGCGAGAGCATCCTGGGCCAGTTCAGCAGCCTGCTCGGCGACTTCTCCGCGGCCCTGGAGCACATGGAGACGGCGATCACGCACGAGCGCGACCTGGACATGCCCCGCGCGGAGGCGGAGAGCCTGACCATCCTCAGCACGCTGTACGAACAGTGGGGCCGGTACGAGGAGGCCCGGGAGGCGGCCCAGCGCTCGGCCGATCTGAGCCGTCAGCTGGGCCAGCACGAAGGGCTCCCCGGGGCCGTCACCGACCTCGCCTTCGCCCATGTCGGACTGGGTTCCTACGAAGAGGCCGACCGCTGTCTGACGGAGGCGCGCGCCCTGTACGGCGACGCCGGGAACGAGGCGAACCGCGCCCTGACCCTGGCCCTGTCCGCCGATGTGGAACAGCGGCTGGGCAAGCCGGTCCGCGATCCGGACCAGGCGGAGCAGGCGCTCGACATGATGCGGACGAACTCCTCGCCGCTGCGCCGCGCCAAGGTGGAGAACGTGGTGGGCCGGCTGCGCCGCAGACAGGGCGACACGGCGGCGGCGCTCGGCCTGCACACGCACGCCTACCGGCTCGCCGCCTCCCTCGGCTACCGCATCGAGCAGGCCTACGCCCTCGCCGGGATGGCCGACGCCCTCGGGGACGACCCGGACGCGGCCGGGTACCGGGCGGAGGCCGAGCAGCTGTTCACCGAGCTGGGTGTCCCCGCGAACCGCCGCCGCAACTGACACCCAGGAACGCGTACCGAACGGAGAGCCCCGCACCGTCAACGGTGCGGGGCTCTCGCGCGGGGGGGAGGGGAGGGGAGGGGCGATCACATGACCGGGGAGGTCGGGCCCTTGTCGTCGTCGGTGCCCGTGGTCCCGATGACGGTCGGGCCCTTGTCGTCGTCCGTACCGGTGGTGCCGATGACGGTCGGGCCCTTGTCGTCGTCCGTACCGGTGGTGCCGAGGGTGCCGACGATCGTCGGGCCCTTGTCGTCGGCGAGCAGGTGGGTGGTGATGACGGTCGGGCCCTTGTCGTCGTCGGTGCCCGTGGTCCCGATGACGGTCGGGCCCTTGTCGTCGGCGACAACCTGCTGCGTGACCCCGGAACCGTACGAGTGACCCGACTCGGCGGCTGCGCCGATGCCGAAGGCCAGTGCCGCGGCGACGATTCCGAAGATCCCAGCAAGCTTGCGTCCCATTGTCCCGCCCCTAAGTGGTGTTTGTGAGGTTTGCGGTGTTCCGCTTCCTGACACCACAGATACTGCTGGCGGGCGTTCCCGGTCCGTTCCTGCCCCGATCCCGCCGCCGGGAACTGCCGCGGGAACGGACCGGAATCAGCAGGTCACCCCCTGCCGGGGGCCCTAGGGTCTTTCGTTTGGATCAGGCTGGATCAGGGAGCGGGGGCTGGTGCGTGCAGCTGCAAGGCGGAGGAAGGAGCCGACGCGGAGCGTCGGTGACTGACGACAACGCGGCAGATGTGCGTGCCGGCCCCCGCGAGCCCGGCATGATCCAAACGAGAGGCCCTAGTCGGTCTGCAACTGGCAGGAGGCGACCCGCGGTCCGAGCGGGGTGAGCACCACCCGGGTGCGCGCGGTCCCCGACTCATGACCGGCCAGATCGAGCAGCGATCTCACCAGGGACCGGAGCACCGCGCGCTGCGTCTCGTCCAGAACCGCCACCCCGGTGTCGGACCCGGGCGGCCACTCCACGATCCCGGCCACCATGTGCATGCCGTTCTCGGTCCTCGTCTCCACGCTCAGCTGAGGCCCCTCCCAGGGCTCCGCAGCGGTATACGGGTGGGACAGGGCGCCGCACGCCACGCGCTCGGCCCACCGTTCGACGGTGGACAGGTCCTGGAAGGCCTGGCGCAGCTCCGCCCCGTCGGGGGAACGATCCCTGGGGTCCTTCACGTGAGTACTCCTTCTGCAGACAACTACACGGAGGACTCTTGCCGTCCGGGCTCCCGGTTCCTTCCCGATCCGTTCCCGTTTCCTTCCCGTTCGCTCGTTCGCCAAGGGAACGCAGCGGTAATCGGTCACCGCATGATGAGCCCCGTTCGACTCGGACAGGGATCAGCGGAGATCCGTAACGGATACGACATCCTGGGGGATTGAGGCGTGGCAACCACACCGTTCGACGGCTCTGGCACGAAGTGCCGGGTGCCGGTGCGCAAGGGATTCGATTCCTGATGGGCGCCCGGATATCAAAGGATATTCCCGGTCGTTTCTCGGGAATGGGCCCCTTCCTGCTCGTCTGGTCCGGTCAGGCGGTGTCGCTGGCCGGGAGCGCCGCGGTCCGGTTCGCCTTCATCGTCGAGGTGTGGACCTCCGGCGGGAGCGCGACCGCCGTCACGGTGCTCTCGCTGTGCGCCATGCTGCCCCAGGCCGTGTGCAGTCCGTTCGCTGGTGCGATCGTCGACCGCATGACCAAGCGCGGCGCGCTCCAGATAGCCGACATCGGCGGACTGCTCGTCGTCGGCACACTGGCCGCGCTCCACTACCTCGGCGCGTTCCACGCCTGGCAGGTCTATCCGGCCACGGTACTGCTGGGTGTCTGCGCCGCCTTCCAGTTCCCGGCGCTGTCCTCCGCCGTCCCGCTCCTGGTCCGCAAGGACCAGCTGGACCGCACCAACGGGCTGCTGGCCGGTGCGAAGAGTGCCGCCGGGATCGGCGGTCCGGCGCTGGGCGGGCTGCTCGTCGCGCTCTTCGGGATCGGCCCCACGCTCCTGGTCGACGTGGCGAGCTACGCCTTCGCCCTCATCGGCATCAGGATCGTGCGGTTCAACGGCGACCGGGTGCCGGAGAAGGACGCCGCCGCGCCGCGCCGCCGGATCACCTCCGACGCGGTCGAGGGGCTGCGCTACCTGTTCCGGATACCCAGCCTGCGCGATCTGATCATCAACTTCTGCGTCGTCAACCTGGTCATGGTCTTCGGCTTCGCGATCATCTCGCCGATGGTGCTGCTCCGGGCCGGGAACGGCGCGCTGGCCGCGGTCAACACCTCGGTCGGTGTCGGCGGGGTGGCCGGTGCGCTGCTCATGGCGGCGTGGGGCGGCCCCGCGAACCGGGGCCGGGGCATGATGCTCGGCATCGTCGGCATGTGCCTGTCCGCGCTGCTGGTGATGAGCGTGGTGCGCGGCGTGCCCGGCTGGTGCGCGGCCATCCTGGTCGGCGCCCTGCTGATGACGGTGGTCAACGCCTCGATGCAGACCATCGTGCAGACCAAGGTCCCCCACGAGTGGCAGGGCCGGGTCTTCGGCGCGGTGATGTTCCTCTCGCAGATCTCCGTGCCGCTGGCCATGGCGGTCTCCGGGCCGCTCGCCGACCACGTCTTCGAACCGCTGGCCGCCCGGGACTCCGGGCTGTTCGCCCTGATCGGGCCGCTCGTCGGCCACGGCCGGGGCAGCGGTATGGCGGCCATGCTGCTGCTCGCCGGGATCGGCGGGACCGCGGTGGCCCTGTGGGGTCTCGCCAGCCGCTCGATCCGGGACATCGACACCCTGCTGCCCGACCTCGACGCTCCGCAGGAGCCGGCCGGGGACAACGAGAAACTGGGAGGTGAGCGGGATGAGGTGCGTGCATGAACGGTTCGAGGAGCAGGCGGCCCGGACGCCCGGTGCGACCGCGCTGATCCACGACGGCGAACGGATCGACTACGCCGGACTCGACGAGCGGGCGGCCCGGCTGGCGGGGCTGCTGGCCGAGCGGGGCGTCCGGCGCGGTGACACCGTCGGGGTCCACCTGGAACGCTCCGTCGCGCTCGTCGTGACGGTGCTCGGCATCCTCAAGGCCGGTGCCGGTTACGTGATGCTGGACCCCGGCTTCCCCGCCGCCCGGCTGGACGCGATGGCCGGGGACGCGGCGGCCACCGTGGTCGTGACGGCCCGCGCCGCCGCGTCCGGGGCGCCCGGCACGGACCAGGTGTACGTCGAGGACGCTGACGGGGCGCGGCCCCTGCCGCGCGGCGCCGTCACGGTCCGGCCCGACGACCTCGCCTGTGTGATGTTCACCTCCGGCTCGACCGGGCGGCCCAAGGGCATCGCCGCCCCGCACCAGGCGGTCACCGCCACCCTGACCGGGCAGACCTTCGCCTCCTTCGGCCCCGGCTCGGTCTGGCTCCAGTGCGCGCCCCTGTCGTGGGACGCCTTCGCGCTGGAGCTGTGGGGCCCGCTGATGAGCGGCGGGACCTGTGTCCTGCACCCCGGGGCGCGGCCCGACCCCTTCGTGATGGCACGGCTGGCCGCCGCGCACGGCATCACCTCGATGTACCTCTCCTCCTCCCTCTTCAACGTCGTCGTCGATGAGTACCCCCAGGTCCTGGACGGCTTGCGGGAGCTCGTGGTGGGCGGCGAAGCGCTGTCCGCGCCGCACGCGGCACGCGCCCTGGAGCGCGTGCCGCGGCTGCGGCTGAGCAACGGCTACGGGCCCGTCGAGTGCATGGTCTTCCTGACCGTCCACCCGGTCACCCGCGCGGAACTGGGCGCCGGCCCGGTGCCGATCGGCCGCCCGCTGGCCGGGAAGCGGGTGTACGTCCTCGACGAGGAACTGCGGCCGGTGCCCGACGGCCGCACCGGTGAGCTCTACGCCGCCGGGGCGGGCCTCGCCCACGCGTACCGGGGACGGGCCGTGCTCACCGCCGAGCGATTCGTCGCCGCCCCGTCGGGTGAGCGGCTCTACCGCACCGGCGACCTCGGGCGGCGCCGCGCCGACGGAGTCCTCGAATACCTGGGGCGGGCCGACGACCAGGTGAAGATCCGGGGCTTCCGGGTGGAGCCGGGCGAGGTCGAGAGCGTGCTGACCCAGCACCCCGACATCGACCGGGCGGCGGTCGTCGCCCACGAACACCCGGCGGGCGACCGCCAGTTGACCGCGTACGTGGTACTGCGCGACGGCCTCCGGAAGGACTTCCGGGAGGACGGGCTGCGCGCCCACGCCCGCGAGGTGCTGGCCGACTACCTGGTCCCGGCCGCCTTCGTACCGCTGGACGCGCTGCCGCTGACCCCGAGCGGCAAGCTGGACCGGGCCTTCCTGCCGGAGCCCTGGTCCCGGGCGGCCGCGGGTCCGGCCGGGGCGGCTCCCGAGGGCACCGCGGCCGTGCTGTGCGGGCTCTTCTGCGAGGTGCTGCGCGCCGGAGCGGTCGGCCCGGACGACGACTTCTTCGCGCTCGGCGGCCACTCGCTGCTGGCCGCCCGGCTGCTGGGCCGGGTCCGCGCCGCGCTTGGCGTGGAGATCGACATCCGTACGCTCTTCGAGGCACCCACCCCGGCGCTGCTGGCCCCGCTCGTCGACACCGCTCCCCCGGCGCCGCCCGCTCCCCCCGCCCGGTCCGGCGCCGGGTCCGGGGTGCTGCCGGTGTCGCCCGCGCAGCACCGGCTCTGGTTCCTGGACCGGACCGGGGCGGGCGCGGCGTACAACCTGCCGATGCTGGTGGAGCTGCGAGGCGCGGTCGACGCGGACGCGCTGGCCCGCGCGCTGGCCGATGTCGCCGACCGTCACGAGGTCCTGCGCACCCTCTTCGAGGAGCGTGACGGCTCCCCCGTACGACGGGTGCTGAGCGGGGACGCCGCCCGGCCCCCGCTGCGGCGGCTGCGTGTCCGCGAGGAGTCGGCGGACCGGGAGATCGAGCGGGAGTCCCGCCGCTGCTTCGACCTGCGGGCCGAACTCCCGGTGCGGGCGACCCTGTTCACACGCGCCGAGCGGCCCGACGAGCACGCGCTGCTGGTGCTGGTCCACCACATCGCCGGGGACGGCTGGTCGCTGCGGCCGCTGTTCCGCGACCTGTCCCGCGCCTACCGGGCACGGTCCCGGGGCGAGGGAGCGGCCGGACTCGAACCGCTCGCCGTGCCGTACGCGGAACACGCCCGTCGTCAGCGGGAGCTGCTCGGTTCGGCGTCCGACCCGCACGCCCTCGCCGCCCGCCAGCTCACGTACTGGCGCAAGGAGCTGGACGGACTGGCGGCCAGCGGGCCGCTGCTGCCCCGCCGCACCGGGCGCCCCGCCGTACCCGGCCCGCAGGCACGGACCGAGGTGCGCCGTCTCGACGCGGCGGCGCACTCCCGGGCGGTGGAGTCGGCACGTGCCCGGGGGGCCACGCTCTTCATGGCACTGCACGCCGCGCTGGCCACGGTGCTGCTGCGGGCGGGGGCGGACGAGGACCTGGCGATCGGCGCCCCGGTGGCCGGGCGCGCCGGGGACGGCAGCGTCGAGGACGCGGTCGGGTTCTTCGTCAACATGCTGGTGCTGCGCACCGACCTGTCCGGCGACCCCACCCCCGCCGAGGTGCTCGCCCGGGTGCGGGAGACGGACCTCGCCGCGTTCAGCCACCAGGACGTACCGTTCGAGGACGTGGTCGGGGAGCTCAACCCGCCGCGCCCGCCGGGCCGCCAGCCGTTCACCGATGTGGTGCTGGCGCTCCAGAACAACGCGCGGGCCGAGGTCTCGCTGCCCGGCGCCGAGCACGGTGTGGAGATCGTGCGCACCGGTGCCGCCCGGTTCGAACTCCTCGTGGACGTCACGGACTCCACCTCGGCGAGCGGCGAACCCGACGGGCTGACGCTGACGTTCGAGTACCGCGGCCAGGCGCTGGAGGCGGTGTTCGTCCAGTGGCTCGCGCGGGCCCTTCCCGAGGCCCTGGAGGCCCTGACGGCCTCCCCCGACACCCCGTTGTCCCGGCTGGGCCTCACCGATCCGCCCCGGCGGGCCGGCGAGGAGGACCGGATCGCGCTTCCGGCCCGGCGTCGCGCCCCCGCCTCCCCGCAGCGCCCGATGACCGCGCTGGAGCAGGAGACCGCCGCCGTCTGGTGCGAGGTCCTCGGTGTGCCGAGCGCCGGACTGGACGACGACTTCTTCGCCCTCGGCGGCAACTCCCTGCGCGCGGTGCGGGCCGTGGCCCGGCTGAACGCCGGACGGGCGGTGACCGTGGCCCAGCTGTTCGCCGCGCCGACGGTCGCCGCCTTCGCCGCCGAACTCGAACGGTCCACCGTCCGTCCCGGCTCCGCCGCCGCGTCCCCCATCCCGCGCCGCCCCCGGGTGCCGCGCCGCGCACCGGCCCAGACCCAGACCAGCAAGAAGCAGCAGGAGGAGTGGCAGTGGACCTCAGCGTGATGTTCTTCGGTGCCGACAGCACCACCACCGGCGAGGCCCGGCACACCGAGACGTACGAGGACATCCTCGCCGTGGCCAGGACCGCCGACCGGCTCGGGTTCCACTCGCTGTGGACCCCCGAGCGCCACTTCCAGCAGGTGGGGCAGGTCTTCCCCAGTCCGCCGGTGCTCAGCGCGGCGCTCGCCGTCGCCACCGAACGGATCGGCATCCGCGCCGGGAGCGTCGTCCTGCCGCTCCACCACCCGCTGCGGGTGGCGGAGGACTGGGCCGTCGTGGACAACCTGTCGCACGGGCGGGTGGGGCTCTCCGTCGCCACCGGCTGGCACTCCAAGGACTTCGCGATCGCCCCGGAGCGGTACGCGGACCGCCGCCGCACCGCCCTGGAGACGATCCCCCTGCTGCGCGCGCTGTGGGCGGGTGAGCCCGCCGAGTACTCCGACGGCACGGGCACCCCGGTCTCCCTCACGCCCCAGCCCCGCCCCGTCCAGAACACCCTGCCGCTCTGGCTCACCACATCCGGCAGCCCGGAGACCTGGGAGGCGGCCGGACGGCTGCGCACCGGGGTCCTGGGCGCGACCGTCGGGCAGAGCCGCGACGAACTGGCCGAGCGGATCGCCCTGTACCGCGCCGCCTGCGCCGCCGCCCCCGACCAGCGGGGCACCGACGCGCACGGCCGGGTCACCCTGATGGTCCACACCTACGTCGGCGCGGACGACGCGGAGGTCCGCCGGATGGCGGGCGCCCCGCTGAAGAGCTACCTCGCCTCGTACGTCCGCCAGACCGCCGCGAACAAGGCGGACCGCACCACCGCGAAGCTGAGCGACGCGCAGACCGCGATGCTCACCGACTTCGCCTTCGAACGCTATCTGAACTGGGGAAGCCTCCTCGGCTCCCCGGGGCACTGCGCCAAGATGCTCGCCGATCTGGCCGAGCTGGGCGTCGACGAGGTCGCCTGCTTCATCGACTTCGGGATCGGACGTGACGACGTACTGGCCGGACTGCACCGGTTGGCCGAGCTGAAAGAGAACCTGTGATGAGCGCCCCCACCGTTTCGCGCACCGTCCCGGGTGCGACGCCCCCGTCCATGGCCGAGCGGTTCACCGCGCTCGGCAGGGAACAGCGGGTCCGCCTGATGCGCCGCATGCTGGAGGCCGGCCGGTCCCGTGAGATCCCGTCCGTCATACCGCCGCGCGACCCGGCGCGCCGGGTGCCGCTCAGCCCCGCCCAGCACGACCTGTGGGTGTACGACTCGCTGTATCCCGGCACCCCCGCGCTCAACCTGTGCGCCGCCTACCACTTCGACCAGCCCGTCGACCCGGCGCATCTGACGGCGGCGCTGACGCTGCTCCAGAGCCACCACGACATCCTGCGGACCCGGATCGTGACGGACCCGGCGGGCGAACTGCACGTCGAGTTCCACGACGACGCGGCCTTCGACCTGGAGCGGGAGGATCTGCGGGGCACCGCGCGGACCATCGACGAGGCCTTCGAGACCTTCCGCAGCCGCCCCTTCGACCTGGGCCGGGACAAGCTGGTGCGGGCCCGGTTCGTCCGGGTCGACGAGCGGCGCTCCACCCTGATGCTCAGCCTGCACCACACCATCAGCGACTGGTGGTCCTTCGACGTGCTGCAGAACGAGTTCGCGCTGGCGTACGGCGCGCTGCGCGACGGCCTGGAGCCGCCGCTCAGCCGGCCCTCCGTCCAGTACGCCGACTTCTCGTCCTGGCAGAGCGAGCTGGCGGAGTCCGGGGTGTTCGCGAGCCGCCTCGACTTCTGGCGGCGCTACCTGACCGACCCGCCCGGTCCGCTCACCGTGCCCGGCGGCAGCGCCTCCGTCTCCGAGGGTGACGGCATCGCGCAGATCCCCTTCCGTATCGACGCGCCGACCACCGCGGCGGTGCGGGCGCTGGCCCGGGAGCGCGGCGCCTCCGTCTACGTGGTGCTGATGGCCGCCTTCGCGGTGCTGGCGCACCGGGTGAGCGGCGCCGACGACCTGGTGATCGGCACCCCCATCGCCAACCGGTCCGCCAAGGGCCTGGACCGGGTCATCGGGTACGTCATGAACGCGGTGCCGACCCGCTGGAAGGTGACCGCGGACCGGTCCTTCGCCGACCTGCTCGCCGGGTTCGCCGTCGACTTCCCGGATCTGATGGCCAACGCGGATGTCCCGGTGGGCCGGATCGTGTCGGCCGCCGCGCCCGAGCGCAGCGCGGGCCGGGCCCCGCTGTACCAGTGGGTGTTCATGCACCTGACGCAGCAGCCGAGCGTCTCGGTGATGAAGGAGTTCGCGGAGCCCGAGCGCATCCACACCGGCGGCGAGCACGACCTGGTCGGGGTGGTGAAGGACAGCGGAGACGGGATGGAGGGCAGCTTCGGGCTGCGTACCGACGTCTTCGCCCCGGAGACGGTGGCCCGCTGGACGGAGTGCTACGTCGAGCTGCTGCGGCGGATCACCGCCGAACCGGACGCGCTGGTCGGGGACATCGACCTGGTGCCCCGGGTGATGCGCGAGCGGCTGCTCGCCGATTCCGCCGGGCCCGCCGCCCCCGCCCCGCTCCCGCTGCCCGCGATGGTGGCCCGGCAGGCGGCCCTCACCCCGGACGCCCCGGCCGTGGAGGGGCCGGGCCGCTCCCTGACCTACGCGGAACTCGACGACCGGGTGGCCCGGCTGGCGGGCCGTCTGGCGGACCTCGGGGCGGGTCCGGGGCGGACCGTGGCCCTGGCCCTGCCCCGGGGCAGCGACTGGCCGGTCGCGGCGCTGGCGGTGCAGCGCGCCGGGGCCGCGTATCTGCCCGTCGACCCCGCCCACCCGGCCGAGCGGATCCGCCGGGTGCTGGCCGGGGCCGCGCCGGTGCTGCTCGTCACCGAACCGGGCGCCCCGCCCTCCGGGAGCGGACTTCCGGTCCTGGTCCTCGACGCGGACGCCTGGTCCGGCGCGCCACTGCCGCTCATCGGCCCGGCCCCGCACGACGTCGCGCATGTGATCCACACCTCGGGCTCCACCGGCGCCCCGAAGGGCGTGCTCGTCACGCACGCCGGGGTGGCCGCGCTCACCCGGAGCCTGGTGGACGGGACCGGGCTGGGCCCGGACAGCCGGGTGCTCCAGCTCGGGCCGCCGTCCTTCGACATCTCCGTCGGCGAGATGTGCCTGGCCTTCGGCTCGGGCGGAACCCTGGTGCTGCCGGGGCCGGGTCCGCTGGTCGGCGAGGAGCTCGGCGCGGTCCTGACGGAGCGGCGGGTCTCCTGCGCGTTCGTCCCCCCGTCGGTGCTGGCGACCGTACCGGCCGGGCCGTACCCGGATCTGCGCGCGGTCCTGGTCGGCGCCGAGGCCTGCCCGCCGGAGCTGGTGGCCCGCTGGGCGTCGGACAGCCGGCGGTTCCTCAACGGGTACGGGCCGACCGAGGCGACCGTCATCTCCACCGTGTCCGGGCCGCTGGCCGCCGACGGCGCGGTGCCGCCCATCGGCACCCCGGTGGCGGGGACCACCGCCTACGTCCTGGACGAGCGGCTCCGGCCGGTCCCGGCCGGGGCGGGCGGCGAACTGTACCTGGCGGGGCCCGCGCTGGCCCGGGGCTACCTGGGGCGCTCGGCGCTCACCGCCGAACGGTTCGTCGCCGACCCCTACGGTCCGCCCGGCAGCCGCATGTACCGCACCGGTGACCTCGTCCACCGCGACGACGGCGCAACGACGTACTACCTGGGGCGCGACGACGAGCAGGTGAAGCTGCGCGGTCTGCGGATCGAGCCGGGCGAGATAGCCGCCGCGCTCACGGAACACCCCGCTGTGGAGCGGGCGGTGGCCCTCGTCCGCGACGACCGGGGCAGCGCGCAGCTCGTCGCGTACGCGGTGCCCGCGCGGGGGGCCCGCATCGACGAGGACGCGCTGCTGCTGCACGCCTCGGAGCGGCTGCCCGCGGCGATGGTTCCGGCCGCCGTGGTGGTGCTGGACGCGCTGCCGCTGTCGTCGCACGGCAAGCTCGACCGGGCGGCCCTGCCCGCGCCCCCCGTACGGGCCGACGGCGCCGTCCGGCTGCCCGGATCGGCACGCGAGGAGGTCCTCTGCGGTCTCTTCGCGGAGCTCCTGGGTCTCGAACAGGCCGGTACGGACGACGACTTCTTCCGGTTCGGCGGGGACAGCATCATGGCGATCCAGCTCGCCGCGCGGGCCCGGTCCGCGGGTCTGGTGATCTCCCCGCACGACGTGTTCACCGTCCGCACCCCGGCCCGGCTGGCCGTGCTGGCCCGTACTCCCGAGGACGGCGGCGCGGAGGCGGCGGCCGACACCGGGACCGGGCGGCTCCCGCTGACGCCGATGATGCACTGGTGGCGCGAACGGGTGCGGGACACCGCGGCGTTCACCCAGTCCATGCTCTTCCCGCTGCCGCCCGGCACCGGCCTCGCGGCGATCCGGGAGGCGCTCGCCGCGCTGACCGGGCGGCACGCCGCGCTGCGGATGCGCCTGGTGCGCGGCGAGGACACCGGCTGGGAGCTGGAGGTGCCCGAGGAGGGCGCGCCCGGCGAGCCCGCGGCGGTCCGGCTGGCCGTGGACGCGGACGCCGATCTCCACGTCCGGGCCACGGAGCTGGCCCGCACGGTGTCCCTGCGGCCCGAGCACGGGGAGATGGTGCGGGCGGTGTGGCTCGATCCCGGCTCCGCCCGGCCCGGCGCCCTGCTGCTGGTCGTGCACCACCTGGCCGTGGACGGATTCTCCTGGCGGGTGATCGGTGAGGAGCTGTCCGCCGCGCTGGCGGGCCGCGGCGAGGACGGCCCCGTCACGGCGAGGAGTGCCTCGTTCGCCCGGTGGGCCCGGCTCCTCTCCCGTGAGGCACGGCTGCGCCACAATGAACTCCCCTGGTGGAAACGGCAGTTGACGGAACCAGCGGCCCGGCTGACCGACGGCGGGGAAGCGGGTGGCGAGGATGACGGCGGACGGCGGCGAACCCTCACCTTCACCCTCGGTCCGGCCCTCAGCCGCACCGTGCTCTCCACCCTTCCGGCCGCCTTCAACTGCCGCCCCGACGCCGTGATGCTGGCCGCGCTGACCTCGGCGGCGGTCCAGCGGCGGGGCACCGGTTCGGCGCTCCTGGTCCACCTGGAGGGCCACGGCCGGGAGACCGTCTCCGCCCAGGCCGACGTCTCCGGCACCATCGGCTGGTTCACCACCCAGTACCCCGTACGGCTGGACCTCGGCGCCGCGTCGGTGACCCCCGGCGGGCAGCCCGGCGAGGCCCTGAAGAACGTCAAGGAGCAGCTGCGGGCGGTGCCCGGCGGCGGGCTCGGCTGGGGTCTGCTGCGCTACCTCGACCCGGAGCACGGCCCGGCGCTCGCCGCCCTCCCGGCGCCCGATGTCCGCTTCAACTATCTGGGACGGTTCGCCGGTGGCGACGCCTCCGGCGGGCGGCTGCTCGAACCCGGCCCGGACGCCGTGCCGCTGGCGCACACCCTGGAGGTGGACGTGCTGGCCCGCGAGGAGAACGGGGAGCCGGTCGTGGAGGCGAGCTTCTCGTACCCGGCGGGGGCGTTCACCGAGGACGGGATGCGGGCGCTGGCCGGGGCGTGGACCGAGGCGCTCGGCGTGCTCGCCGACCACTGCGGGCCGGACGGCGGGGCCGCGCAGAGCCCGTCGGACTTCCCGCTCGTCGACCTGACCGGCGACCAGCTGGAACTGCTCGGCCAGGACATGGACTTCGGCGATCCCGACGACGCGGGCCTCGGCGGCGCCGGGTTCGGTGCCGACGGCTCCACCGGTGACGAGGAGGGGCGGCGATGAACGCGCGCATCGCGGACGTGCTGCCGCTCTCCCCGCTCCAGGAGGGGCTGCTCTTCCAGGCGGCCCGGCAGACCGGGGGCCCCGACCCCTATCTGGTCCAGGCCCGCTTCGTGACCGGCCCCGCGGTCACCCCGGCGGCGGCCCGGAAGGCGGTCGGCGCGCTCCTGGACCGGCACCCCAATCTGCGGGCCTGCTTCCGCTACGAGCGCCTGGACCGGCCGGTCCAGGTCGTGCCGGAGGCGGTCCGGGTGCCGTGGACCGAGGTGGACCTGGCGGACCTGTCCCCGGACGCGGCGCGGGACCGTACCGAGGAGGTGCTGCGCGAGGACGCGGCGCTCCGCTTCGACCTGGCCCGCCCCCCGCTGGTGCGGGCCACGTTCCTCCGGCACGCGGACGGCGCCGAACTGGTCGTGTCCTTCCACCACATCCTGCTGGACGGCTGGTCGATGGCGGTCGTCGAGCACGATCTGGCCGCGCTCGTGGCGGGCGAGCCGCTGCCCCCGGCCGCGCCCTACCGGGACTACCTGGTGTGGCTGGGCGGTCAGGACCGGCACAAGGCCGAGGCCGCGTGGACCGAGTCCCTGGAGGGCCTGGAGCACCCCGCGCTGCTGGCCCCGTCCGGACCGGACACGGCGTCCGACCGGGCCCGGGTGTGGCTCCCCGCCGAGCTCACCGCGACGCTGGTGCGGCGGGCCGCCGACACGGGCGTCACCCTCAACACCCTGGTCCAGGTCTCCTGGGCGCTGGTGCTGGCCCGGCTGACCGGCTCACGCGACCTGGTCTTCGGCGCGGTCGTCTCCGGGCGCCCCCACGATCTGCCCGGTGTCGAGTCCATGGTGGGCCTGTTCATCAACACCCTGCCGGTACGGGTCCGGCTGCGGGAGGGCGAACGGGTGGAGGAACTGCTGCGCCGTGTCCAGGCCGAACAGTCCCGGCTGCTGGAGCACCAGCACGCGCGCACCGCCGAGGTGCAGCGCGCCGTGGGCGCCGGTGAACTCTTCGACTCGGTCGTCGCCTTCGAGAACTTCCCCCGCAACGACCGGTCCGACGGCCAGGGCCCCGGTGCCGTCCGTCTGGCGAAGGTGGCCGACGCGACGCACTACCCGGTCACGATCGCGGCGGTCGTCGAGGAGGAGCTGCTGCTGTCGGTGAGCTGCCGACGGGGGCTCTCCGCCTCGGGCATCGGCGCGCGCCTGGCGCACGTGCTGGAGCGGCTGGCCGGTCAGCCGCGGGCGGCGGTCGACGACATCGACGCGCTGCCCCCGGCGGAGCTGGACC
The DNA here is from genome assembly GCF_042883525.1 of Streptomyces sp. NPDC058195. Taxonomy (NCBI): domain Bacteria; kingdom Bacillati; phylum Actinomycetota; class Actinomycetes; order Kitasatosporales; family Streptomycetaceae; genus Streptomyces; species Streptomyces sp. NPDC058195. Next base: position 19,303 of record NZ_JBHVVM010000036.1, read on the forward strand.
GGCTGCTGGCGCTGGCCGACGGCCCGGTCCGCGCGCCCGCCGCACCGGCCTCCCTCGCCGAGGGCTTCGCCGCCCAGGCGGCCCGTACCCCCGGCGCCCCGGCCGTGGACGTGGACGGCGAGGTGCTGAGTTACGCCGAACTCGACGCGGCCTCGGACCGGCTGGCCTCCCGGCTCGCGGGGACGGGCGTCGCGCCGGGGCACACCGTGGCCCTGCTGCTGCCCCGTTCCGCCTCACTGGTCGTGGCGCAGCTCGCGGTCCTCAAGGCGGGCGCCTGCTGGCTCCCCCTCGACCCGGCGCACCCGGCGCCGCGGCTGGCCCGGCTGATGTCCGCGGCCAGGCCCGCCCTGGTCCTCGTCGCGGGAGCGGACCCGGCCGCCGGGCGGCTGCCCGCCGGTACCCCGCTGCTGGACGTCACCGAGGGGTCGGGGACCGCGCCCTTCCCCGCCGTCCCCGTCCCCGCCAGCTGCCCGGCCTGCGTGCTGTACACCTCGGGTTCCACCGGGGAGCCCAAGGGTGTGGTGGTACCGCAGCGGGCGATCGCCGAACTGGCCGCCGACAGCCGCTTCGCGGGCGGTTCGCACGCGGGGGGGGTTCTCCACACCCCCCACACCTCCCCCGCCTCCCCTATCGTGGGGGGGGGCCCCCCCCCGCCGGGGGGGCGGGGGGTGGCCGCCCGGGCGGGGCCCCCGACCCCGGAGCTGCTGGAGCGGGTGGTCCGGGAACGGGGTGTCACCGCGCTGATGCTCACCCCCGAACTGCTGCGCACCGTCGCGGAGATCGCGCCCGACGTGCTGTCCGGGCTGCGCGAGGTGTGGTCCGGCGGCGATGTCCTCGCCCCGGACACGGTGCGCCGGATCCGGGAGCACTGCCCGGACACGGTGGTCGTCAACGGGTACGGCCCCACCGAGACGACCGTGTTCGCCACCGCGTACACGGCCGCCGGGCACCTGACGGACCAGCCGGGCGTTGTCCCCGTCGGGCGGCCCCTGGACAACACCCGGGCCCGGGTGCTCGACGGGCGGCTGCGCCCCGTCCCGGCGGGCGCCACCGGTGAGCTGTACCTCGGCGGCACCGGCCTGGCCCTGGGCTATCTGGGGCGGCCGGCCGCCACCGCGGAGCGGTTCGTCGCCGATCCGTACGGGCCCCCGGGCTGCCGGATGTACCGCACGGGCGACCTGGCGCGCTGGACGCCGGACGGGCTCCTGGAGTTCGCGGGCCGGGCCGACGACCAGGTGAAGGTGCGGGGCTTCCGGGTGGAACCCGCCGAGGTCGAGGCCGTACTGGCCGACTGCCCCGGGGTGGCGCGGGCCGTGGTCGGCGCCCGGCGGGACGCGGCGGGCGGCAAGCTGCTGGCGGCCTGGCTGGTCACGGACGGGCCCGCGGACCGGGCGGAACCCTGGGAGCGGACGCTGGAGCGGGTGCGGGCGCACGCGGCGGGGCGGCTGCCCGCGCATCTGGTGCCCTCGCTGTGGAAGCGGATCGACGAGGTCCCGCTCACGCGGCACGGCAAGGCCGACCGGGCCGCGCTCCCCGACCCCGCACCGCGCGAGGAGCCGGTGGCCCGGCGGGAGGCGGGCACGGCGCGGGAGCGGGAGCTGTGCGCGGTGTTCGGCACCGTGCTCGGCGTCGCCTCGGTCGGTCCGGACACCGACTTCTTCCAGGCGGGCGGCCATTCGCTGACCGCGCTGCGGCTGAAGTCGAAGATCGAGACGGTGCTGGGCGTCCGGCTGCCGGTCTCCGCCCTGTTCGACGCGCCGACCCCGGCCGCCCTCGCCGCGCTGCTCGACGCGGCGCCCGCCGCGGTCGCACCCCGCGCACCGCTGCGGGCCGCGGCCGGCCGCGCCGCGCGGCCGGCGCCGACGCAGCCGCACCACAACAGTCTGGAGCCGGTGCTCACCCTGCGGACCGGCGGCCGTCGCACCCCGCTGATCTGCGTGCACCCGGGCCTCGGCCTCAGCTGGTCGTACGTGAACCTGCTGCCGCACCTGGACCCGGAGCGTCCGGTGCACGCGCTGCAGAGCCCGGCCCTGCTCGCGGGCGTGGACCGGCTCCCGGACACGCTGCACGCCTTGGCCGACCAGTATCTGCTCAGCGTGCGCGCGCTCCAGCCGAGGGGACCGTATCTGCTGGTCGGCCGGTCCTTCGGCGGTCCGCTCGCCTACGAGCTGGCGGTGCGACTGCGCCGGGCGGGCGAGGAGGTGCGGCTGCTCGCCGTGGTGGACGCCATGCCGATGCCGCGGGAGAACCGGGGCACCGCGCCGGACCCCGCCGCCGTCGAGGACGAGATGCTGCGCATCCTGTACCACTCGCACGCACCCGGAGTGCCGCTGCCGGACGGCCCGCTGACCCGGGACGTCCTGTCCGCCGCCGGTCCGGGTGCCTTCGAGGGACTGACCACCGGGCAGCTGCACACCCTCGTCGACACGGGGGCGCACCACACCCGGCTGGTCCGCGCGTGGCACCCGTCCGGCTACGACGGCGCGCTGACGCTCTTCTCCGCGACCCACGACGCCTGGCCGACCACGGCCGAGAAGACCGAGGCATGGCAGCGCGTGACCGCCGCGCTCGACGTGCGTGAACTGGACTGCGGTCACAGCGACGTACTCGCTCCGGGCCCGGCGGCCGTGGTCGCCGCGGCCCTCGAATCCGCCCTCCGAGGGGACTGAAAGCCATGACCGTCGACACCGTCGATCTCATCGACTCGTACACCGCGGAGGGCGGCGGGAACGAGGAGTACGAGTTTCCCGCCTCCGACGCGCAGAGCCGTCTGCTCGTCCTCGACCAGCTGAATCCGGGCTCGCCGCAGTACAACGTGCCGGTCGCCTTCGCGGTGCGCGGGCCGTTCGACACGGCCGCGTTCGGCCGCGCCCTGGACGCGCTGGTGGCCCGGCACGAAGCGCTGCGGACCGTCTTCCGCACCGCCGAGGACGGCGCCCCCGCGCAGTACGTCTCGGCCGGTGGCCGGGTGCCGTTCACGGTCCGCCGGGATGTTCCCGCCGACCAGGCGGACGCGCTGGTGGGGGCCGAGGCCGCCCTCCCCTTCGACACCGGGGCGGGGCCGCTGCTGCGCTGCACCGTGTTCGCCGTCGACGACGGCAGCCACCGGGTGCTGCTCGTCGCCCATCACCTGGTGTGCGACGGCTGGTCGCTCAACCTGATGCTGGAGGGGCTCTCCGAGGGGTACCGGGAGGAGTCCGCGGGCAGGCCGTACCGTCCGGCCGAGCCGCCGCTCCAGTTCCCCGACTACGCCGCCTGGCAGCGCGAACGTGCCGGGGACGGGGCGTTCGAGGCGTCCGTGGAGCACTGGGTGGAACTGCTGCGCGGCGCCCCCGCCACCACGGAACTGCCGCTGGACCGGCCGCGTCCGCCGGTCCGCACGGCCGCCGGGGGCGCCGAGCGGTTCGTGCTCGGTGCCGGGGTCGGGGAGCGCCTGGCCGAGGTGGCGGCGGCGCAGGGAGCGACCCCGTTCATGACCATGTTCGCCGCGTACGCCGCGTTCCTCTCCCGGCTCTCGGGCGGCGAGGACCTGGTCGTCGGCTATCCGGCGGCGGGGCGTGAGCGGCCCGAACTCCAGGAGATGGTCGGGATGCTGACCAATACCCTGGCGATGCGCGTGGACCTGTCGGGCGACCCGTCCCTGGACGAGCTGACCCGCCGGGTCCGGGCCTCGATGCTGGCGGCGCGGCCGTATCTGGACGCGCCGTTCGAGGCGGTGGTCGACACCCTCGCCCCGGTCCGGGAGACCAGCCACGACCCGGTGGTGCAGGTGGCGCTCAGCTTCGAGGACGACGGCGTGCCGGAGCTGCGGCTGGCCGGGGCGGGCACCGAACGGCTCCCGCTGGCCCTGGACACCGCCAAGTTCGACTTCCATCTGTTCATGGAGCGGTGGGGCGAGGAACTCGCCGCCCAGTTCATCTACCGCAGCGACCTGTTCGACGCCGCGACGGTCCGCCGCTGGACGGTCAACTTCCGTACCCTGCTGGACGGTCTGCTGGCCGACCCGTCGGCGCCGCTGTCCACCGTGGAGCTGGTGCCCGCCGACGAGCGCCGCCGGACGATCGCGGGCGCCGACCGCCTCGCGCAGGCCGCCCCGCCGGACCGCCTGGTGCCCGGCCTGATCGCCGACCGGGCGGCTGAACAGCCCGACGCCACGGCGCTGGTCTTCGGTGACCTCCGCCTCAGTTACGCCGAGCTGCTGTCCCGGGCTGACGCGCTGGCCACCCGGCTGCGCGCCGCCGGGGTGCGTCCGGGCTTCCGGGTCGGTCTGCTCCTGCCCCGCTCGGCCGAACAGGGCATCGCGGCCCTCGCCGTGCTGCGGGCGGGCGGGGCGTACGTCCCACTGGACCAGGCCCACCCGCAGGACCGGCTGCGCCACATGGTCACGGCCTCCGGCACCGGCCTCCTGGTCACCGTCCAGGAGACCGCCGAGCGCGGCGAGAGCCTGGACGTACCGTGCATCCGGGCCGACCGCCCGGCCGGCACCGACCCGCTGCCCCCGGCCGGTCTCCCCGAGGGCCGCACCGTACCGGGCCCCGGGGATCTCGCCTACGTACTGTTCACCTCGGGCTCCACCGGTGTTCCCAAGGGCGTCGCGATCGAGCACCGGGCGCTGCTCAACCTCACCCAGGCGGTCCGGCACTCCTTCCCGGTGAACGCCGACGACCGGGTGCTGCAGTTCGTGTCCTTCGGGTTCGACGTCGCCGTGTCCGACCTCTTCTTCCCCTGGGTCGCCGGTGCCGAACTGCACGTCCCCAAGGAGGACGAGCGGATCGGGGAGGCCCTGCTGGAGCGGCTGCGGGACTCCCGGATCACCTATGTCTTCCTGCCGCCGTCCGCCGCGATGCTGCTGCCCGACCTGACCGGGCAACTGCCCGATCTGCGGACCGTCGCGGTCGGCGGCGAGGCCTGCCCGGCCGAACTGGTGGAGCGGCTCGCCGCACCCGGCCGCCGGATCGTGAACGCGTACGGCCCCAGCGAGGTGACCGTCTACTCCACCACCGGCGACCTCTCCCCCGGCAAGCCCGTGGCGCTCGGCGGGGCGGTGCCCGGCTCCCGGGTCTACGTGCTCGACGAACTGCTGCGGCCGGTCCCCGCCGGGGCCGCCGGCGAGATCTACGTGACCGGTGCCTCGCTGGGGCGGGGGTACATCGGCCGCCCGGCCCTGACCGCCGAACGCTTCGTCGCCGATCCGCACGGCGCGCCCGGCACCCGGATGTACCGCACCGGGGACCTCGGCCGGATCGACGCCCACGGGCTCATCCACTACCTCGGCCGCTCCGACCTCCAGGTCAAGCTGCGCGGTGTACGGGTGGAGCTCGGCGAGATCGAGACCCTGCTGGCGGGCGCGCCCGGCGTGGCCCTGGCCGCGGCCACCGTACGCGGCACGGGCACCGCCCAGCGGCTGGTGGCGTACGTCGTGGGCCGGGACGGCGAGGCTCCGCCGGACGCGGAGCTGCGCGCCCACCTCGCCCGGCGGCTGCCCGGGTCGATGGTGCCCGAGGTGTTCGTGCGCCTGGACGAGATGCCGCTCAGCAGCAACGGCAAGATCGACCGGGCCCGGCTCCCGGAGCCCGCCACCGTGCGGTGCCTCCCCGACGGCTCGACCAGTGTCGCGGGCACCCCGACCGAGCAGCTGGTGGCCGGGCTGTGGGCCCGCGTCCTCCACGTCGAACTCGTCGCCGTCACCGACCACTTCTTCGACCTGGGCGGCAACTCGATCCGCCTGCTGAGCGTGCTGTCCGCCCTGCGCGAGCGGGGTACGTACGGCGAGCTGAGCCTGGTCGACCTGTTCCGCCACCCCACCGTCAGCTCCCTCGCCGCGTTCCTCGACCGTTCGGCCGTCACCGCCGACGAGACCGCCGCGGGGGCTCCCGTCCCCGCGGCTCCCGCCGACACGGCCGCCGCGCGCGGCGGTGACCGGCACGCACGACGCACCGCCGCCGCCCGCCGTCTCACCTCCCGGAAAGGCTCCACACGATGACCGAGAACGCCAGCGCCGCCGAGCCCCTCGCAGCCGACTCCGCGGTCGCGGTCGTCGGGATGAGCGGCCGGTTCCCCGGCGCACCCGACCTGGACGCCTACTGGGCCAATCTGCTCGACGGGCTCTGCTCGGTCACCGATTTCACCGAGGAGGAGCTGATCGCCGACGGCGCCGACGCGCGGGAGATACGCGGTCGCGACTACGTACCGGCCAAGGGCCACCTCGCGGACGCGGACCGCTTCGACGCGGAGCTGTTCGGCTTCAACCGTACCGAGGCCGCGGCCCTCGACCCCCAGCACCGGCTGCTCCTGGAGACGGCTTGGGCCGCACTGGAGAACGCCGGCCGCAGCCCCCTCGGCGGCACGAGCCGTACCGGGGTGTACGTCGGCGGCGGTCCCACCGAGCACATGCTGGCCGCGCAGACCGATCCGCGGCTCGCCGCGTCGATCGGCGCGCTCCAGGTCCGCATCCTCACCGACCGGGAGTTCCTCGCCCCGTGGATCTCCTACCGGCTGGGCCTGGAGGGCCCGAGCATGACCGTGCAGACGGCCTGCTCGACCTCGCTGACGGCGGTGCACCTCGCGGTGCAGTCGCTGCTGCTCGGCGACTGTGACACGGCGCTGGCCGGGGGCGTGGCCGTGGACGCGGTGCACAAGCGGGGCTATGTCCACCAGCAGGGCGGGATCTACTCGCCGGACGGCCGCTGCCGCCCCTTCGACGAGCGGGCCGGTGGCACCGTCCCGGGCAACGGGGTGGGCGTCGTCGTACTGCGACGGCTCTGCGACGCGCTCGCCGACGGCGATCCGGTCCGGGCGGTCATCCGGGGCAGCGCCGTCACCAACGACGGGGCGACCAAGGTGGGGTTCACCGCACCCGGCGTGGACCAGCAGACCGCTGCCGTCGTGGAGGCGTGGACGGCCGCCGGGCTCGACCCGGCCGACGCCCAGTACCTGGAGGCGCACGGCACGGCCACCGCGCTCGGTGACCGGATCGAGGCGGCGGCGGCGACCGCGGCGTTCAAGGGGGCGCTCGGCACGGGGCGGATCGGGATCGGCTCGGTGAAGTCGAACATCGGGCACCTGGACGCGGCGGCGGGCGTCGCCGCGCTGATCAAGTCGGTGCTCATGCTGGAGCGGGCGACCCTGGTGCCCAACGCCGACCCCGGCCGCCCGCACCCCGAGCTCGGCTTCGACGACTCCCCCTTCCACCTGATCGGGCGGACGGCCGCCTGGCCGGAGCCGGAGCACGGTCCGCGACGGTCCGGGGTGAGTTCGGTGGGCATCGGCGGCACCAATGTGCACGTGGTCCTGGAGGAGGCGCCGCCGCGGGCCGCCGCCGGGGAGCCGGACGCGCGGGGCGGTGCGGAGGTGCTGCTGCTGTCCGCCCGCACCCGGGAGGACCTGTCCGTGCTGGCCGGACGGCTGGCGAAGGCCCTGCGGGCGCCGGACGCGCCGTCCCTCGCCGACACCGCGTACACCCTGCACCGGGGCCGCGCCCCGCTGGCCGTGCGCGGCTACGTGCGGGCCGGGGACCGGGCCGGGGCGGCGGAGCTGCTGGACGGCCTGGCCGCGGGCGGTCCGGGCGGCCTGGGCGGACCCGACCCGCTGGGCGAGGCGTGGCTGGCCGGAGGGCCGGTGGCGCGGGAGGGCGGCGGCCGTCGGGTCGCGCTGCCCTCGTACCCCTTCGCCGGGGAGAGCCACGGCGCGTACCGGCTCGGCGCGGTGGCGCCGGGCGGGCCGGAGACGGAACAGCGCGACCCCTCCGCCGGCCTGGAGCAGGGGGTACGCGCGCTGCTCGCCGAGGCGCTGGGGCTGGGTCCGGCGGACGCCGACGACCCGGAGATGACGTACTTCGCGGCGGGCGGCGATTCACTGACCGCCGTCCACCTGGTCGGCTGCCTCCGGGACGACTTCGGTCTCGACGTTCCCATCACGCTGTTCCTGGAGCAGCTGACCCTGCACGAGATGGCCCGGCAGATCATCGCGACCGGCGAGGGGGACAACTCCCTGGACGCCCTGCTCTCGGAGTTCGAGGCGGAGTGAGAGCGTCGCGCACGACGGGCCCGGCCCCGACCCGAAAGGGGGTCGGGGCCGGGCCCGTCGTGCGGTGCGGGATGTCAGGCGCCGGTGGAGACCGTCCGGCCGGGCACCTGCGCGGAGATCAGTTCCGCCACATACGTGAGATGGTCGTTGACGAAGAAGTGACCGCCGGTCAGCACGTGCCGCTCGAAGGCCCCTTCGGTCTCCCGCTCCCACGCCTGCGCGCCCTCAAGGGTGACCCGTGGGTCGTTGTCACCGGTCAGCGCGAAGACCGGGCAGCTCAGCGGCGGCCCGGGGACGTGGACGCGGGCGGACAGCATGGCGTAGTCGGCGCGCAGCGGCGGCAGCGACAGCTGAAGGATCTCCGGATGCATCAGCAGCTCGTCGTCCGTGCCGGACAACAGCCGCATCTCCCCGATCAGATCCTCGTCGCTGGCGGGGCTGGGCAGCCGTACGCGGCGGGGCAGCGAGGGTGCCTCGCTGCCCGAGACGAACAGGGCCGCCGGCTCGCGCCCCATGGCAGCGAGCCGCCGCGCGGTCTCGTGTGCCAGGAGCGCTCCCATGCTGTGCCCGAACAGGAACAGCGGCCTGTCCCCGCTCACCGGGATCGAGGGCAGGACCGCGTCCACGACATCGCCGAGCCGTTCGGTGAACGGCTCGGCGATGCGGTCGTGCCGCCCGGGGTACTGCACGACCAGTCCTTCCGCCGACCCCGCGAGAGCGGCCGTCAGCGCGTGATAGCCACTGGCCGAACCACCCGCGTGCGGAAAGCACACCAGCTGCGCTCCGGCTTCGGGGGCTGGGTGGAAGCACCGTATCCAGTTGTTCACGACATCCCTTCTCTCGTGCTCTCGTCCGGTCCATGACCGGACGAATAGGTCTGTCTCCGCTCAGCCTTCGGCAGCGATCCAGCTCTCCAGCTGTTCCCGGGTGGTCGCCGGGTCCGCGACGAGAACGGCGAGTTCGTTGTCGCGGGGCTCCAGTGTCGTGAGGGCAGGACAGCGGTGGCAGGCCTCGACACCGGCCTGGTTCCACCACTTGCAGTGCGGGCGGAGGTGGCACCGTGGTACAGCGGCCGGACCGGGCTGGGCCGGTACGGTCCTGATCCGTTCGATCAGCCCGCAGGCCTCGCCGACCCGGTTCGCGCAGTCCGACACGCAGTGCGAGGCGAACCGGAGCACCCGGTTGGGGGCGATCCCCTCCGGAATGCTACCGAGAACATCGGCGGCGGGGACCGGTTCGGCCAGGTAGACAACCTGATCGTGTTCCCCGGAACGTACGCCGAGGACAACGGTCTCCGGGCGGCTGGCATCACCGCTCGGGCACCACCTGAGGGGTTCTTCGTGCCCGTCGGGGGCGTGGTCCGCAGTGCTGTCCACGGTGCTCACCTCCCTTTCGTCAGCAGAGGCCGCGGACGTCCGACGGCACGTTGGTCACCATGCCGCCGATGACCCCGTTGGTGACGGCGCCACGCTCCTGCTCGGCCGCGACCGCCTGGGCGAGGGACTGGGCGAGCTGCTCCTGGCTGGTGATCCGGTCCGGCCGCTCGGCGGCAGCGGCACCACTGGTGCCGCTGACCGTGACGAGACCGGCGACGAGGGCGGCGGCCGCTGCGGCCGTACGGATGTTGTTGTTCATACCTGTCCTCCATGGCGTCGGTACGTGCGTGCAAGAAACGACCGTAGGGGCCGACGCCATGCGGCAACCGGCAGAACCGGCGGCGGTTTCCGGTGCTCTGCCCACCGATTACTGTTGCCGTCATGGCGTCGAGCGTGCAGCACAAGCGAATCCGCAAATCCCCGTCGGACCGGCGTGCGGAGATCGTCGAGGCGGCGGCGGCCATCGCCCTGACCGAGGGGCTGGAGTGCGTCACACTGCGGCGGATCGCTGAGGAACTGGGCGTCCGTCCCGGTCTCATCGGCCACTACTTCCCCGCGGTCGAGGAGCTCGTCGCCGAGGCCTTCGGCACGGCGGCCAGCGGGGAACTGGACACGCTGCTGCCCGCGGAACGGACGGGTGAGCGGCCGACGGAGCGGCTGAAGCGGTTCTTCGCGCTCGCGACGGGGCCCGCGTACGACGACGTCAGCCGGCTGTGGATCAACGCCCGGCACCTGAGCCGCTACCGCCCCGTGCTGCGCGACCGGGTCGGCCGGCAGGAGGCCCTGTGGCGCGGGCGGCTGGAAGAGGTGATCCGTGACGGGGCCGAGAGCGGCGAGTTCCGCACCGCCGACCCGTATGTGGCGACCATGCGGATCCTGGTCGTCATCGACGGACTCGGCGCGCACGCCAACACCCCGGCCGATGAGCGCCCCGAGGCGGTCACGGGCATGGCGGTCCGCACGGCGGAGCGGGAACTCGGCCTGGCGAGCGGCGTGCTCGGGTCCTGACTTCGGCGGCTCCCCCGCGCGGAAGGCGGGCTTGCCGGTGCGGGCCCTGGGCTCCCGGCAGGAGCGAGCCGATGACGCGTGAGGTGACCGGTCGTCCGGCCGGTCCGCCGGGGCGAAGGGTCTCAGCCGATCGGCAGGGCGGCTGCCCGCCGGGCCGCCGAGGCGCTGCGCGGCAAGGAGTCGGCGGCCCGCCAACCGGTGTCGCGGACGCCAGCGGGCGGCTGGCGCAGTGGATGCGGCCGGATTTCGAGTGCTTCGAGGAGTTCGTGGCCGGGCTGCGGCAGGACTCCGGTCCGCGCCCTGTGCCGGTGATGCCGGGGGCTGTGCGCGGCGGTTCCCGGTGACGCCGCCCGCACGGAGCACGTGGGGGCGGTGACCTGCGGGTCGGCGCACCGTCACCATCGGACGAAACCGGCTCACGGAGCAGTTCGTCCACCGCCCGCGGCCCCTGCGGGGCCGGGGCGGGGAGGCCGGCCTGCCCCCTGCGCACAGCACTGCCCCCTGTTGTGGACCGCGCGATGCCGCAAAGGTGGCGCACCGGCGTCTTTCAGTCTCCCTGTGCCTTTGTCCCGCCAACGGCGCGTGCCGACCGGCACGATGCTCAGGTACCGCACCGCACCCGAGCGTGAGGGAGAACCCGCAACGTGCCCGCGTTCAGGATCGGACACCGCCAGTACCGCACCAAGGGCGCGGCCGGTGACGCGATCCGAGAGATCCGCGACCGCTACCCCGTAGGCTCGGCAGTCGATCAGGTCGAGGACCACAAGCTGCTCCGCGACCTCATCGACCTCCACGAGCACGCCGCCGAAAAGATCGGATGCGGCATCGAAGCGTTCGTCATCGACCGGCCCCTCCGCGGCAGGCACTCGGGGTTCAGAATCATCCGTACCGACGGAACCGAGATTGACTTTTCGTACCTGGCCTGTTTGTCTCCACCCCACCATCGCCAGCAGGTTCTCAACGCGATGCGTGCTGAAATCACCGAGAACGTCAGCGCCTACTTCGCCTCACGGGCCGCGGGGAATTCGTTGCGCTCCGATCTGTCGGGCACCCCGCTTGATTCCTCCGACGCCCACGTCAGCTACTTCCGGGGACCGGCATTCGTCGACATCGCCACCTGGTTCGCCGACGAGATCGGCGGCTGGGAATCCGTGGATCTGACCTCGTCGAGGGACGCTGGCGCCGGAAAGTTCAGGGACCGTTCCCTGGCTGAGCGGTGGACCCGTCACCACGGAAAACACGCGGTGCTCGGTCTGCTGACTCCGCAGGAGAACCTGCGGCGTACGCACTGAGCGGGCGCGGGGCCGGCTGCGAAACCGCGCGGTCCGAGGTGCGGCACCGTGCCGGAACGGTCGTGCCGGTCCTCTGACAGAACGCCTTCCCGCATACCACGTACTCCCCGCCTTTTTCTGGATCCGCCAGTACCCGGCGCGCTTGGCGCGGTCCCGGCCCGAACCGTCGAATCCGTGCGCCCATGTGCGTGCCGCCCACGTTTCTTTCCGCTGGCCTGTTTCCGCTCTGGCGATCGACCGCCCACACTGTGATGATCGAATTTCAATCGAGACGCAGCGGCATTCGGTGACCACCGTCAAGGCCCACTTCACACCCGGCCTTTTCGATAAGCACCCCGCTGCCACACGTGCCGGATTACCTTGCTCCGGCCTTTCGGAGGGATTCCGCCCATGACCGACGCAGTACGCCCCGTTCCGCAGCCGGCCACCGACCTCACCCGGTATCTGAACTCGACCGTGGAAATTCCCGCCCCGGATTCGGATTCCGAGCGGTTATTCGCCGCCCAGCGGCAGATCGCCGCTCTGCCCGCCGACTTCACCGTCGACAGGGAGAACAGCGAGATCCCGGCCTGGTCCCTGAAGCCGTACGAGTTCCTGACCGGGGACGCCCCCGACACCGTCAACCCGAGTCTGTGGCGCAACGCCCAGCTGAACATGAACACCGGCCTCTACGAGGTTGTGGAGAACGCGGTCTACCAGGTCCGGGGCATGGATCTGTCCAACATCTCCTTCCTGGAGGACCCCACCGGAAACTCCCGGGAGATCGTGGTCGTCGACCCCCTCATCAGCGAGGAGACCGCCGCCGCGGCACTGAAGCTCTACCGCGTGCACCGGGGCGAGGACCGTGTCATCCGCGCGGTGATCTTCACCCACTCCCACGTCGACCACTACGCCGGTGTGCTGGGCCTGTGGGAGGACCGGGTCTGCCCCGGGGACGTCCAGATCATCGCCCCGGACGGCTTCCTGGAACACGCCGTCAGCGAGAACGTCTACGCGGGCAACGCCATGCTGCGCCGCGCCCAGTTCATGTACGGCAACGCCCTGGAGCGCTCCCCGCAGGGCCAGGTGGACGCCGGCCTGGGCAAGACCACCTCCATGGGCACCTCAGGTCTGCTCGCCCCGACCCGCACCATCACCACGGATGACGCCGTCCGCGGCAAGCCGGTCAAGGTGGGGCCGCTCAGCATCGAGTTCCAGCTGACGCCCGGCACCGAGGCCCCGGCCGAGCTGAACTTCTACCTGCCCGATGTACGCACGGTGTGCATGGCCGAGAACGCCACCCCCACCCTGCACAACCTCTACAGCCTGCGGGGCGCCCAGGTCCGGGACGCCAAGGCGTGGTCGGAGTACCTGCGTCAGTCCGTCGAGTGGTTCGCGGACCGCTCCGACACCCTCTTCGCCTCCCACTTCTGGCCGCGCTGGAACACCGCCGAGGCCCCGGACACGATCCGCACCTTCCTGACGTCCCAGGCGGACCAGTACCGGTACCTGCACGACCAGTCGCTGCGACTGGCGAACCACGGCAGCACCATGACCGAGATCGCCGAGGAACTCGACGGGGCCATGCCGGACTCCCTGACCGGCAAGTGGTTCAACCGGGGCTACTACGGCACCGTCAATCACGATGCCAAGGCGGTCTACCAGCGCTACCTCGGCTGGTACGACGGCAACGCCGCCCACCTGCACACCCTTCCGCCGGAGCAGTCCGGGGCCCGGTACGTGGACGCCTTCGGCGGGGCCGACGTGGTGGTCGCGATCGCCCAGAGCACCTTCGACAACGCCAAGAGCCAACAGGACTACCGGTTCGCGGCCGAACTGCTCACCCACGTGGTCTTCTCGGACCCCACGAACACCGAGGCGCGCGGCCTTCAGGCGAATATCCTCGAACAGCTCGGATACCAGGCCGAGAGCGGCCCGTGGCGGAACTTCTACCTGGCCGCCGCCAACGAACTGCGCGTGCGCCCCGCCGACGGCGTGGTCGGCCTTCCCTCGCCCGACATCATCACCGCCCCCGTGCTGGCGGCCATGCCACTGGACATGCTCTTCGACTACCTCGGCATCCGCCTCAACGGCCCCAAGGCCGCCGAGGTGCCGGTCGCCGTCGGTTTCCACATCACCGGGGGCATCGCGGGCGACCCGAGCGCCTACACCCTCCAGGTACGCAACGGTGTACTCGTCCAGTTCCCGAACACTCTTGACGCGGTGCAGACGGACGCCCTCTACACCATCACCCGGGAGGGCCTGAACGAACTGGCCGTCTCCGCCGCCACCCCCGAGGATCTGCTGAACTCCGGCGATCTCACCGTGGAATCCGGTGGCCTGGCACCGCTCAACGCCCTCAACGAACTTCTCGACACCTTCGGTTACTGGTTCGGCCTCACGACCCCCTGACATGCGTGAGGCCGTGGTTCCGGGCCGCCCGCGCGGCCCGGAACCACGGTCCCCGGTGCGTCCGTTCCCGCCCGACGCGGGGCCGGATGGCCGAATGCGCCGAGGTCGCGGTGGCTGAGCAGGCGGAGCAGGGGGTGGGGCTGGACGTGGACATCGCCATGCCTCGAAGCCGGTTCCGTATCCGAATCAGCCAGGCGGGCTCCGGCCCTCGGCTCGATCGAGCCCGGCGTTCACTCCTGGACGCGCTCCGCACGGCTGCGCGGCGGTCCCGGCGGGCCGGTACGGAAGGACCGCCCTCGCGTCGGGGTGCCACCGTGGTTGCCGTGCACGGACACCCGTGCGGGGTCGGCGCGGCCGGTCGCGTTCGCGGCGCGGCGCGCCAGGAGTCAGCGGGTGAGCGCGGCCCGGGGCGCTCGGCGCGGCGGGCGGCCCCGGCGGAGACCGGGTTGCCGGGGCGAGGCGCCGCGGTGGGCCCCGGTTCAGTCCAGCCGGTCGTACGCGCCCGGCTCCCAGTCGGCGAACAGTGTCAGCGCCTCCGTCGTCTCGGTGCGTTCCGGCGCCGTGGGGGTGGCTGGCCACCAGTTCTCCACATGCTGCGCGTCCACGAGAACGAAGTCCCGGTATCCGTCGAAGTCGCCGGGGTCGTCTGCCACGCCGATGCGGACGGGCGCGTCGTCGGGCAGGCCTTGGAGCGCGCCGCGTAGCTGCGCGACATTCCAGACCTGCGGGGTGTGCTCGAAGACGTCAGTCATGAGCACAGAGTGCCGGACCAGACCCCGCTCCTGGCGGAGACACGGCTACGGGCCGGTCCAGAGCACCGATCCGGGGCATGGCCACGGCGCCCGAGCGGCGCGGGCCCGGCCGCGGGCTGGCGGTCACCGCCAGGCATGCCGCGGGTGAAGGACGCACGCGTGGAGAGCCAGAGATCCCGCAGCACCCGTGTCCCCCGTCATTGCGGCTGCCAGCGCCCTGCCGGGACAATCCCGAAGCTGCGCTGATCAGCGCAGTCCACCATGGGCAAGACCGGGGGAATCCGTGAACCGACCGCTGCTGTTCCTCGATGTGGACGGGCCGCTCAACCCCTATGCGGCCCAGCCGGAGAGACGTCCCGTCGGCTACACCACACTCAGAGTTCCCCGGAACGACGCCCATGAGGACGGCAGGGGCCTGTCCTCCCGGCGGCGCCCCCTACGTGTCTGGCTCAACCCAGAACACGGACGCTTCCTGCTCCAGCTTGGCTTCGAGCTGTGCTGGGCCACCACCTGGATGGACCACGCCAACCGGTGGATCGCACCCGTCCTCGGCCTTCCGGACCTTCCCTTCGTCGACTTCGGCGATGTCCTGCTCCAAGAACGCCCTGATGGAGTCCACTGGAAGACCGGGCCGTTGGTGGACTACGCGGGCGGCCGTCCTTTCGCCTGGGTGGACGACGAGCAGAGCGAGCTGGATCAGACCTACGTGACCGCCCGCCATCGAGGGATCGGACTCCTGCACCACGTCAACCCGCGGATCGGCCTGAAGGAGAACGACTTCCGCGCGCTCGCCGCCTTCGCCCGGTCCCTGGACACCTCACGAACCGCCGGCTGAGCACCCCGCCAGCGCGCAGGCCGTTCCGTGCCCGGAACCAAGACCTGCCAGTCCGGGGGCCCACGTACGAGGACTCGTTCGGGCTCCGAGGCTGAAGAACACGTGAGCTCTTGTCAGCACCGAGCCATGGCACAGCGCGGTCCGGCACGGAAGCTGTGGCAGAACCGCTGGACGCGGGCCAAGCCGGAAAGTCTGACGGATGCGGGGCGCTGACCTCTTCGGGACCGGTCCCGCGGCGCCGCGATCACCTGGCCATCGAGCTCAGTACGGTCGCCGGGCATCGTCCATGAGCCGGCTCTCCCAGGCCCAGGCCGCGATCTCGACCCGGTTGCGGACCTGAAGCTTGTTCTGGATCGTCGCCAGGTGACTCTTGACCGTGCTCAGCGAGATGAACAGCTCGGCGGCGATCTCCTGGTTGGTGCGGCCTCTCCCGATGGCCCGGATCACTTCCCTCTCCCGCTCCGAGAGTGGCTGCTTCGGCCCCGGCACGGCCGCTCCCCGGGCCGGCACGAGGGTGCGCAGCAGCCGCAGCGTGACCGACGGAGAGATGAGGGCGTCGCCCGCACGCGCCGCGCGGACCGCCTCGACCAGCAGGGCCGGACCGGCGTCCTTGAGGACGAAGCCGACCGCCCCGGCGTGCAGCGCGCCGTAGACGTACTCGTCAAGGTCGAAGGTGGTGACGATGACCACCCTCAGAGGGTCCGGCACGCCCGGCCCGGCCAGGGCGCGGGTGACCTCGATGCCGTCCAGCAGCGGCATACGGATGTCGATCAGGCAGACATCGGGGCGCAGCCGCCGGGCGAGATGGACCGCTGCGGCGCCGTCGGCGGCCTCGCCGACCACGGTGATGTCCTCCTGATCCTCCAGGATGAGCTTCAGACCGCCGCGGATCATCGCCTGGTCGTCGGCCAGCATGACCTTGATCGTCACCGGCCCTCCTTCAGGGGCACCGGCACCTCGGCGCGCACCGACCAGCCGGCTCCGGGTCCGGGCCCCGCGGTCAGGGTGCCCCCGAGCGCCTCGACCCGCTCACGCATGCCGATCAGGCCGAACCCGCCCTTCGGCAGGTGCCGGGCATGAGCGGCAGGTGCGTCGTCGGTGATCCTTATGGTGACGCCGGCCGGGTCCTGGGCGATGTCGACGGTGGCCAAGCGGGCGTGCGAGGCATGCCGGGCGATGTTCGTCAGGGACTCCTGGACGATCCGGAAGACGGTGGTGGCGACCTCGGGCGGCCAGGACGCCTGGTCCTCGGGCAGCCGCAGTTCCACGTCCGGTCCGTGCCCCTCGAACCGCCGGACGATCTCGGCCAGTTGCTCTGGTCCCGGCGTGGCGGGAGAAGTCGTCGCCGCGTCGTCGGTATCGCGCAGCAGGCCGACCACGCGGCGCATCGCTGCCAGCGCCTCGCTGCCGGCCTCTTCGATGCCTGCCACGGCTTGGTCCAGCTTCTCGGGCTGCCGCTTGCCCACGATCCGCGCGGCCTGGGCCTGCACGACGATGCCCGTGACGTGGTGGGCGACCACATCATGCAGTTCCCTGGCCAGGGCCAAGCGCTCGTCGCGCCGGACGGCCTCGGTGGCCATCCGGCGGCGGTAGTCCAGGAAACGCAGGCCGAGACCGGTCCCGAGGGCGAGGATCCAGACATCCGTACCGACCCGGAACGGAGTGCTGGGAGCGTCTGTGGTCAGTCGGCCGACGGCCATCAGCGCGAACCCGGCGGCCGCGACGGCTGTCGCCTGCCAGCGGGGCAGCGCCCGGATCGCGGAGCCGCCGAGCACCAGCAGCGCCAGTACCGCGCCGGGGCCCGGCTCGCCGGGCAGGTGCGTGAGCCGGGCGACGAGACCGGCGCCACCCGCGAGGGCCAGGCCGACGGCCGCCGCCCAGCCCCGGTGCCGGGCACGCCCGAGAGCGACCAGGCACACGGCGAGACCGACGCCGGTGTCGAAGATCCAGGGGCGGCCCTGGCTCATGTACTGAACGGCCATGAACAACAGCACCGCGGCGAACAAGACCCCCAGCGCCGCGTTGACTGCGGCCGTCGGCCCCCAGGCCGGTCGAAGTGCGGAATTCACCGAATTCACGCTACGCGATCACCCACGGACCGCCGTACCGGCCGAAAGTACGAGCCGGAGTGTCCTTTCGGCCGGGACGAAGGCCGACGCCTCCTCAGCATGCTGAGGACATGGCTGATCTCCTCTCTCCCGCTCCCCACGTCCTCGCCGTCTCGGCGCTGGCCGAGAAGACCACGCGGAGTCCTCTGCTGTACGCCTGGTGGGCCCTCAACCTGATCGTCCTCGCCGGGGTTGTCTGCGCCGTCCACCGGGGGGTCAAGAAGTGGCGCGCCAGCCGAGAGGCGGGCGGCTGACCGGGCCGTCCGCCCCCAGGCCGCGAGATCCACGGCCCCACCACGTCCCACCCCTTCTCCACCTCGATCGAGGAACACATGACACCCGTACTGGAAGCCGTGAAGCTGGGCAAGCGCTACGGCCGCCACCAGGCGCTGAGCGACTGCGACCTGAACATCCCCCAGGGCCGCGTGATCGGCCTGGTCGGTCCCAACGGCGCCGGGAAGTCGACGCTGCTCAACATGTCCTGCGGGCTGACCCGGCCCACCTCGGGCACGATCCGCGTGCTGGGCGCTGAGCCCGCCGCAGGTCCGGCCCACCTGGCGAGGGTCGGCTTCGTCGCACAGGACACACCGGTGTACGCCGATCTGTCGGTCGCGGACCACTTGCGCATGGGCGCCAAGCTGAACCCTCGTTGGGACGGGTCGCTCGCGCAGCGGCGGATCGCCCAGATCGGACTGGACCCCAAGCACAAGGCGGGCCGTCTCTCCGGAGGCCAGCGCGCCCAGCTCGCCCTGACCGTCGCGGCGGCCAAGCGGCCGGAGCTGCTGATCTTCGACGAGCCCGCCGCCGCACTCGACCCGCTGGCCCGCGCGGGCTTCCTGGACAACCTGATGGAGTTCGTCACCGACCTGGGGGCCAGTGCCGTCCTCTCCTCGCACGCGCTCCCCGATGTGGAGCGGGTCTGCGACTACCTGATCGTGCTGTCCGGCTCCCGGATCCAGGTGGCTGGCGATGTGTCCGAACTGCTGGCCGACCACCACCGGCTCGTCGGAGGCCGCCAGCGCATCGGTGAGCTTCCGGCGGACGTGGAGGTGATCCGTGTCGAACACGCCCCGCGGGAGAGCACGGCGATCGTGCGCGCGGATCAGCGGCGGTTCGCCGACGGCGCCTGGAGCGTGGAGACCCCCGATCTGGAGGAACTGGTCCTGGCCTATATGACCCGGGCGAACGAGGCCGCCGCCCAGCCCGCCCCGACGGTCACGGGGGCACAGCGATGATCTGGCTGACCTGGCGCCAGTTCCGTGTTCAGGCGCTGGTGGGCTTCGCTGCCCTCCTGCTGCTCGGGATCTGTCTGGTGATCCTCGGCCGGCAGATCCACAGCGGCTACGCCGACACGCTCGCGCACTGCACCGGCCGCGGCGGCTGCTCCAGCGCACTGGGCGCCTTCGCCGACAGCTACAGCCTCCAGGTCGACCTCCTCAGCTACCTGCTGCTGGTGGTCCCCGGCGTCATCGGCGTCTTCTGGGGCGCTCCGCTGATCAGTCGTGAACTGGAGGCCGGAACCCACCGGTTGGTGTGGAACCAGAGCATGACCCGCAGCCGGTGGCTGGCGGTCAAGCTGGGGGTGGTCGGCCTGCTGAGCACGGCCGTGGCCGGGCTGTACAGCCTGTTGCTGACCTGGGCCTCAGGCCCGGTCAACACGGTTTTGAACAACCGCTTCGAACCGGTGCTGTTCGCGTCGCGCAACATCGCGCCGCTGGGCTACGCGGCCTTCGCCTTCGCGCTGGGAGCCGCCCTCGGGCTGTTCGTCCGCCGCACCGTACCCGCCATGGGAGCGACCCTGGTGATCTTCGCCGTGCTCCAGATCGTCGTGCCCACCGCGATCCGGCCGCACTATGAGTCCCCGGTCCGTACCTCGGTGCCGCTCACCGCGCAGCTGATCAGCGGCCTGACGAAGATTGGCACGTACGGCGACATCGGCGGGCTGCGGGTGCCCGGCGGGCCCTGGGTGGTGGAGACCTCTGCCATGCTCGATTCCAGGGGCGAGGAGGTCGGCCGCACGGCGTGGTTCCAGGACTGCACCAACAACACGTCGCTGACCGAGATGCCGGGCTGCCTGGCGAAGGGCAACCTCCACGTGGATGTCTCCGAGCAGCCGGCCAGCCGCTACTGGACCTTCCAGTGGCTGGAGACCGCGATCTTCACGGCCCTCGCCGGGATCCTGGCGGTCCTGAGCCTCTGGCGGATTCGCAGCCGCCTCAACTGACGTCGGCGCGGCTGCGGAATCCTCCGCCGCCGGGGCTTTCCTGTCCGGCACTGGCCGGGCTCCGGGACAGCCCCTCACACCCGGGCGGAGGCCGGTTCGCCCTCGGGGATTGCCTGGTCCCGGCCCTGCGGTCCGCAGGGCCGCGTACAGCTCGAACCGGCCGTAGGGGTTCACGTACGTCCGCAACGGCGGGGACCGTGACCGGCCTTCCACGTCGGCGCGGGAGACAGGCCGCTCCGGCTCGGCAAGGACAACGGGTGAGACAGCGACAGCGACAGCGGCCGTGGCCGTGGCCGTGGCCGCTGTCGCTGTCGCTGTCGCTGGAGGGACAGGAAACGCCGTGACCGGGTCGAGTCCCTGCCGTATGCCGCCCGCCAGGTGCTGGACACGGCAGCCGCCACTGGCCGGTCACCGACAGCAGCGACGCACACCGAGGGCTGAGCGGCACGCCGGTGAGCCGCCCCTCCCCCAGTTCGGGCCATCAGGCCCAGGCCGCTCTGGCACCGGCGCTGTGCGCGACGACGGCTCCGCTTTCCGTCACCACCGTGCGGCCGCCCGGGAGAGCGACGCCGCGAAGAGCGCAGAACGGCGGGGACGGTGCGGAGCCGGTCGGCACGGCTGGCCCGGGTGCTGGACATGAGCCGCGATCGCGCAGGCGGGCGACCTGTCTGACGGTCTTCTCCGACATCGTGCGCGCCGGATGCCCCGGCACCCGAGCCGTTCCGGGCACGGACCGCTGCTGTCGGCCTTGCCAGGGAGAGCCGGAGGCAGCAACCGCCCGCGCTCAGGCGGAGCTTGGTGGTGAACCCGCCCCGCGCGTCGGCCGGCCGACCGAGCAGGCCGCCCCGCTCAGCGCCGGTCCGCAACTGCTGCGGAACCCCGTCGATCGCCCTTGCCGGTGATCCCGTCACCTGCCACCACGCCTGTCGCTGACCGGCAGGAACAGCCGCAGCCGTTCCCACTCCGCGTCACTCAGATCCCCCACCCCCGTCTCCCCGTCTCCCCGTCAACAACACGACTACACAGCAGCCACATGATCAGCGAACACGTCCTGGAGGGCGGGGGCGAAGGCGCCGTCAGAGCGCAGGGCCGCCTCGACTCTTCCGCGGAGCAGCTCGTACTCTCCGCGCAGCCGGACGATCTCCGCGGGCCGGACGATCACCTCGCCGCCGACGACAACCTCCTCCGGGGCGAACTGCTCGCGGGTGAGGTCGACTTCGACGCCCATACCCAGCCGGTTCCACCAGTGGTAATCGACGCGCTCACCGTTCACGTGCACCTCGCCGCGGACCAGGTCGCCGCCCAGCAGGTCGTGCACGACGAGCGCGGTGACTCCGCACTGGTCGCGCGCGGGATTGTCCGGCGTCCAGTGCGGGCGGTGGGCCGGGGTCGTGGTGTCCGCGCCCCAGCTGTCGCGAATGGCCCGTTCGAGTGTGCCGAAGCTGTTCAGTGTCATGCCCTTCAGCCTCGCAGACGGCACTGACAGTCCTTCTGACACTCATGCCGGTCCACGCATCTGCCGATGACCGGATGCGGGAAGCCTCACTACCGGAATCACTACGGAAGGACGAGCCAGCATGAACACATCGCGCAATCACGGGGACCACCCGGGGCGCCGGACCGTCGTCGTCGCGGCCGGAGCCGCCTCGGTGGCCGCCGTACTGACCGCCTGCGGAAACACGGAGAAGACGAGCGGTTCAGGTACCGCCGAACCGTCCGCGCACACCGCCGCCGCGACCACTGCCGCCACCGCCACCGCCACCACCGGGTCCGGAACCGTACTGGCGGACACGGCCGAGATTCCCGAGGGCGGCGGCAAGGTCTTCGCCGCCCAGCATGTGGTGGTGACCCAGCCAAAGGCCGGTGAGTTCAAGGCGTTCTCGTCCACCTGCACCCATCAGGGATGCACGGTCTCGCGCGTCGCGGACGGCACCATCGACTGCCCCTGCCACGGCAGCAAGTTCAACGCGTCGACGGGCGCCGTCGTCCACGGCCCCGCGACCAGGCCGCTGCCGGCCAAGCGGATCACCGTCGCGGGCGGCTCGATCGCACTCACTCCCTGACCGGGCCGCCCGGCCAGCAGGCCAGTATGTCGTCGGTGCGGGTGATCGTGGCGACGAGGGCGAGGGTGTTGCGGATCATCGCCGGGGTGTAGTCGGCCGGAACGCCCGCGATGGCGTCGGACGGCACCACGGCCGTGTAGCCGAGGTTCACCGCGTCGAACACGGCGTTGGGGACGGCGACGTTGGCGGAGACGCCGGTGACGACAAGGGTCCGGCAGCCGAGGTTGCGCAGCAGCGCGTCCACGTCCGTACCGGCGAGCGGCGAGAGGCCGTGCAGTCTGCGCACGATCAGATCCTCGGCTGCCACCTCGATCGGCGCGGCCACCCGTACCGCCTCGGTGCCGCTGTGCTGTTGCACCGGCAGACGCCCGGCGGCCCGGAACAGCCGGGCGTTGCCGCTGGCCCCCCGCCCGTCGGGGCGGCGCTCCGCCACGGCGTGCAGCACCTGGACGCCCGCCCGGTGCGCGGCCGCGACCAGCAGGGCGACCCGGTCCAGGGCACCCGACGACCGGGCCTCCTCGGCCAGTTCGGGCAGCGCGCTCCCGGGCCCCACCACCCCCTGCTGGCACTCCACCGTCAGCAGGGCGGTGGTCGCCGGATCGAGCTGTTCTGCGAGCTGGTTCTTCGACGGCACGGCTGCCCCTTCTCCACGGTGGACGGGGCGCGCGAGGCTATCCGCCATTGCGTGATGAGGGAAGAGGCCGCATGATCTCTGACACCTAGTCAGATGATGAGAGGGGATGCCATGGCCGCCATTCAGCGCCGGGGCCGCCGGATCATGATGACGGACGCGGAGCGCGACACGTACCTCGCCGATCAGCGCACCTGCCGCGTGGCCACGGTGGCCGGGGACGGCCGCCCGCACATCGGCGCGCTCTGGTTCACCTGGGACGGGGAGTCGCTCTGGCTGTACTCCATCACCCGCAGTCTGCGCTGGTCCCAGCTGCGGCGCGATCCACGGATAGCGGTGGTCATGGACGACGGGGTGGAGTACGGAGAGCTGCGCGGCATCGAGCTGTCCGGGGAGGCCGTCCCGGTCGGCGAGGCACCGCGCACCGGCGAGCCGTGCGCCGAACTCCTCGTACCGGAAAGGCTGTTCGCGGCCAAGTATTTCGGCATGGACACCATGCCGCACGACGGCCGTCACGCCTGGCTGCGACTGACCCCTCAGGCCATCACCTCCTGGGACTTCCGGAAGCTCTAGGAGTGTCCGGCACCCGAGCGGGGCAAGGAGCCGGACAGCTGGAGCAGGAACGCGGCCTCGTTGTGTCCGGCATCCGAGCGAGGGAGGAAACGGTGTCCGGTGTGTGCGATCGCAAGACGCCGGAGCGCCCTCCCGGCGGAGCCGCGCGGGCGTTTCGGCACCGCAGCGAGCGTGCGCGCCGGACACCGCGACACCGCGGGCATACGCCGGATGCTCCCCAGGGCCTTGGTTCGGGGCCGGGCACAGGTCAGCTGGACTCCGCCTCCCGGCCGGCCAGGCGCAGGGCCGTCACCGCCGCCCTGACCGACGGGCGCCGGTCCGCGTCGGTACGCCACACGGCGTGCACATGGCGCCGCATCCGCTGCCGTACCGGCACGAGCCGCACCCCGTCCGGCACCGGTCCACGGCCGAGCCGTGGCGCCACGCAGACACCCATCCCGGCGGCGATCAGGGCGAGCTGAGTATGGTGCTCACCGGCCAGATGCGGGATGCGCGGTTCGATGCCCTTGGAGCGGAGGGTGAACATCAGCCAGTCGTAGCAGAACTCCCCCTCGGGCCAGGACACCCAGTCGTCGTCCGCGAAGTCCTCCAGGTCCACCTCCTCCCGGCCGGCGAGCCGGTGACCGACCGGCATCGCGATGTCCGGCGGGTCCTCCAGGAGCTCGGCCCTGGTCAGCCCGCCCGGCACCGGAAGCCGCTTGTTGCTCCAGTCCAGCACCACCGCGAGGTCGGTGTCTCCCCTGATCACCGCGCGGATGCCGTCCTCGGGCTCCAGCTCCCTGACGTGCACCCGCAGTTCGGGGTGGTCCCGGCGCAGTGTGGCGAACACGGCGGGGAGAAGTCCGCGCGCCGCGGTAGGGAAGGCGGAGATCCGGATCTCGCCGACCACCTCACCGCGCTGCGCCTCGATGTCCGACTGGGCCAGCTCCACCTGGGAGAGAATCCGGGCAGCGTGGTCGGCGAGCAGCCGGCCGGCGTCGGTGAGCCTGACTCCGCGGCCGTTCCTGGCCAGCAGCTGCTGGCCCACCTCTCGCTCCAGCTTGGCCATCTGCTGGGAGACCGCCGATGTGGTCACGTGCAGCCCCGTGGCCGCGCCGCTCACCGAGCCGTGCCGCGCCAGTGCGTCCAGGGTGCGTAGCCGCTCCAGGTTCAACATATAAGGAATGCTACGCAGAGCTGCGCACGAACTCTCGCTTGTCCTACGCCGTCTCGCTCGCCATGGTTGACCCATGAGCGTCACCAGAACCGGGGCCACACCCCCGGCCCGGCCGTCCGCAGGCCCCTCCGCCCCGTCTCCCTCCGCTCCCCCTTCCGTCCGTTCGCCCCGGGCGCTGGACTGGCGGATCCGGTTCGGGGCGCTCTCGCTGATCTGGGGCTTCAGCTTCCTCCTGATCAAGGTCGGCACCGAGGGGTACGCCCCGTTCCAGGTCACCCTCGGCCGCCTGCTGTTCGGTACGGCGGTGCTGGCCGTCGCGATGGTGGTCCGGCGCGAGCGGCTGCCCCGGGGCGCCCGCACCTGGGCGCATCTGGCCGTGGCGGCGTTCTTCCTGAACGCGCTGCCGTTCTCGCTCTTCGCCTACGCCGAACTGACCGTTCCCTCGACGCTGGCCGGCATCTGCAACGCGACCTCGCCGTTGTGGGGTATGGCACTGTCGCTTGTCGCGCTCTCCGAGGACCGGCCGACCCGACGCCGGGTCGCCGGACTCGGGCTCGGTTTTCTCGGCGTGCTGACCGTTCTCGGCGCCTGGCAGGGCTTCTCCGGTCTGGACGTCGGAGGTACGGCGATGGCGCTGCTGGCCTCCCTCAGTTATCCGGTCGGCTGGATCTACGTCCGCAGAACGCTGGCGGACAGCAGCTCGTCGACGCTGTCACTCACCGGCAGCCAGCTCCTGCTCGGCACGGTACAACTCGCCGCGGTGACACCGCTGTTC
Source organism: Streptomyces sp. NPDC058195 (assembly GCF_042883525.1). Lineage (NCBI taxonomy): Bacteria > Bacillati > Actinomycetota > Actinomycetes > Kitasatosporales > Streptomycetaceae > Streptomyces > Streptomyces sp. NPDC058195. Next base: position 44,512 of record NZ_JBHVVM010000036.1, read on the forward strand.
ACCTCGTCACCCACGAGCTTCCCGCTGCTCCCCACCCTGGCCGTGGTGGCCCTCGGGGCCCTCGGGACCGGGTTCGCGGTTCTGGTCCAGTACGGCCTGGTGGCGGAGGTCGGGCCGACGACCGCACAGATGGTCACCTACTTCATCCCGGTCATCGCGACCGCCGCCGGGGTTCTCGTGCTCGGCGAACGGCTGAGCTGGAACACCCCTGTCGGCGCCCTGGTGGTCCTGGCAGGAGCGGCGCTCACCCAGAGCAGATCCCGGCCCCCGCACCGCACCGCCCGGCGCGCCGGGGCCAGGGCAGACGGCCGGGCCGGGACGGAAGCCGGGGCCGGGGGTCACCCGTAGGACAGCGGTCTCACCGGCCCCACCGCCGCCGCCACCGCATCCGCCAGCGGCCCGATGTCGGCCTCGGTGAGCGAGGAGACCGTGAGCCGGACGCCCTGGGGCGCGGCCATCCGGAACCGCGCACCGGGCGCCACCGCCCAGCCGGAGTGCATCAGCCGCGCCACCGCTCCGGTCTCGTCGGTGACCGGAACCCAGACGTTCATCCCGCTGCGCCCGTGAGCCGCCACGCCCCGCTCCGCCAGCGCCCGCACCAGGCCGTCGCGCCGCATCGCGTACGCCCGCGCCACCTCCACCGGGTCAACGGCGCCCGCACGCCACAGGTGCACCACCGTCCGTTGCAGCAGTCGGCTGACCCAGCCCGGACCCAGCCGGTGCCGCCCGGCGACCCGGTCCAGCGTGACCGGGTCGCCGGTCAGCAGGGCGACCCGGAGGTCCGGCCCGTACGCCTTGGCCACCGACCGCACGAAGGCCCAGCGGTCGGTGGCACCGGCCAGCGGGTGGAGCGGCAGATCGACGATGCCGTGTCCGTGGTCGTCCTCGATGAGCAGGACCCCACGATGCCCGGCGAAAACGGCCCTCAGCTCGACCGCGCGACCGGCGCCGATCGCCGCCCCGGTCGGATTCTGCGCGCGGTCGGTGACCACGAGCGCGCGGGCACCGGCCCGCAGCGCCCGCTCGACGGCGTCGGGCACCGGACCTTCGTCGTCCACCGCGACGGGCACCGGGCGCAGGCCCAGGGCCGGGACGAGATCCAGCATGCTGCCCCACCCGGGGTCCTCGACCGCCACCGCGTCCCCGGGTCTGAGGTGGGCAGCCAGCACACGCTCGATCGCGTCCAGCGACCCGGAGGCCGCGACCACGGCGCCGGGCGCCACACCGTCCGCGTCCAGCGCGGCGCGGGCGAGCGCGGCGAACTCCGGGTCCACCGGAGGCTGTCCGTACATCCCGGGCTCCCGGTCGTACTCCGCCGCGACCGCCGCGAACACCTCACCCAGCGCGGGCAGCAGGGCCGGATCAGGGTTGCCCGCCCCCAGATCCCGCACCCCCTCAGGCGCGTCGACCCGCAGCGAACCGCGTGCCGTGCTCGCGGGGCGCGGCCGTACCCGGCTGCCACGGCGCCCGGCCGTCTCGATCACCCCGCGCTCCCGCAGGATGCGATAGGCGGCCGACACGGTGTTGGGATTCACGCCCAACCGCTCGGCCAGCTCTCGTATCGGAGGCAGCACTTGGCCGGGTTCGAGCGCACCGGACCCGACCCCGCTCTCCACGCTGGCGGCGATTTCCGATGCGCGCCGCCCCACAATCAGATACTCTCCTAGCACAAACAAGATTATGCACTAGTGCAATGGAGTACGCAATGCCGGACACCTCCTCACCGCAGACCGCAGCCCCGGAGGCCGCTGCATACGAGCCGACCGAGCGCACGGTCCCGACCCGCTCCCGCGAGCGCGCGGCCTACGACCACGAGATGGTCCACGCGATACTCGACGAGGCCTACGTCTGCCACCTCGGATTCGTCCGCGACGGTGCGCCCGTCGTCCTGCCGACGCTCTTCGGCCGCGTCGGCGACCGGCTCTACGTGCATGGCTCGACGGGCTCCCGGCCGCTGCGCGAAGCGGGCCGGACCGACCCCGGACTCCCCGTGTGCCTGACGGTGACGCACGTCGACGGCCTGGTTCTGGCCCGCTCGGCCTTCCACCACTCGGTCAACTACCGCTCCGTGGTGGTCCACGGCATCGCAAGAACGGTGACCGACCGGGAGGAGCGGCGCATGGCCCTCGACGCCATCGTCGACCATGTGGTGCCGGGCCGGTCCGCCGACTCACGGCCGGCCGACGAGAAGGAACTGGCCGCCACGGCGGTCATCCGGCTGGACCTGCGGGAGGTGTCCGCCAAGCTCCGCACGGGCGGGCCCAACGACGAAGCCCGCGACCTCGCGCTCCCCCACTGGGCGGGTGTCGTCCCGCTGGCCCGTGGATACGCAGAGCCGCTCCCCGCGGACGATCTCGACCCCGCGATCGCGGTGCCGGACTACGTCACGGCGCTCTGAGCGGACAACGGCAACCGCCCGCCGCTCCGGATCACCGGGCAGCGGGCAGCGGGCAGCGGGCAGCGGGCGGCGGGGCCACGAGCGGCAGTCACCCCACGGTGCGACCCGCGGAGAGTTCCCCTCCGGCAAGCACAGCGGCCTCACCAGCCCCGGCGCCCGACGCGACGGGGCCCGAGGGCGTCCGCGGTGTCGACGACTGGGCGATGAAGGCACCGGACAGCACGATGGCACCGCCGAGGAGCTGGGGGGCCGACAGGTGCTCACCGAGCATCACCCAGGCGAGCACGGTGGCGATGACCGCCTCCAGGCAGGCGACCACGCCCGCCACGGCCGGAGACAGCAGCCGCACCGAGATCACCCCGGTGACGTACGCGATCACGGTGGCCAGCAGCACGATCCAGCCGAGCAGCAACCAGGCCGGAACGCCACGGCCGTCCATGCTGGCGGTACCGGCCAGCAGCGACCAGTCCATGCCCCAGGGCCGGGCGACCACGGTGAGCACCAGCGCGCCAGTCAGCAGCCCGTAGGAGATGACGCCCACCGGGTGCGGCGGCTCCTCGCCCTCCGCCCGGTCGCCGCTCCCCTGGTCCGACAGGACGAAGTAGCCGACCTGGCAGCAGGCGGCTCCGAGCGCGAGCAGCAGCCCCACCGCGTCGAAGCTCAGCCCGGACCAGACCTCGACCACGCACGCCAGTCCGCCCACCGCGAGCACCACCCCGGCCGCGGCCCGCCGGGTCACCGGCCTGCGCTGGACGAACCGGACCCAGCCGAGCACCAGCGCGGGCGCCAGATACTCGACCAGCAGCGCGACCCCGACCGGGACGCGGGAGATCGCCGCGAAGTAGAAGGCCTGCACACCCGCGACGGCGAGCAGCCCGAAGCCGAGCAGCAGGAAGGGGCGGCTGCGCACCAGGCCCCTGTGGCGCCAGGCCACCGGCAGCATGACGAGCGCCGCACCTGTCACGCGCAGCCACACCACATGGAGCGGGTCGAGCCCCGCCTCGATCAGCGGCTTGGCCGCCACTCCCGAACCGCCGAATGCGAACGCCGAGACCAGGGCTAGTCCCAGGCTGGCGCTTCTCCCCTGAGACGCGTGCATCGGCCCATCATGACAGCCGGGGTCAGCAGCGCCACCCCGGTCACCCCTGACATGAGCGCAGCGGACCATGATGTTCCGCTCCCGCCTCCCGGGCGGCCGGAAGGCGGGGACGCCTGACGGTCAGCCCTTCGCCTCACGCACTCCCCGGTCGCGCACGTCAGCGATCCGGGCGGCCAGTCGGCCCGCGTCGACGCCGGCCCGTGTCAGTACTTCGACGGCCCGGCACTCGCGGTCCACGGCCAGTACCGCGAGCAGGTCGAGCCCGCCGGTCCGTACGTCACCGCGCCCCGCCGACCGGTCCAGCGCTCCGGACATCGCCGCGGCAGCCGAGGGCGACCAGCCGCCCATCCCGGAATCCCGCACCGCGAGGTCCCGTCGCGAGACGACCGGGAGCGCCCCGGAGTCCTCCACCGAACCCTGCCAGCGGAGCCCGTAGCCGATACTGCGCTGGACGAGGTAGCCGAGCACCCTGGCGAGCTGGGAGTCGCCCTCGAAGACCGCCCGCACCGCAGGGTCCGATTCGATCAGGGAGTGCAGCAGATGCGCCGTGTCGATCTGCCGGTCGGCGTCCCGCAGCGCACGCCTGCGGGCGCCCGCCACCACGTCCGCCAGCTCCAGGGTGAGCGTGGCGTGGCGCCCGGCAGGACCGGGGACGGGCTGCTGGGGAATCCGCGGCATCCGATATCGCACGCTTCCCACCTCATCAGCCCTGCGGCGGCGATACATCCCCGGAGGGGCCCATCCAGTCATCCCGCGCAAGGTGGGCACACCCGAACGGTTCCTCCTCCTTGCGGATGAGATTCCGCCCATTCCGGATCCGATCGGAAAAAGGGCGCGCGCCGCCTTGCCACGCGCTCCCCAAGCAACCGGAATCCTTGGTCCTTACGTCCCACAGGCCATACCCCACCCGACAGGCCGGAAGGGAGTGCGCGGTCATGTCCTGGCTAGTCGCCCTGCCCGCGCTTGACGGACGCGAATACGTGTACCGGGTCCACGCACCGCCCGACGCACTGCGCGCCGATCTCTTCTGGTCCGCCTTCCACTGCCACGACGACGGTCCGCACCCGCGCGCCTTCGACAGGTTCGACGGCGCACTGATCTGGCGCGCGGGCACGGGCGACCCCGGTCCCATGGACCTGACGGTTCATCAGTATTGAATGTTCCAGTCACTGCGGCTACGTTCCGCGACACCGGAACCCGTCGAGAAGGGGTGGTCGCATGGCCGAAGTCAGTGCAGAGGCACGCATCGAAGCACCGGCCGAGAAGGTGTGGGCCCAGCTGACGGACTTCACCGCGTACGGCGAATGGAACGCCACGCACACCAGCTTCCCCAAGGGAGGTCCGACGGCACTGGAGCTCGCGGCCACCTACGAGGAGAACATGAAGCTGATGGGCTTCCCCGCCGAGGTGACCTGGACGGTGGCGGAACTGGAGACCGCCCGGCTCCTGACCACCAAAGGCAAGGGCCCGATGGGCGTCAACCTGGCCATGCGGTATTCACTCACCCCTGACGGGGAGGCCACCACGGTCCGCATCGACGGCGAGTTCACCGGAGCCGCGGTCTCCCTGATGGCGGGAAAGCTCAAGGACTCGGCGACGGCCGCGCTCGTCGAATCACTGCGCAAACTGGAGGGGCTCGTCACCGCCTGACCTCACCCCGCACACGGGAAAGGGCCTCGCGGCACAACCGCGAGGCCCTGGACCGCCCACCGTCACGGGCCTCAGCCCTCTTCGGCGAGGATCAGATACATCTTCTTCCTGGCCTCGCCAACGACCGCGAGGGCTTTTTGGCGCTGCTCGGCCGAACCGGTCTTCCAGACCTGACCGAACGCCTCCATCAGGCCGAAGCCCGCCTGCCGGACCTCATTGAGACCCTCCCAGTCGACGCCGCGACCGGCATCCTCCCAGGGCGCCTCGGGCCCCGATTCCGCTTCGGCGCGGCCGCTGCCGGTGAGCGTGAACAGCTTCTTGCCACCCTCGCTCGCACTGACGATCAGCCCCTCGTCCTCCAGCATCTGGAGGGTCGGATAGACCGAGCCCGGGCTGGGCCGCCAGGCCCCTGAGCTGCGCTCGCCGATCTCCTGGATCATCTCGTAGCCGTGCATCGGCCGGTCCTTCAGCAGCGCCAGGATCGACGCGCGCACATCACCGCGCCGCGCCCTCCCCCTGCCGCCACCCCGGCCGCGCCCCCCGCCGAGGGGCCCGCCCCCGAACGGTCCGCCCCCGAACGGCGGGCCGAACGGCCCGAAGGCCGCCCGCCGCCCCTCGAAGTCCCCGTGCTCCTGCTGACCGGGCCCGCAGTGCCCACGCCCGTGCCCGAATCCCTGCTCGTACCCATGCGAACGCATCGACGCGCTCCTCTCATCATTGATCTGTCGCGATGCGTCAACGATATATCGGAACCGATCGCCCAACAACCCCTTCGATCGAGCGTGGCTGCCCTGTGACAGTGACCGCTGGCCGGTTGCCGCTGAAGGGCGCTCAACGCCCGCCAGCTCCTCGGAGCTGGCGGGGACGCCGTCCTCACCGGCGCCGACGAGGTCACCAGCTCTGTTCCTCTGCCTGCCGGAGAGTGGCCTGCATCGAGCGGTCGCTCTCGCCCGGAGCACGCCGCTGGCCGACAGCATGCGTCTTCCGCGGCATCCCGGTAGAAGCCAAGCCGCTCGCCGATCCCCGTCTCTCGGGCCTGTCAGTGCTGGCTGCGATCCTGTGCGGCATGGACGACAGGACCTTCTGGGTACTCATGGACGAGCTGAACCGTCGCCCCGGTGACCGGCACGAACGGCTGGAGTGGCTGCGCGGGGAGTTGCGGTGCCGGCCGGCTGCGGAGTGGGTGGAGTTTCAGGCACGCCTGGAGGCCGCGTGCGAGGCGGTCGCCACGGACGCACTGTGGCGGGCGGTGAGCCGGATCGAGGGCGGCTTGTGCTCCGACGACGGCTTCGACTACTTCGCGCTCTGGCTGGTGTCCCAGGGGCAGGGAACGTACAGGGCGGTGCTCGCTGATCCGGACGCCCTCGCCGACGTTGCTGAAGTGCGGGCCCTGGCAGGACGGCATACACGGGAGTGGCGTGACGACGACTGGCCGGAATGGGAGGAACTCGACTATGTGGCCCAGGAGGTATTCGACGAGCTGACGGGCCAGGAGGGGGACTGCGGGGACGCGTTCTACGAGGCCCTGGAAGCCGTTCAGGAGACGTGGGCGACGCCCGAAGAGGAGACCGACACCCCAGAGGCCGCGGTGAGAACCGGGACGCCCCGGCTCGACGCCCTCTTCCCTGCAGGAGCCAGCTCCTGATCAGTGACGCGATGTCGGCGTCCATGACCGGAGAGCCTGGGATTCGGGCCTGCCATCCGCGTGAGCACGTTCACCGGCTCTGCCGCTGGTCCTGTACCGCACCAGAGCGGTGCAGGGCTCTGCCCTACGCGGAGCGGGTGGCCGCGCGGAGGGCTCGGGCCATGAAGGTCCCATCGCCGTCGGGCGGGATCTGCTCACCTGCGTTCCGGTACGCGCCCGGTGAGTCGTGCACCCGTGCGGCAAGCGCTTCCGGGAAGTCGTCCAGGGTGCCGCTCTCCTGACTCGTGGCCCCGGACACAGAACTCTTTGTGCGGGTCACGCAGGAAGGCGACCAGCTCTTCACGGCCGCGCGTTCGGGAGACACGGACGACCACGCACCCCGTGCGAGAGCACCGGGATCCAGCCCGGCCACGAGGTCAGCGCCAGAGCCCGTTCACCCCTACGTGCCTGGGCACTCCAGCGGCTCCGGCACGTACACCCCCTCGCTGAAGGCAGCCGACCTGCATCGAGACAGACCAGCCATCGCAGGATGGCACCACACAACGGTCAGCCTTCGCGGACACAGATGGCCGAGGGGTCGGCCTTCTCTTACGCAGACGGCCGATGAGTCGCCTTCTCTGACGCAGCGCAGCTTTGACCAACCATTCCCGGCAACCGATCAACGAGCACTGTCACAGGTCAGTGGCGAATGACCCGCATCAGCGGAGTCTGGTGCGTGACGGTCTGTCTCAGTGCACGCTGACGGTCTCGGCGCCGGTCATCCGGGGACGTGGTACCAGTCGTCCGGGGCCCCGTGGCTCGATGACCGGCTGACGGGGCGCTCACGCGAAGTGATGGCTACGCTGGTCGGCATGCCGAACCGTGTTCCGTTCAATGAGGCGCTTCTCTCCACCGTAGGCATTCCCGAGCTGACCAGACTCCTCGACAGCAGCCCGCGGTCACGGGTGTGGCGGGTGCAACTGGCCGACCAGCGGCTGGTGATCGTCAAGCAGATCACCGACGACGGGGACACGAGCGCCGACGCGAACACGCGCTTCGCGCGGGAGGTCGCCGGACTGCGCCTGGCGGGGCGGGCCTCCGGTCCCGCCGTGGCCCCCGCGGTGCTCGCCACGGACCCCTCCTCGCGGGTGTTGGTCCTTGAGCACGTGGACGACCTCGGCGAGACGAGCGACTGGATGCCGGGGTACGCCGAGTCGCTCGCCCGGCTGCATTCCCTGACCGGGCCCGCCGACGCGGGCGCGCTGCCGGTCTGGTCGGGGCCCACCGCCACCGACGCGGAGTCCTTCCTCACCCTGGCCAGGGCGCTCGACGTGCCCGTACCGCCCACGGTTTCCCATGAACTCGCCGGTCTCCTGGAGCGGTTGGACCCCACCGCGCACCATGCGCTGCTGCACGGCGACCCCTGCCCCGGCAATGATCTGCGCACCGCCGAAGGCGTCCGCTTCGTCGACTTCGAAGGGGCCTCGCTCGGCAACGGACTGATCGAACTCGCCTACTTCCGCATCGGCTTCCCCACCTGCTGGTGTGCCATGTCGGTCACCGCGGCCCCGCTCAAGGAGGTCGAGGACATCTACCGGACCACCTGGCGCGACCTCACCGGGAAGGACGTGCCGGGTGACCTCGCCGACGCGTGCGCGGGCTGGCTGATCCAAGGGGACGCGCTCGTCGAGCGGGCCCACCGCAGGACGGTCGACCAGTTCGCCCGGGTGCCCGCCGAGGACTTCGAGTGGGGCTACATCTCCGCTCGTGAGCGGCTCGTCCACCGCCTGGGCGTGGTCGCGGGCATGACCCGCGACCACGATCACCTGCACGCCGTCGGCCGCCTCAGCTCCGCCCTGGCCGACCGCCTCCTCGAACGCTGGCCGACGCTGCGCCCACTGCCCGCACCCGACGCCCGCCCCTGGTACTGATCGCCGCAAGCGCGTGACAGCAGCTTCCGCCGCGCCCCCGGGCCCGAAGGCCGGGCAGGCTCCCAGCCTTCGGCGAGACGAGCGGGCATCCGCTCCTCTTCGCGGCGATGCGCGGAACCCCGCTGGGACAGATCAGCGAATGAACGGTCAGGGCCGCGGGCCGGTCTCGTCCGGGGTACTGGTCCAGGTGATCTCGAAGTACCGGACGTGCTCGCCCTGTCCGGCCGGTCGCATGCCCGCCGCCGTCATGACGCGCTGGGAGGCGATGTTGTCGTGGTCGGCGTCGCCCTTCACCCGGGCGACGCCGCACGAGCGCGCGAACAGCAGCAGGGCGCGGAGGGCTTCGGTGGCGTACCCCCTGCCCCTCGCCGACGGGATGAGGCCGTAGCCGATCGTGACGTCGCCGGACTCGTCCGGCGGGCCGTGGAAGCCTATGCCGCCGATCGCCAGGCCGTCCTCGCGACGGCGGATCTCGAAGTTGCCGAACGGCCGGGGATCCCCGGTGTGCGCGCAGGTCTCCAGGAGTCTCCGGGCGGCGAACACATCGCCCGTGCCGGGGTATCCGGGCGCCCATCGGGTGTCGCTGTCCGGCTCGCCCGCCACCACTCGCCCGGCGTCGGCGGCGGTCATCGGATGAAGCGCGAGCCGGGCTGTCACCAGATCGCGCACGGAATCACTCATGGCATCGCTCGTGGAGTCACGCATGGAATCACTCATGGCAGGGAGAGGTATCACATGGGGTGGCCGGACCCTCCACGGATTTTTCGGCCGCCGTACGTTCCACGGGATGCGTACCGGCCGGGAGAACCGGTGCCCGGCCGCCGGGGCGTGCTGATAGGGATGCGCGGTGGCCTTCGCACAGGAATGCGCCACCCTGCTCCGGCTGTTCGACGAACGTCCGGTCGCGTTCCGGGCCGCGGCCGACTCCGCGCCCAGCCTCGACGTACCGGTACCGACCTGCCCCGGGTGCACACGGGCCGACCTGGTGCACCACCGGGCGGGGTACACCGCCACTGGGCAGCCAAGGTCGCCGCGGGGCCCGCCTCCGCGCCCCAGGCCCAGTCCGCCCCGCCCCCCTCCGCGCGAGCACGCGGCGCTGCTGGCCTCGTCGGCCGAGCCGACGAGGCTCCTGTTGCACGCGCTGCGCGAGACCGGGCCGGATCGCGGGTGCTGGACCTGGTGGGGCGCGTCGCAGTCGCCGCAGACGTCCGGTGCCGTCGCCCGGCACCAGCTCCAGGAGGCTCGGCGCACACCTACGACGCCCAGCTCGCCGCGGGCGCCCCGCAGCCGCTGCCGGACTAGCGGCACTCGACGGTGTGGACGAGTTCCCGCACACCTGCTGCGCGACGACGAGTGTCTGGCCCCACGAGCCCGCCGACGCCGGCTTCCACACCGCCGAGGGCCGTTCCTGGCGCCTCTCGCTCAGCGCCGACGGCGCACGGGTCACCCGCCTTCCCGCTCCCGGCGGGGCTCTGCCGCCTCCCGGCCGTCTCGGCCCGTGGCACGGCCGGTGCGCTGGTCCTCACCCTGTACGGCCGGGTTCCGGTGGGCTCCCTGGCGATCGACGGAGACCAGCGCGTCCTCCACCGGCTCCAGGAGCGGGAGCCGGAGGACGAGGAAGCTCCGGCACATGAGTGCGGGCAATGCCGCGGGTGTGAGCCGGTCACTCTCCGGCGAGCCCCGGCTCAGCCGACGTGGAGCGGGAACCTCGCGGCCGGGCCACCGAGCGCGGCCCGCTCGGTGCTGGTCGGGGCACGGCGCCCGGTAGCGACCAGCAGGGCGTCCCGGTCCGGAATCGAGGAGGGCAGCGGCGTACCGGCGATGCGCTCCAGGATCTCGCGGGTGCGGGCGAGTCCCTCCGCGGGCGGCCCCGGCACGCCGGGGAGGTGCGCGACCAGGTCGAGGTGATGGAGCGTCCACTCCAGGACGTACGCGCCGAGGTAGTCGCCCGCCGTGAGCACCTGGCCGCGGGTAGCGACACGGAGGTCCACGTCCGCGAGGGCGGCGGCGCGGCCCGCGGCGGAGCCGACGTCGTCCAGATGGAAGAGGAGCAGCCGGGGGTCCTCGTACGCGGCGGCCAGCCGGACGGTCAGCGCGTCCAGCGGATCGTCACCGGCCGGTGGTTCCCCGGCCGTCTCCCAGTACGTGACCGCGTCGCGTGTGGGCTCCGCGTCGGCGGGGGTGGCGAGCGTGATCAGGATGTCCTGGGCGTCGATGACCAGGTGGCACACCAGGTCCCGTACGAGCCAGCCGGCGCAGCCGGACGGCTGGGCGAAATCCTCGTCGCCAAGGCCCGCGACAGCCGTGCGCAGGGCGGTCCAGGAGCGCGAGAAGAGATCCACTCCGGCAATTTAGTGCGCTGTCGCGGAGCCGGACAAGCACCCGGCGGCACCGGCGGCGCCTCAGGGGCCAGTGGGCCCGGATTGGCCTTGGCCCCGGGCGCCGTACCGCTCGTAGGGTCGCGGCATGAGGATCCGCATCGTCGACACGTTCACCGACCGCCCCTTCACCGGCAATCCGGCGGGAGTCCTGGTACTGGACTCCGCCGCCTTTCCCGGGGACGACCGCCTCCAGCACATCGCCATGGAGCTGAACCTCTCGGAGACCGCCTTCACCCACCCCCTGCCCCCGGGCGGCGAGGCCGACTGGGCGCTTCGCTGGTTCACCCCGGCCATGGAGGTCGACATGTGCGGGCACGCCACGCTCGCCACCGCACACGTGCTGCACACCACGGGAGCGGCGAGCGGCACGGTGCGCTTCTCAGCGCGGTGCGGCGTCCTCACCGCGGCGGCCCATCCGGACGGCGCCATCACCCTGGACTTCCCCACGTCCCCGCTGGCCCCGGAACCGGTCCCGGCGGGTCTGGCCGCCGCGCTGGGCGCCGAACCGCTCTGCGTCCACGACACCGGCCCGCACGTCGGCGACCTGCTCGTCGAACTGTCCGACGAGGCGACCGTGCGGGCACTGACGCCCGATCTGGCCGTCCTGGCCGAGGTCTCCCGGCGCGGGGTCATCGTCACCGCCGCGGCTGCGGACCCCTCGCTCGGCTACGACTTCGTCTCGCGCGGCTTCTTCCCGCGTGTCGGAATCGACGAGGACCCGGTGACCGGCAGCGCACACACCGCGCTGGCCCCCTTCTGGGCGGCCCGGTTCGGCCGCGACGAACTGACCGGGCTCCAGGCGTCCGCCCGTTCCGGTCTGGTCCGCACCGCCCTGCGCGGCGGCCGTACGCTGCTGACCGGCGACGCCGTGACGGTCATCGACGGCGAACTGCTCACGGCGCTCTGACCGTCGCACACCGGGCCGGCCTCACGGCGTGGGCAGCCATCCCACCTTCCCGGCCAGCAGCGCGTAGCCGACGAAGGCACCGACGTCGAGCAGCGTGTGCGCCACGACGAGCGGTCCGACCCGGCCCCAGCGCCGGTACAGCAGGACGAACACCACGCCCATCACCATGTTGCCGATGAAGCCGCCGATCCCCTGGTACAGGTGATACGAGCCGCGCAGCACCGAACTCGCGGCCAGCGCGGCCATCGGTGACCAGTCCAACTGCCCCAGTCTGCGGAGCAGGTACCCGACGACGATCACTTCCTCCACGACGGAGTTCTGGATCGCGGACAGGATCAGCACCGGGAACTTCCACCACACGTCGGGCAGGGACTCCGGGACCACGGTCAGGTTGAATCCGGTGGCGCGTGCCGCCAGGTAGAAGGCCAGGCCCGCGCCTCCGATGCCCGCCGCGACCACCGTGCCGCGGCCGAGGTCCGGCCAGGGTCTGGTGCGGTCGAAGCCGATGACGCGCAGTCCGGCTCCCTCCCTGATCAGGAGGTGCGCGACCAGGGCGACGGGCACCAGCGCCGTCGCGATACCGAAGAGTTGCCAGGCGAGATCCAGCCATGGGCGCCCGGGAGCGTAGGAACTGTTGAGCGTGGCGGCCTGATCCTTCAAACCCCCTGGTTTCGTTAGCGATCCGACAAAACTGATCAGGGCAGACACCCCGCTGGCACCCAGCGAGAGGGCCAGCACGAGGATCGTTTCGGACCGCAGAATCCTTCGCGACGTGGCCTCTTGAGGGAAAGAATCAGCCATAAGCCCCACCTCCACCTGTACACCTGCCTTCAGTTGTGCATTCACGCCCCATCCTGCTCCCCGCCCGGCTAGGGTCTCGAATGCAGGTACGAAGATCATGCGCGACAGGCCGGGGGACGAGCGCCATTGCCGATGGTGTGGTCCCCCTTTTCCTTGTACATCCTCAAGGAGGGGCACCACCGACATGGGACGTCACAGCTTGCCGGACGACTACGCCGACGGCGGGAGCGGGGACGGGTCGCCGCCGCGCCGTCGGCGCACCGTCGCGATCGCGGCCATGCTCGTACTCGCGATCGCCGCGGGGACGGCCGTCGCGGCCCAGGGTGGCCTGTTGTCGTTCTCGAAGAGCTGCGGGGACTCGGCCGTACGGCTGTCCGTGGTGGCCTCGCCGGACATCGCTCCCGCCCTGCGCGCCGTCGCCGACAAGGCGCGCAAGGACGAGGTGCGGACGGACGGACGCTGCCTGTCCGTGTCGGTGCGGGACCGCGATGCGTACAAGGTCGCCGACGCCCTGTCCCGCAGCACGCGCGCGCCGGACTTCCAGGTCTGGCTGCCCGACTCGGACCTCTGGGTCGACCGGGCCAAGGGGACCGGCGACGGCGTCCCGGTCACACCCGGTGACTCGGTCGCCACCTCCCCCGTAGCCCTGGCCATGGTGCCGTCCGCGGCCAAGGCACTCGGCTGGCCGAAGAAGAAGTACACCTGGGCGGAGTTGACGGCCGCGGCCGTGGAGGCGGACAAGATGCGCCTCGGCTCGGCCGACCCGGGCCGCAGCGCCACCGCGCTGATGGCACTCACCCGGATCGGGGCCTCCTCCGAGAAGGCGGGCGATGACAGTGACACCCAGGTCGCGGCGACCGCCAAACTGCTGGCGCAGCACATGTCGGACAGCGACTCCCAGGTGCCAAAGACCCTCGCGCAGGGCGATGCGGGCGCCGCGCAGGGCAATCCGCGGCGCAATCAGGCCGTGCTCCTGTCCGAGCAGGCGGCGTTCGCGCACAACGCCGCGTCGTCCGGTGGCGGCAAGCTCGACCTCTTCTACCCCGAGGACGGCGCACCGCTCCTCAACTACCCGTACACGCTGGTGAACGACGCCGGGATGAGCACGTCCGAGAGCCGGGCGGCGCTGCGCTTCATGACACTGCTGGGCGAGCCCGGCCCGCAGGCCGTCCTGGCCGGGCACGGGTTCAGGGACGCCGACGGCGCCGCCGGGCCAAAGGTGGTCTCCACGGCGGGCGGCGAGCAGCCCCAGCCGTACGCGGCCCCCGCCGAGACCCCGGATGCCGAGGCGCTCCAGCAGACGCTCGGCATGTGGACGATCACGGTGCAGAGCGCCCGGCTGACCACGGTCGTCGACGCGTCCGGGTCGATGTCCACGATCGTGCCCGGCCGCAACCAGTCCCGGATGGACGTCACCAAGGCGTCCCTGATCCAGGCCCTCGACCAGTTCACCCCGAACGACGAGATCGGGCTCTGGGAGTTCGCCACCTCGCTCGACGGGAACAAGGACTACCGACGGCTGGTCCCGGCCACCCGGCTGGGTGATCCGGTGAAGGGGGGCGGCACCCACCGCCAGAAGCTCTCCGCCGCCTTCGCGGCGCTCCAGCCGGTGCCGGGCGGCGCGACGGGGCTGTACGACACGGTCCTGGCCTCGTACAAGGATGCCCAGGCCACGTATGTGAAGGGCAAGTTCAACGCGGTCGTCATCCTCACCGACGGGTCGAACCAGGACGAGCTGTCGATCTCCCGCAGCGCCCTGATCGCGGAGCTGAGCCGGATCGCCGACCCGGAGCGTCCGGTGCCACTGCTCGCCATCGCGGTCGGCCCCGAGGCCGATCGCGAGGAGCTGAACGAGGTGGCGAAGGTGACCGGTGGCGGTGGCTACCAGGTCATCGACCCGGCCGAGATCCAGACGGTGATCCTGCAGGCCATCATGACGGCCGGCCAGAGCGGGCACGCCGCCCAGAGGTAGGGGCGTACGCGGTCACCGGCCGGGCGCCCCCGCACCGTGACCCGGACGCGTCACGGTTTGGGAGCACCGGCCGGCCAGGTGTGCACGGGTTCCCCACTGTGCATCAGTTCCGCGTAGCGGCGCGTGGTCGCGGCCAGCGCCGCATGCCGGCCGAGCCCGGCCTCCCGCGCCCGGTGGTAGGTGTCCGCCTGCCAGGACGCGCCGTTCACCCGCAGTCGGCACCGCTCCTCGATGACGCCGAGGAAGCGGTCGCGGTCGGCGGGCTCGATGTTCCACGCGTCGAGCCCGGCCGCGGCCAGCGGCAGCAGTTCGTCGCGTACGAGCTTGACGGCGGGCACCCGGGTCAGCCCGCCCGCGCGGCCGGGGCGCGGCCAGATCAGCTCCGCGTCGATGCCCGTGCGGCAGGCGGCGTCGAAGTTCTCCTCCGCCGCGGCGAACGGCAGCCGGGTCCACACCGGGCGGGGCTCCTCGGCGAGCGAGCGCACCAGACCGTAGTAGAGCGCCGCGTTGGCGATCATGTCGATGACGGTGGGACCGGCGGGCAGCACCCGGTTCTCCACTCGCAGATGGGGTACACCGTCGACCAGCCCGTACACGGGCCGGTTCCAGCGGTAGATCGTTCCGTTGTGGAGCACCAGCTCCGCCAGCCGCGGCACCCCGCCCTCGTCGAGTACCCGCAGCGGCTCCTCCTGGTCATGGATGGGCAGGAGCGGCGGGAAGTAGCGCACGTTCTCCTCGAAGAGCTCGTACGCCGAGCCGATCCACTGCTCCCCGAACCAGGTCCGGGGCCGCACCCCCTGGTTGCGCAGTTCGGGCGGCCGGGTGTCCGTGGCCTGCTGGAAGAGCGGCGGCCTCGACTCCCGCCAGAGCTCCCTGCCGAACAGGAAGGGTGCGTTGGCACCGAGTGCGACCTGGACACCGGCGATCGCCTGGGCCGCGTTCCACACCGCGGCGAACCGCGCGGGCGTCACCTGGAGGTGGAACTGGACCGAGGTGCAGGCGGCCTCGGGGGCGATCGAGGCGGAGGTGGAGACCAGCCGCTCCACGCCCTGGATATCAAGGGCGAAGACCTCGCCCCGCGCCGCCACCATCTGATCGTTCAGCAAGGTGTAGCGCTCCGCGTCCGAGAGGCTGGAGAGCACGAGATCCTCACTGCGCAGCGTGGGAAGAATCCCGATCATCATGAGCCCGGCATCGACCTCGCCCGCCTTCCGGTGGGCATATCCGAGCCCGGCCCGGAGCTCTTCTGCCAGCTGATCGAGAACGCGTCCGCCCAAGCGGTGGGGGACTATGTTCACTTCCAGATTGAACATCCCGAGTTCCATCTGGAAATCGCGGCTTGCGATGCGGGGCAGGACCTCCCCATTCATCATCTTCGGCATGCCGTCGGCGCCTGCGAGATTGAGCTCGATCTCCACGCCCATGAGGTTGCGCGGCCGGTCGAACCGCTGCTCCGCAAGAAGTCGCTCCAGCCCCTCCAGACACTCGTGGAGCTTCTTCCGATACCTCTGCCGATCGGACAGGTCAAAGGCGCCCGCCACGACCTTCTCCCCCATCGAAGCGTCCCTCCCTCGGTGGGCGGCCCGCGGCCCAGACCGCTCGCATCAGGATCGATAATGCCCAGACGGGGTGATCTATAACGCCCGCGAGAACGCCACTGACCCACTAGTCTGAGAACAGTCGCTCGGGGCACATTCCAAAGGCATGATGCGGGATGCGATTGCCGGTCGGCGAGGGCGAAATCGTCGATGTGTTTCAGCCGTCCGCGTCTGGGGAAAACCCCCAGGCAGCAGCCGTGCCGCTGACACGAAATCAGAAGATTCATCGCGTAATAAAGTCTTGATACCGCCTTGCCTGCGTCGCCCGCGAAGGCTAGTGGAAACACCGAGTGAACACATTTCGTATAAACTTTGCGCACGAGGCAGAGAGTTGACGCACCGGCCCGGTCACCGGCCCCTCTGGCCCCGCATGCCGACAGCGCCGTCTGCACCCGCCCACGCACCACCGTGTCTCCGAAGCGAGAGGCGACCCACTATGCCGCTGCATGTCTTCCCGGCTCCCGCGCCCGCTCTGCGCAGCGTTCTCGCGGCACTCGGTTCACCCACCGCGGTACGCGAAGCCCGCACCCCCGCCCTCCGGTCCGCCCAGGGACCGCTCAGCCCCGAACTCCCGCTCCCCGTCCACGTACTGGAGCGGATCGGTCCGAACGGCGCGGCCCCGGCCACCCGGATCGCCGGATGGCGGTTCCTGATCCGCGACGCGGAGCAGGCCGTCGCGGCGGCGGACACCATGCTCACCGCGGACGGCTGGGCCTTCTCGCACTTCTTCGAGGGGCCCTACATCGCCTCGACCGAACTCGCCCTGCGCCAGGCCGAGACCCTGGCACCGCTCTACCAGCCCCGGCTGCTGTCCATCCCGGAGCTGTACATGCTGACGCTGTGGCTGCACGACGACGCCGGGGCGGACGCCACCGCCGGAGCGCTCGCCCCCGCCGACCTCCTCGTCCCGCTGGCCCCGGCCCCGCCGGGGATCGCCGCGCACCGACCGCACCGGGTCGCCGACCTGCTCCGTGTGATGACGCTGCGCATCCCGCCCGGACCGGGCCCCCTGCTCGGCTCGCCGGCCTGAGGCGCCGGCCGCGCCCTTGCAGCACCGCGCCCCGACACCGAGGACGGTGTCGGGGCGCGGTGCTGCAAGGGCGCGGGGCGCGGGACGAGAAACCGGGGCCGAAGGGGGTTCAGGACCGGGGGCGCACTTCCCGCCCGTCCGGACTAGCCCGTACCGACCACCCCGAACCACCCGAAGTGACAGTGCAATTGCGGTGAACCGTCCGCGTGGGTGACACGTCCTTCGGGTAAGGAGAAGTGCTGCCGCGAAATCCCTGCGGATTGACGCCCGTGGGGCAACACTGGGAACGGACCGATCGATACGGGGGGCGGCCATGAACACCTCGTCCAGCCGCAGGACATTCACTACAACGCAGCGAGAGAACCCAGCCATGTGTCAACACCAGCCACCATGCCCGACCGCCGACTCAGCCGACCGGGAGGCCGCCCGCCTGACGGCGCACCACCCGGAACAGGGCTGGAGCCTGCTCTGCAACGGCGTCCTGCTCTTCGAGGACACCGGCGAGCTGCTCCCGGATGGTCAGATCATCGCTCCGCACCGGTCCTTGGCGGCCGATCGGGTGGTGAAGGCCGCCTGACCGCGGCCGGTAACGAACGGGGGCCGGCCCGGAGAATCCTCCGAACCGGCCCCGACGCACCTCCGCGTCACGCGGCGGCGCTCACCGCTCAGTGGTCGTACTCGTCCAGCGGCGGGCAGGAGCAGACGAGGTTGCGGTCGCCGAAGGCACCGTCGATCCGTCGCACCGGCGGCCAGTACTTGTCGGCGGCCACGACACCGGCCGGGAAGACCGCCGTCTCACGGCTGTATCCGTGCTCCCACTCGCCTCCGACCGTCGCCGCGGTGTGCGGAGCGTTGCGCAGCGGGTTGTCATCCGCGCTCCACTCGCCGGAGGCCACCTTCTCGACCTCGCCGCGGATGGCGATCATCGTGTCGCAGAAACGGTCCAGCTCCGCGAGGTCCTCGCTCTCCGTCGGCTCGATCATCAGCGTCCCCGCGACCGGGAACGACATCGTCGGCGCGTGGAAGCCGTAGTCGATCAGCCGCTTGGCGATGTCGTCGACGCTGACTCCGGTGGCCTTGGAGATCGGCCGCAGGTCCACGATGCACTCGTGCGCGACCAGCCCGGCCGGACCGGTGTACAGGATCGGGTAGTGCGGCTCCAGGCGCTTGGCGATGTAGTTGGCCGCGAGCACCGCGACCTGCGTCGCGCGCTTCAGCCCCTCCCCGCCCATCAGGCGGACGTACGCCCAGGAGATCGGCAGGATCCCGGCCGAGCCCCACGGGGCGGCAGAGATCGGTCCGACACCGGTCTCGGGGCCCGCCGCGGGCTGGAGCGGGTGGTTCGGCAGGTACGGGGCGAGGTGGGCACGCACACCGACCGGGCCGACGCCGGGGCCACCGCCGCCGTGCGGGATGCAGAAGGTCTTGTGCAGGTTCAGGTGGGAGACGTCCCCGCCGAACCGGCCCGGACGGGCGAGGCCGACCAGCGCGTTGAGGTTGGCACCGTCGACGTACACCTGGCCGCCCGCGTCGTGCACCTCGGCGCAGATGTCGGCGACGTGCTCCTCGAACACACCGTGCGTCGACGGGTACGTGATCATGAGTACGGCGAGCTCGTCGCGGTGCTTCTCGATCTTGGCCCGCAGGTCCTCGACGTCCACCTCGCCGTCGTCGGCGGTCTTCACCACGACGACCTTCATTCCGGCCATCACGGCGCTCGCCGCGTTGGTGCCGTGCGCGGAGGACGGGATGAGGCAGACGGTGCGCTGCTCGTCACCGTTGGCCCGGTGATACGCCCGTACCGCCAGCAGACCGGCGAACTCGCCCTGCGAGCCGGCGTTCGGCTGGATCGAGACCGCGTCGTACCCGGTGACCTCGGCCAGGCGCTCCTCCAGCTCACGGATGAGGGTGAGGAAGCCCTGCGCCTGCTCGGCCGGGGCGAAGGGGTGCAGCGCGCCGAACTCGGGCCAGGTGACCGGCTCCATCTCGGTGGTCGCGTTCAGCTTCATGGTGCAGGAACCGAGCGGGATCATGCCGCGGTCCAGCGCGTAGTCACGGTCGGCGAGCCGACGCAGGTAGCGCAGCATCGCGGTCTCGGAGCGGTGCTGGTGGAAGACGGGGTGCGTGAGGATCGCGTCGGTGCGCAGCAGCCCCTCGGGCAGCGCGTCGGCGACGCTGGCGTCCAGCGCCTCGATGTCGCCCTCGGCGCCGAAAGCGGCCCAGACGGCGGCGATCTGCGTCCGCGTGGTGGTCTCGTCGCACGAGACGGAGACCAGGTCGGCGTCGACCAGGCGCAGGTTGACCCCGCGCTCGCGGGCCTCGGCGACGACCTCGGCCGCCTTGCCCGGGACGCGCACGGTGAGGGTGTCGAAGTGGGCACCGGTCACGACGTCGGCACCGGCGGCGCGCAGGCCCTCGGCCAGGATCGACGCGTAGCGGTGGGTGCGCCGGGCGATCGTCCGCAGTCCGTCCGGTCCGTGGTAGACGGCGTACATTCCGGCCATGACGGCGAGCAGCACCTGCGCGGTGCAGATGTTGCTGGTGGCCTTCTCGCGGCGGATGTGCTGCTCGCGGGTCTGCAGGGCCAGCCGGTAGGCCTTGTTGCCGTCGGCGTCGACGGAGACGCCGACGAGGCGGCCGGGCAGGCTGCGCGCGAACTTCTCCCGCACGGCCATGTACCCGGCGTGCGGGCCGCCGAAGCCCATCGGAACGCCGAAGCGCTGCGTGGTGCCGATGGCGATGTCCGCGCCCAGCTCGCCGGGCGAGGTGAGCAGGGTCAGGGCCAGCAGGTCGGCGGCGACCGTGACGATCGCGCCCAGCTCGTGGGCCTGCTCGATGACGGACCCGATGTTCCGCACCTCGCCGGACGCGCCGGGGTACTGCACCAGGACGCCGAAGACACCCCGCTCGGCGAGCTCGGCCGGAATGCCCTCGGACAGGTCGGCGACGACGACCTCGACGCCGGTCGGCTCGGCGCGGGTCCGGATGACGGCGACGGTCTGCGGCAGGGCGTCGGCGTCGATCAGGAAGACGCCGTTCTTCACCTTGCCGACACGGCGGGCGAGCGCCATGGCCTCGGCGGCCGCGGTGCCCTCGTCGAGCAGGGAGGCGCCGGAGGTGGGCAGCCCGGTCAGGTCGGCGACCATCGTCTGGAAGTTGAGGAGGGCCTCCAGACGGCCCTGCGAGATCTCCGGCTGGTACGGCGTGTAGGCCGTGTACCAGGCGGGATTCTCCATGACGTTGCGCAGGATCACCGGCGGCGTGAACGTGCCGTAGTAGCCGAGACCGATCATCGGGGCCAGCACCTGGTTACGGTCCGCGAGGTCACGCAGCTCGGCGAGAACCTCGGCCTCGGTGCGCGCGGCCGGAAGCCCGAGGGCCTCCGTGCTCTTGATGACATCGGGAACCGCGGCCGCGGTGAGCTCGTCCAGCGAGCCGTAACCGACCTGGGCGAGCATCTTCGACTGCGCCTCGGCATCGGGTCCGATATGACGCTGCTCGAACGGAATGCCCTGCTCCAGCTGGGAGAGCGGAGTGCGACGGGGGGTCATGGTGGAGGCCTCCTGGTCTGTCACGACCTGCGAGGGGCACCCCTGCGCGGGTGCCCGAACGGCCTCCCCCTCTGTCATCTCAACCTGAGAGCTTCACCGGCGCGCCCTGGGGCGTACCGGCTTTCACCGTCGGTGAGGTAGGGACTCGTACCGGCACCCGGCCGCACGAAACCCGCCCTGCTTTCCAGAGTGACCTCATCCGTGCGGTACGGGGGCCTGAGAGATTCCGGGGAGGATTTGCTCCTTCGGCGTCCCGCGGATCAGCTCCGAAGGACTCTCCCGCACGGGGTCAGCGGCCATGACCAGCCTACCAGCGGGGTTCGTGGCCGATTTCTCGAGTGGCCAACCATCCGGATCTGCCCTTGTGTAGTGCTTGTGGAGTAGCCGCGACCAGTGGGAGGGATCGTGCAGAGCGACATCGATCCGCGCAGCCTGATCGGCCGCAAGGCGTTCGACCGCAAGGGCACCAAGATCGGGACCGTGGACGAGGTGTACCTCGACGACGCGACCGGGGTTCCTGAATGGGCCGCCGTGCGTACCGGACTCTTCAGCCGGGACGCGTTCGTGCCCCTGGAACCGAGCGAATTCGTGGAGGACACGCTCCGCGTCCCCTTCGACCGGTCCCTGATCAAGGACGCGCCCGACTTCGGCGTCGGCCGCCATCTCTCACCGGAGCAGGAACTCCAGCTCTACCGCCACTACGGGCTCGACTCCCCGCCCGGGGACGTTCCCCCGGACCGCGACTTCGGCAGGCTGGCCGGCCACGACGAGTAGTCCGGCGGATTCCGCACCAGGGGCAGCGGGTCGGCCGGCCGGAGCTCCGGATCATCGATCCTGAACGTACGCACCCGGCCGGGCGCCGACTCGGGCTCCTCGAAGCGCACCGTCACCCGTCCGACACCGCTTCCCTGCACCCAGCCGTGTCCGTACGCGGCGTGGTGCACGTCCTGTCCGGCGGACCAGTGCCGGGCCGCACGCTGCTCGGCGCTCTGCGGGGCCTTCGTCCCGGGCTCGCCCGGCGGACCGGCGTCGCCTGCGGCGGCGTCTGCCACCACTGGTGCCTCCTGCGCCGCTTCCTCGGCGGTCGTCCGCTCCCCGGCGGCCTGGGCGAAGAGATCCTCCTGCGTGTAGTCGGCGAGCCCCGTGACGCCCACTCCGAGGAGCCGGACGCCCCCGGTGGTGTCCACGGCCTCCAGAAGCCGTGCGGCGGCCTCACGGACCACCGTGGGGTCGTCCGTGGGCCCTCGGAGCGTCTCGGACCGGGTGAGCGTCGAGAAGTCGTAGCGGCGCACCTTCAGCACCACGGTGCGCCCGGACCGCCCCGCGCCCCGCAGCCGCTGGACGCACCGGTCGGCCAGCCGCTCGACCTCCGACCGGATCCGGATCCGGTCGTGGAGATCGGCGTCGAAGGTGTCCTCCACCGATACCGATTTCGCGTCCCGCTCCGCGACCACCGGCCGGTCGTCGTGCCCGAGCGCCATATGGTGGAGCGAGCTGCCGTGCGCCTTGCCGAGCAGGCGTACGAGCTCGTCCTCACCGGCCTCGGCCAGGTCATCCACCGTGGTCATCCCGGCACGGCGCAGATGGTCCGCCGTGGCGGGCCCCACCCCGGGGAGGATCCGCACCGGCTTGGGCGCGAGCATCGCGCGCTCCGTGCCGGGGGGTATGAGCCGCAGACCGTTCGGCTTGGCCTCCTCCGAGGCGATCTTGGCCAGCATCTTGGAGCCGGCGAGCCCCACCGATCCGGTGAGCCCGGTGACCTCCCTGATGGCCGCACGCAGCCGCTCACCGATCTCCAGCGCCGACGCGGTGTCATCGGCCGTCCCCCCGGCCTCCAGGTCCACGAAGGCCTCGTCCAGGCTGAGCGGCTCCACCAACGGGGAGAGCCGCCCGAGCAGCTCCATCACCTGGTCGCTCACCGCCCGGTACAGCTGGAAGCGGGGCACCAGATAGGCCGCGTTCGGCGCGAGGCGCCGCGCCTGCGCCATCGGCATGGCGGAGTGCACCCCGAAGCGCCGCGCCTCGTACGAGGCGGTCGCGACCACTCCGCGCGGCCCCAGGCCGCCCACCACGACCGGCTTGCCGCGCAGGCTCGGCTTGGCCGCCTGCTCGGCCGAGGCGTAGAAGGCGTCCATGTCGAGATGGAGGATGGTGGGCGCGGCTCTCACACCCACCGATGCTGCCCTACGGCACTGACAATCGCCGGGACCGGAAGACCGGGCGGGTCAGCCGGCCCGGTTGCGGCGTCGTGCCAGCTCATCGGCGGGGTTGTTCCCGACGAGCGTCTCGCCGGTGTCCACCCGCTCGCCGTGCAGCTGCGAGAGCGCGGCGTCGACGTCCTGCCACACCACGCCCACGGCGATGCCGAAGACCCCCTGGCCGCCCTGGAGGAGGCTGACGACCTCGTCGGGGGAGGAGCACTCGTACACCGTCGCCCCGTCGCTCATCAGCGTCATCCGCTCAAGATCCTGGAATCCGCGGGCCCGCAGGTGCTGCACCGTGGTGCGGATGTTCTGGAGCGCCACACCGGTGTCCAGGAAACGCTTCACGATCTTCAGCAGGACGACGTCCCGGAAGCTGTAGAGCCGCTGCGTACCGGAGCCGTACGCGGGGCGCACACTCGGTTCCACCAGCCCCGTACGCGCCCAGTAGTCCAGCTGCCGGTAGGTGATCCCGGCAGCCGCACAGGCTGTCGGCCCGCGGTAGCCGATGTCGTTGGCCGATGCCACTGCGCCCCCCGCCACCGCCGGTTGAACCGGTTGCACGATGGTGCGGTCGGCTGTACTCCCCTGCTGCGGACACGGCCCACCCGCTGCCGTACCGTCGCCGCTGCTTCTCACGCCGACCTCCGTCCTTGACCTGCCCTCTCGAAGGTAGGCAGTCACTCGGGGTGCGTCAACGATCGCCACACTCGGCACGCCGAGTGATAATCACCCCGAGGGTGGTTTCCCCGGCATCACAACCGGGAAAGGCTTGTCGGATGCGCTGACGGCGGCCTCGAAGAACGGTCACTGGCTGTTGGTGCCGAAGTCCTCCGGGGAGATCTGGTCGAGGAACTCGCGGAACTTCTCCACCTCGTCCTCCTGCTCGTCCGGGATCGCGATGCCTGCGTCGTCGAGCACCCCGTCACTGCCGTAGATCGGCGTTCCCGTGCGCAGGGCGAGCGCTATGGCGTCCGACGGACGCGCGCTCACCTCGACCCCGCTGGCGAAGACCAGCTCCGCGTAGAAGACCCCCTCCCGGAGGTCCGTGATGCGGACCTCGGTGAGCTCCTGGCCCACGGCCTCGAGCACGTCCTTGAAGAGATCATGGGTCAGTGGCCTGGCCGGTGCCATGCCCTGCTGGGCGAAGGCGATCGCGGTCGCCTCCCCTGGACCGATCCAAATGGGGAGGAACCGGTCGCCTCCCACTTCACGCAGGAGCACGATCGGCTGGTTCGAGGGCATTTCCACCCGGACACCCACAACGTCGAGCTCGTTCACACAGCAACCCTAGGACGTGCCCGGCAGGTTTGGGTAGTCGGGCACCGGCGTGATCAGTGGAGTCGGATGTGCAGAGCGCTCTGCACAAAGGCCGAATGAAGCCTCACGGACAGCTCCGCCAGCTCTTTCGCGGTGGCCTCCGCATGGGCCCTGGTCTGCGGATTCCGATGTCTGCGCAAGGGTGCGACCATCTGCTCGATGAGCCCGACCTCACGATCCGCAGCCGCCCGCATGGCACGCAGGTGACGCGGTTCGAGACCGAACCTGCCCAGATCCGCCACAAGCCTGGCGACGGTGACCGCCTCGGCGTCGTAGCCGCCCTCGGCGGTGGGGGTGACCAGACCGTACGACTCCCACTCGTCGAGTTCACTCTCGGTGACCTCGGCGGCGGCCAGCAGCTCGGCACGGCCGATCCGGGCGGCGGTGGGCCGCCCGAACTCCGCTACGGTCCCGTCGGCCAGGTCCCGAGGACCGCCCCCGGACGGCAGGGCGGCCTGTTCACCACGGGCGAGGGCGTCCAGATGCTCGCGGATCACCTTCAGCGGCAGGTAGTGGTCCCGCTGCATGCGCAGCACCTGGGCCAGCCGCTCCACATCGGCACCGCGGAACTTTCGATAGCCGGAAGGGGTCCGCTGCGGCTCGACGAGCCCTTCCGCCTCCAGGAATCTGATCTTGGAGATCGTGACTTCGGGGAACTCTTCCCGCAGCCGCAGCAGCACCGTACCGATGCTCATCGGGCGGTCGTCGCCGGTGGCGGTGCCGACCACGGCACCGCCCGTCGGTGTTCTGAGCATGGACCTTCCCTGACGGGTCAGATACCGCGCTGGCTCGCGTAGAAGACCAGCCGGTACTTGCCGATCTGCACTTCGTCTCCGTTGGACAGGGCGACGGAGTCGATGCGCTCACGATTGACGTAGGTGCCGTTCAGGCTGCCCACGTCCCCGACCGTGAAGCTGCCGTCGGTACCCCTGTGGAACTCCACGTGCCGACGCGACACCGTCACGTCGTCGAGGAAGATGTCGCTCTGCGGGTGACGGCCCGCCGTGGTCACCTCACCATCCAGCAGGAAACGACTGCCGGAATTCGGGCCGCGGCGCACCACCAGGAGCGCCGAGCCGAGCGGCAGGGCCTCCACGGCGGCCTGCGCCTCGGGCGACAGCGACGGAATGGCGGTCTGGCCGGTGGCCTCCGCGTCGTACGCCTCAAGACCGGAGATGGAGATCGTCGAGGTCGTCTCCGAGGCGCGCTCCGGAATCCCGCCCCGCAGCGGCGTACCGCAGTTGGAACAGAACCGGCTGCCCTCGGCATTGCGATGGCCGCACCTCGGGCAGACCGGCATGGACGATCCCTCCTGCCCGGGGGCGAGCCCTCCACCCGAATTCGAGGCCGACGATTCCCCGAAACCTATGCGGGCGGCACCGGCGGGGTCAACAGACGACGCGCCGGTTGCTCCCGAATTGTCACTGCCCGTACCTGACACCTGATCACGGAAGAGCGGGCGTTCCGAACCCTGCTCCTCCGCCTGGCCATGGCGCGGTGCGCGATGGCGGGCGGCCTCGTCTCGAGCGCTCTTGCCGAACAACTTCCCAAACAACTTCACGGGCGATTCCCCTTGACCGAAATAGACCCGCCCGTGGGGCAGGACGAACCCTGAATGAACACACCTGCCGACCCGGACATCTTCACAACGTCCGTATCCACTCGACAGTTTCCACCACGCACCGCCAATACGATGCGGCGACCCCCCGCAACCTCGCGCGCGTGTCCTTCGACCCCTCCGCCCGGCGATGTCACGGTGACGACGACCGAGCGTAGTCAGGCTGCTCCGCCGGTCGCAAGGCATCCACCACGATGTCGTCGGCCTGCGCGACCTGCACGGTGGCCTGCTCCTTCTCCAGCGTCTGCACCACACCGCCCGGGATGTTCAGCGCAGGCTCCAGGTCCTGGGGCTTGCCGATCACCTTGAAGACGTACGGTTCAGTGATCTTACGGTCGTCGACGCTGACATGGCCGCCGTCACCGGAGAAGTAGGTGTTGGCCACCACGCGCACCCCGTTGACCTCGATCGCCTCGGCGCCCGCCGCACGCAGCTCCTGGAGCGCGTCCAGCAGCATGTCCGCCTTCACCCCGTCCCCGGGGTCGTTGACGGTGAGCGTGATCCCGGGCCCGTGAGCCGCCACGGTGCCCGCGAGGACACCCAGTTGCCGCTCCTTCTCGACCGTCTGCCTGCGCGCCTCCTCGGCCTGGTCGGAGCTGTTCTCCAGTTCCGTGCGCTGAGCGGCCAGCCGCTGCTTCTCGTCCTCCAGGCGCTGCGTCCGGTCGTCCAGCTCGTCGAGGATCCGGACCAGGTCCTCCTGCCGGGCACCGCGCAGTGCGCTGTTGTCGCTGTTGGAGCGCACCTGAATGGCCAGCCCGAGACCGAGGACGAACAGCAGCACCGCGACGGTCAGTTGGGCCCGTGTCACCCTCGGCGGCCAGAGACCGGCGGCCAGTCGCTGACGGCCGGTGAGTTCCTTGGCGGGGGCCGGTGCCGGCTCCTCGGCCCGCTCGGGGCCGTCGGGAAGTTCCTCGCTGCTCATCTGCATCAGGCCCGGAAGACGTGCCGGCGGATGGCCGCGGCGTTGGAGAAGATCCGGATCCCGAGCACGACCACCACACCCGTGGACAGCTGCGCGCCGACGCCCAGCTTGTCTCCCAGGAACACGATGAGGGCGGCCACCACGACGTTCGAGAGGAACGACACGACGAAGACCTTGTCGACGAAGATCCCGTCGAGCATGGCCCGCAGGCCGCCGAAGACTGCGTCGAGTGCGGCCACGACGGCGATCGGGAGATACGGCTCGACAACGGCCGGTACCTCGGGCCGGACCAACAGCCCGACCACGACTCCCACGACGAGGCCCAGTACGGCGATCACGATGTGCCCTTCCCTGTGTCTGCCGCACCACTGCCGGTGTCTGCGGCCCGATAAGGCTCTGCTGTACGTACGATCAGGCTCGGCGCGACCGGAAGGCTGACCTTCTGCTGCACGGACAGGCTCGTCCGGATGTCGAAGGTGTCCTTCAGCGCTTGCAGGTACTGCCCGTCCGCGCTGTCCTGGAAGGCGGCGGCGAGCTGCTTGCCGTTCCCCACCGCCAGTACTGAGTAAGGCGGCACCAACGGCCTGTTGTCGACCAGTATGGCGTCGCCCGCGGCCCGGATCGCCGACAGGGCCGTCAGCCGCTGGCCGTTGATCGCGATCGCCTCCGCGCCGGACTGCCACAGTCCGTTGACGACCCGCTGGAGGTCCCGGTCACGGACTCGCCCGGTGTCGGCGAACCCGCTGGTCTCCCTGGGGCCGCCGCCTCCCTGCTCGGTGTCCTTGGCGTCGTCGACGACGAGCTTCACGCCGGGCCCCTCCACCGGGGTCGCCCCGGCGAGCAGAGCCACCCGCTCCCCCTGGTCCCCGCCGTGCTTCTCCAGGGCCTTGCGCTGGCGCCTGCCCACGTCGGCCCGGAGCTTGTCCACGTCTGCTTCGAGGGTGTCGGCGGCCTCGGTCTCGTCGTCGATGCGCCCGATCAGCTCCTGGCGTTCCTTGGCGAGGACCGGTGCGGAGACCCGGGCCTCCGCGGCCCCGAGCGTCACGACGAGCGCGGCGAGCACCAGACAGGCGGCGAGCCCGAGCTTCGACCTGAGCGTACGGGGCAGGCCCGCGGTCCCGTCGGCCCTGCGGCGCGCCGACGCCTCGGCGTATCCGTCGTCGAGGCTGTGGTCCATCACGTTGGTCAGCAGCGACATGGAGGCATCGGGACGCGCGGGGGGCGGGGCGGTACTCCGATCGGGGGGCTGCTGCGACATGCCGCACATCGTCGCACGTCGCCACGGCTACCGCCGAATGGCCCCACCGCTGTGCCCGCGGACGTCACGCCGTCGCGGGCACAGCGGCGGCGTCAGCGGCCCGCGCCCTCCACAACGCCCGCCCACTCGTCCAGCAGCGCCTGCGCGGACGCGTCGTCCGGTCCCTCGGCCCACAGATGGGTGACGGCCTCGGCCGGGTCGGGCAGCACCATCACCCAGCGCCCGTCGGCCTCCACCACCCGTACGCCGTCCGTCGTGTCGACGCTGCGGTCACCGGCGGCCTCCACCACCCGGCGCATCACCAGGCCCTTGACGGCCCAGGGGGTTGCCAGGTCACGGCGCAGGACATGGGCACGGGGGATACGGGCATCGATCTGGCTGAGGGTGAGCTGTGTCCTGGCCACCAGCCCGAGGAGCCGCACGAAGGCGGCCGATCCGTCGAAGACGCTGCTGAATTCGGGAACGATGAAGCCGCCGCGCCCGTCTCCACCGAAGATGGTGCCTTCCTCACGTCCCACCCGCGTCAGGTCATCCGGGGATGTGGTCGTCCATGCGACCTGCGTACCGTGGTACGCGGCGACCTGCTCGGCGACGCGTGTCGTGGTCACGGGCAGAGCCACCCGCCCGCTGCGCCGCTCGGCCGCCACGAGATCGAGCAGCACCAGGAGCGCCCGGTCGTCCTCGACGATCCGTCCTCGCTCGTCGACCAGGGAGAGCCGTTCCCCCACCGGATCGAACCGCACGCCGAACGAAGCCCCCGCCGAGGCCACGATCTCGCCCAGCCTCACCATTCCGGAGCGCCGCGCCTCGGCGGTCTCGGTCGGCCGCGCTTCGTCGAGACCGGGATTGATGGTGAGCGCGTCGACCCCGAGCCGTCCGAGCAAACTGGGCAGCACGAGCCCGGCGCTTCCGTTGGACGCGTCGACGACGACTTTGAGCCCGGCGTCGGCGATGCCCGAGGTGTCGACGTTCCGCAGCAGTGACCCGGTGTACGAGTCGAAGACGCTGGAGGGGAAGTACAGGTCCCCGATCTCGCCCGGGAAGGCCCTGCGGTACTCCTGACGTGCGTAGACCCGGTCCAGCTTCCGCTGGCGGGCCTGTGACAGGTCCGCTCCCCGTTCGTCGATGAACATGATGTCGACCGAATCGGGCACCCCGGGAGACGTACGGATCATGATCCCGCCCGCGCTGCCCCTCGCGGTCTGCTGACGGGCGACCGGCAGGGGTACGTTCTCCAGGTCCCGGACGTCGATGGCGCTGGCCTGGAGCGCGGAGATCACGGCTCGCTTCAGGGCACGGGCACCACGGGAGTGGTCGCGTGCGGTGGTGACCGTCGCGCCCTTCTTGAGGGTGGTGGCATAGGCTCCGGCGAGCCGGACGGCCAGTTCGGGGGTGATCTCGACGTTCAGGATCCCGGACACGCCACGGGCGCCGAAGAGATGCGCCTGCCCGCGTGATTCCCAGATGACCGAGGTATTGACGAAGGCACCGGCCTCGATGGTCTTGAACGGGTAGACCCGGACATTGCCCTGAATGATCGATTCCTCGCCGATCAGGCACTCGTCGCCGATGACGGCGCCGTCCTCGATACGGACCGCTCCCATGACGTCGGTGTTCTTGCCGATCACGCATCCGCGCAGGTTGCTGTGCTGGCCGATATAGACGTTGTCGTGGATCACGGCCTTGTGCAGGAATGCACCGCTCTTGACCACCACATTCGATCCGATGACCGTGTGCTCGCGTACCTCTGCGCCGGCTTCGACCTTTGCGTAGTCACCGATGTAGAGCGGTCCGCGAAGCACCGCGTCGGGATGCACTTCCGCGCCTTCCGCGACCCATACGCCCGGTGAGATCTCGAATCCGTCGATATCGACGTCGACCTTGCGTTCCAGCACGTCGGCCTGTGCCTTCACGTAGCTCTCGTGCGTGCCGACGTCCTCCCAGTAGCCCTCGGCGATGTAGCCGTAGATGGGCTTGCCTTCCTTCATGAGCTGGGGGAAGACATCACCCGACCAGTCCACCGACACATCGGCCGCGACATAGTCGAATACCTCGGGCTCCATGACGTAGATGCCCGTATTCACGGTGTCCGAGAAGACCTGGCCCCAGGTGGGTTTCTCCAGGAAGCGCTCGACCTGGCCTCCCTCGTCCACAATCGTGATGCCGAATTCCAGCGGGTTCGGCACACGAGTCAGGCACACCGTGACCAGCCCGCCTTTTTCCTTGTGGAAGGCGATGAGGTCGGTGAGGTCGAAGTCGGTGAGCGCGTCCCCGGAAATGACCAGGAAGGTGTCGTCCTTCAGTGCCTCTTCGGCGTTCTTCACACTCCCCGCGGTGCCGAGTGGCTTCTCCTCGTTGGCATAGCTGAGCTCCATCCCGAGCTCTTCGCCGTCCCCGAAGTAATTCTTGACCAGCGAGGCAAGAAACTGGACCGTTACGACGGTCTCGTTCAGCCCGTGCCGCTTGAGCAGCCGAAGCACGTGCTCCATGATCGGCCGATTGGCGACGGGCAGAAGGGGCTTGGGCATGCTTGAGGTCATGGGGCGAAGGCGTGTGCCTTCGCCGCCAGCCATCACGACGGCCTTCATGTCGGAAACGTCCTCCTTGAAGAGACGACGGTTGAGCCGACTTCGCCCGTCAGGGCACCATCCGGGTCATCAGCGGCGGGCCGGCCACACTGCGCGGCACCGCGGCAACGAGCTCAATCGGCTTCTGCGTCCGCCGTGACGAGCCGGCGGACTTGCACCACGTAAAGGATTCCTGCCCACCAGTAGAGCGTTGTACCCCAACCTGCGAACGCCCATCCGAAAATAGCGGCCAGCGATGCCAGCCAACCACTTCCGTCGCTGAGCAGCAACAAGGGGAACGCGTACATCAGGTTGAACGTCGCGGCCTTGCCGAGGAAGTTCACCTGGGGCGGCGGATAGCCGTGACGCCGCAGGATTCCGACCATCACAAGGAGCATCAGCTCACGGGCCAGCAGTAGCGCGGTGAGCCAGATCGGCAGGATCTCGCGCCAGGTCAGGCCGACGAGAGTCGAAAGGATGTAAAGGCGGTCCGCAGCGGGGTCCAGGAGCCGGCCGAGGCTGCTGATCTGGTTCCACCGGCGGGCGAGCTTACCGTCGAGGTAGTCGCTGATGCCGCTGAACATCAACACCAGCAGAGCCCAGCCATCGCTCTGCGGTCCACCGAACACGGGGCGAAGAATCAGCCACAAGAAGAGCGGAACACCAACAAGGCGAGCCATGCTGAGGATGTTGGGGATGGTGAGTACCCGGTCCGTCTGAACCCGAGTCTCCTGGACCTCCACCCGGGGGCCTCCTGTGAAGAAAGTGCCAATGATGCCCCCTGACCTTACCCTCACCCACTGCTACCGCTTGCACAGGGGTAACGGCCCACGTCTTCGGGAACGCGAAAAAGCCCCGTGTCCTGACGGACACGGGGCTTTCCCGAAAAGGAGTTCGGCGGCGTCCTACTCTCCCACAGGGTCCCCCC
>NZ_JBHVVM010000037.1:0-74794 GCF_042883525.1 Streptomyces sp. NPDC058195
GGGCTGCGACGACGGACCGCCGCTCGCGCTGTACGGACCCTGTCCAGAGTCTCGGCCGGGCGCCGGAGCCGGGGGGCCGACAAGCACGGAGTCACCCGTCGCACACAGTGGTGATCGTGTGCGGGCGCCACTCGTGTAGGCGAGTCCGCGGCCGTTCAACTGCGGCGGGTGAAGCCCTGCGAGACAAGCGGCGATCGCGGCCCGTACCGCTCTGGACCTGGATGAACTCGTCGAGCACCGGCCGTTGCTGAGGGACGGGCAGGCGCTCAGGTCCCGGGTGGAACTGTTGGCCCGCCTGTCGCGAGGAGAGCATCGGGCCGCCCACGACGGGCCGGTGCGACCGCATCGTGGGGCCGCGCTCCGCGGGCGGCCGAGGAGTCGCTGACGGCCCTGGGTTCCGTCTCCCCGATCACGATCAGGGAGCCAGGTCCTGCATCCTGACCAACAGCTGGGAGCGGAGGGTGTCGTACGCCCACCGCTCCCACTTGTCGGCCGGCCACGCGCGGTCGCGGGTCAGGACCAGGAAGAGCTCCGGACTGAGCAATGCGTAGATGATGTCCGCCGCCTCTCCTGCGGAGAGGGCGGGGCGGGCGCCGGGTTTCTCTGCCAGAGCCTTCGCGGCTGTCGAGATGACCGTGTATCGCGGGTCGGTCTCGCCCGGCCACAGCTCCCTGATCTCCGGGTTGGTCGCTGTCGCGGCGCGGACCATCTCGTCGATGGCCGCGACACGTTCGAGTGTCCTGCGGGTGCCAGCGACCAGCGCGGCCAGGGCGGACTCGGCGGTAGGCGCGGTCGTGACCTTCGCGAACCATGGCCGGTCCATCGTGGGCACGGGGTCGTCGTCTCCCGCGATCGTGACATCGACCAGCTCCTTGAGCAGTGAGGGCTTGTTCCTGAAGACGAAGTAGATCGTCTGCACCGCCACGCCCGCCCGGTCGGCGATCTCCTGCAGCTTGGTCGCCCCGTAGCCCTGCTCAACGAAGAGGCCAGCGGCCGCGTCGATGATCCGCCGCCGTGTCTCCAGGGCCTTGTCGCCCCGCTTTCCCTTGACCTCAGTCATGACTGGAGCCTATATCTAGAGGTGAACTCTAGAAGTGAACTCTAGTCACTGGAGGGGTGAATCATGCACGCCATCGCCAACCGTGAGCAGGCAGAGGCATGGAACGACTGGGAGGGCATCCACTGGGCTGAACACTCCGAGCGCTACGACGCGATGATGGGCGCGTTCAACGCGCCTCTGTTCGCCGCCGCGGGAATCGCGGCCGGCGACCGGGTCCTCGACATCGGCTGCGGCACCGGCCAGACGACGCGCACCGCCGCGCGGCAGGCGTACGACGGAGACGTCGTCGGAATCGACCTGTCCGCGCCCATGCTGGAACGCGCCCGCCGTGACGCCGCCGCGGAAGGCATCGGCAACGTCACCTTCGAACAGGGCGACGCCCAAGTGCATCCGCTGCCCGGCCAGGGCTTCGACGTCCTCCTCAGCCGCGGCGGTGTCATGTTCTTCGCCGACCACATCGCGGCCTTCACCCATCTCAGGCACTCGCTCGCACCAGCGGGCCGACTCGTGTTCCTCGGCCCGCAGCCCGCGGGCCCGGACAGCGCCTACGCCCGTGCAACCGCCGCGCTCTCCCCGTTCCTGCGCGAGCCATCCCCCGCCGCAAGGGGCATGGGGTCACTCCTCGACCCCGCGCGCATCCGCCAGGTGCTCACCAGCGCCGGGTTCACCGACATCGACGTAGCCCCCACCGAGGCTCCCATGGCCTTGGGCGCCGACGCGGGCGACGCCACCGACTTCATCCTCGCCATGGGCCCGGTGCGCCACAACCTGCGCGATGTAGACCCGGAGACCACCGCCCGTATCCACTCCGAAGTGCGCGACGCACTCACGGAGTTCGAGACCACCGACGGTGTCCACGTCCCCGGGCACGTCTGGATCGTCACCGCATCGCCGAAGCGCACTTTCTCGATCACATGACACTTCACTCCAGACGTGATCAGCAGAGGGGACCTGACAGACGATGAGTGGGGTCTGCTGCAACCGCTGCTGCCGGTGAGCAACAACCGGTGCGGCCGGTGGCGGGATCACCGTCGCGACTGCCGCCTGAGAGGGGATGGAGTGCAGCACGCGGTGCATGGCATCGCCCACCTGCACGACCTCGCCCTCACCCTCACCCTCACCGGATAGCCCCACCACGCAGCGGGTCGCGAGGGGCGTCGGCCGTACGCGAATGGTGTCGCATGGTGACGGTCAGTAAAGTCGGCATTCCCAGGGCTCGATTTTCGGCTCCCCAGGAGGCAGCTTCCCGGTGCAGTAGCTGTAGAGATAGGTTGCAGCCCGGCGCTCCGCGTACTTCTCATTGACCGGTTCGCCCTGCGCGTCCAGTTCGAGGACGTTGGCGAAGATCGCGACGCAGATCTCCATCTGGGAGGGCGACTCGCGCAGCTCTTCCCAGTAGTCGATCCCGTCCAGCATGGGATGGCCCACCGACCCTCGCGCAAGCCATCCGGCGAAGCGTCGCAGGGCTCCCGAAGCGCCATGGCTGAGATGCAAAGACATGCCAGGGAATCTAGTCCCCGTCTTCCCGGATTGATCACTGGCCCCCGCCCCAGGAGGGCGCCGAGGTCCCTCGGGGTGGCGTGGATGGTTGCGGGACAGCCTTTACGTGGTTGCGTCCGGTGCCCGCCTGGCGAGCGTGATCGACGTTTCCGTGAGCCGCGGCACGGTGCTGCGGCTGGACGAAGCGTTACCGGACCCCGAAGTTCCGTCTACACGGGTGGGCGGCGTCGATGAGTACGCCCGCAAGGGGCGTCATTACGGACTGTCCTGGTCGACGTCGGGGGGCGGGCTCAAGCGCCAGATGTACGGCCGGGCCGGCTCCCCTCTCCTGCGCAAGCGCGTCCCGCTCTACTCGTGAAGCACGGGTCAGACCGCGTCATCAAGGAGGCCAAAGCCCTCCGGAAGCCCTTCCAGGAACTCCCGCCGCGCGGGGTCGGACTCTGCTTCGGCCATCGTCCCGAGCAGACCGGTCAGTTCGCTCCGCTGGTCGCCCGACAGCTTGCTGATCAGGTGGGCGACACCCTCCAGGACCTTGACGGCGTCGTCCGGATCCATCTGCTCGTCCTCACTGCCCTCGATGAACCACAGGACATCGACCAGGGCTGCGGCCAACGCGTGGGTCAGAGACGAGTACACGGGCATGAAGGCGGTCTCCCTGTAGGTCACGGCAGCAGAGTCCGGCCATCCCACCACATACTTCTGACATCACACTCAGTCAGTCCTCCACGGAACGTGAGCCGGAACCCGAACTCGTGGACAGAACCGGCCGGTGGTGCGAAGAGACGGTTCAGCGCCCTGTTCAGCCCTCCGCCAGGAGGGCTGGGAGTGCGCGCATGTCGTCGAAGACGACCGTGTCAGGTCCTTCAAGCCACTGCCCGGGAGTCAGACCCCCGGAGTAGCCGAAGGCACGCATGCCCGCCGCGCGGGCCGCCCGCACGCCGTACTGACTGTCCTCCACCACCACGCACCGGTCAGGGGCGACGCCCATGCGCTGTGCGGCGTGGAGGAACAGATCCGGGGCCGGCTTGCCCCGTTCGACCTCGGTGGCACTGAATATGCGGCCCTCGAAGTGCGAGAAGAGTCCGGTGATTCCCAGGGTGAGTCTCATCTTGCTGTGACTCCCGCTGGAGGCGACGCACGTGGGCAGACGGGCAAGGGCGTCCAGTGCGTCGGCGATGCCGTCGACGGGCTTCAGATCCGTCAGGAGAGCCTCGCGGTACAGGTTCTCCGTCTCCTCCTCCCAGGTGGGTGGAAGGCCGCGCCCGAGACGGGCCTCGATGTCCTGCTTCATCGAGGCTGTCGTTCGGCCTACGAACCGGTCCACGATCTCGGATTCGGTGAGCTCCCATCCGAGCTGGGCCAGAACCATCGCGTCGACGCGTACGGCTATGCGCTCACTGTCGACAAGGACGCCGTCGCAGTCGAAGATCACGAGTTCAATCGGTTTGATCACGAGCGCACCATACGGGCAGCGCCGGACGATGTCGCCGCCTCCCGCCCGGAGGCGGGCAGGGGGCGGGATTCCAGCCCGGTTCGCGACCAGCAGGTCTGCCCGATTTCGGTGGCGTGCAGGGCGAGGGGGTGGAGCTGGACGCCGCAGGTGATCTGGATGGTGGGCGCGTCGATGACGTTGCCCATGCGCAGGGTGGGTTCGCCGAGGACTTGTCCGTGCTCCTACGACTGCTTCGCCGAGGACTTGTCCGTCCTCCTACGACTGCTTCGCGCACACCTCGTCGGCGATTCCGGCGACGTCCAGGCGGCACAGAAGCTCGGCGGCGACAGCCAGCGTGTCCTGATGCCTCTGCGCCACGGACGTCACGCCGCTTCAAGGCGCCGACGCCCAGGCCGTGACCGTGGAGGCCGGGAAGCCACCGGCACACCCCGCCCAACGCCACGCCCCGGTCCGGGGACACCCCCGGACCGGTCACACCGTACGCATCAACGACCCGTGGAGTACGGGGCTAGGGTCTTTCGTTTGGATCAGGCTGGATCAGGGAGCGGGGGCTGGTGCGTGCAGCTGCAAGGCGGAGGAAGGAGCCGACGTGGAGCGTCGGTGACTGACGACAACGCGGCAGATGTGCGTGCCGGCCCCCGCGAGCCCGGCATGATCCAAACGAGAGGCCCTAGGCCGTGACCGTCGCGGCGGTCAGCGCGGCCATGTCCACGACCTGGTCGGAGGCCTCCGCCACGGCCGGGTCGTGGGTGGCCACGACCGTGACGCAGTCGTCCTGGTGGGTGCGTTCGGCCAGCAGCTCGGCCAGTTCGCCTGCCTGGGAGCGGTCGACGGCGGCCGTCGGTTCGTCGATCAGCAGCAGCTTCGGGGACAGGAAGAGCGCGCGGGCCAGGGCGACGCGCTGGCGTTCGCCGCCGGAGAGCTGTTCGGGGCGGTGGCGCAGCCGGTGGCCGAGACCGACCCGGGTGAGGGCTTCCTCGGCTCGGGTGCGGTGGGTGCGGGGACGGCCGCCGGTGATGAACACGGCGGCGAGCAGCTGGTCGGTGGCGGTCAGGCCCGAGAGCAGGTTGCCGCTCTGGAACATGTAGCCGATCCGTTCCCGGCGCGCTTCGGCCCGGCGGGCGTCGGAGAGCGCGGCGAGGTCCTCGCCGTCCAGCAGGACCTGCCCGGCGGTGGGGCGCAGCAGCGCGCCCGCGACGGCGAGCAGGGTGGACTTGCCGGAGCCCGAAGGCCCGACGAGCGCGGTCATCCTGCCCGCCCCGAAGGTGACGTCGAGATGCTCGAAGACGGTGGTACGGGCGTCGGCGCGGCCGAAGGCGACGGTGACGCCGGTCAGTTCGAGGCTCATCGGTTGGCTCCCAGCATGGTCAGCGGGTCGGCTTGGGTGACCCGGCGCAGGGTCAGGGCGGTGCCCGCGAGGCCGACGGCCGCGACGGTGCACATGGTGGCGGCGAGGGTTCCGGCAGGCAGGCTGAAGGGCACCTGTTCGCCGACCAGCAGTCCGACCGCTCCGGCGAGCGCGGCGCCCGCGACGGTGCCGAGGACGACGACCAGGGCCGCCTGGAGCACGGTGTGGGCGAGCAGCCGGCGCCGGGAGGCGCCCATGGCGCGCAGCAGGGCGAGTTCGGGCTGCCGCTGCACGGTCCACACCGCGAAGAAGGCGCCGACGACGAGCGGGGCGATCAGGTAGAGGAAGACCTGGATCGAGGTCATCGTGACGCGCTCGCCGGTGTAGCCGGGGGCCGCCTCGTACGCCTTCTCCTTGGTGAGGGTGGTGGTGGAGTGCCGCTTGTCGAGGGTGGTGACCGAGGTGCCGGTGGGTTCGGTGCGCAGGGCCAGGGCGCTGAACTGGTCGGGGATCGCGGCGGACGCGGCGGCGGGAGCGCCGGGGGTGCTGAAGCGGATGCGCTGCCAGGTCTTCAGCGGGACGTAGGCGACGGGCACGTGGCCGTAGCTGGAGCGTTCGGTGAGCCCGGTGACGCGCAGCTTGATGCCGAGGCGGTCGATGACCAGGGTGTCGCCGACGCGTACGCCCTCGTCGGCGAGCTTGGCGGACATCACGATGCTGTTCTGCGGGGCGTTCGCGAGGCCCTTCCCCTCGGTGACGGAGGGAGCGAGGAAGGAGCCGGGCTCGACGCCGAACGCGGCGAGGTCGACCTCGGCGCCCCGGTCCGTGGTCCCCCGGGTGATGGAGACGCCCAGCGGGGTGGTGTCGGTGCCCGCGTCCGCGCGCCAGGCGGCCGCGGTCTTCTCGTCGAGGAGGCTCCGGGCGAACTGGTCGGAGCGGGCGTCCGAGGAGAACACCAGCTGCGCGGCCGGGAGGCGGCGCAGCGCGGAGATGGTGTCGTCGCCCAGACCGGTGGTGAAGCCGGAGACGATCCCGACGAGTGCGGCGACGAGCACCACGACGGATCCCATGAGCAGAAAGCGCCCCCGGGCGGCGCGCAGCTCCAGCAGTGCGAGGAACACGGCGGTTCCCTTCGATGGATCGATGTTAGGGACAGTGCGTCGCTAAGATAGACGATGGGGACGGACCGTCCCTAAGTGGGGGCCGATAAGCGCCGGGGCTCCTAGACTGTGGCGGTGCCCAGGATCAGAGCCGCGACGGTCGCCGAGCACCATGCCCAGCAGCGGCTGGCCCTGGTGCGGGCCGCGCGTGAGC
Organism: Streptomyces sp. NPDC058195; assembly: GCF_042883525.1. Lineage (NCBI taxonomy): Bacteria > Bacillati > Actinomycetota > Actinomycetes > Kitasatosporales > Streptomycetaceae > Streptomyces > Streptomyces sp. NPDC058195. Next base: position 6,676 of record NZ_JBHVVM010000037.1, read on the forward strand.
TGCTGGAGGGCGGGGACGCGTCAGCGGTGACGTTCACCGCGGTCGCACGGGCCACCGGCCTCGCCCGCAACAGCGTGTACAAGTACTTCCCCGGCCGTCCCGAGCTGCTCGCCGCCGTCGTCGAGGACGCGATGCCGCGCTGGACGGACGCCATCCGGGACGGCATGACGGCGGCCCGTACGCCCGAGGAGAAGATCGCCGCCTATGTGTCGTGCCAGCTGGACCTGGTGCGCCGCGGCGAGCACCGGATCGCCCAGGCGCTGGCCGGGGTCCGGGACACGACGGTGGTACGGGAGAGCGCGGCGCACGCCCACCGGGAACTGCTGACCCCGCTGATCGAGGCGCTGACCGGTCTCGGCGAGGAGGACCCGCGGCGCGCCGCGCTGCTGCTCCAGGGGATCGTCAACGCGGCCACCACGGCGATCGAGGGCGGCGACGACCCCACCGCGGTGACGGACCGGGCGGCCCGGATGGCCGTCACCGCGATCACCGGGGCGGCCCCGGCCTCCGGCGGCACTTCCTAGAGGCCGACCGGGCGGGCGCGGCGGGGAGCCCGGCGCGAGGCGGACGCAGGTCCCGGGCGATCACCTGGCTGTCACGCCCCGTGGTTTCCCGGGCTCCACCGCGCAACGGAGTGGCCGCGTTCCCGGCCCCGACAAGCCGCACGGGTTTCGGGGCTTCCTCGGACCGCAGGGGCGCGCGTCCGGCCTCCGGCGCGGACCTGGGGCAGGCGCCGACCGTGCTGACCTGGGGAACCACGGTCGTCATGGTGGCGTCGGCCTGCTTCGACGTACCAGCCCGGCGGCACCGGCCAGCCCGGCCGAACCAGCCGAACTGGCCCCGGCCCCGTCCGGGACCGTCTCGCGGCGGCACCGGCGGCACCGTCGGCATGAAAGCCGGGATCAGGCGGCGATCCGCTCGAAGACCGCGGCCAGGCCCTGGCCGCCGCCGATGCACATGGTCTCCAGGCCGTACCGGGCCTCGCGGCGGTGCAGTTCACGGGTGAGCGTGGCGAGGATGCGGGCGCCGGTCGCGCCGACCGGGTGGCCGAGGGAGACTCCGGAGCCGTTGACGTTGATCCGCTGCTCGTGGTCCTTCTCGCCGAGGCCCAGCTCCCGGGTGCAGGCCAGGACCTGGGCGGCGAACGCCTCGTTCAGCTCGATCAGGTCGAGATCGGCGAGGGTGAGCCCGGCCCGCTCCAGGGCGGTGCGGGTCGCCGGTACGGGGCCGAGGCCCATCGTCGCGGCGGGCACCCCGGCGCGGGCGAAGGAGACCAGCCGGACCAGCGGGGTGAGACCGAGCCGTTCGGCGGTGGCCGCGCTGGTCACCAGGCAGGCGGCGGCCGCGTCGTTCTGCCCGCTGGCGTTGCCCGCGGTGACGGTCGCCTCCGGGTCGGACTTCGCCATGACCGGGCGGAGCGCGGCGAGCTGCTCCGCGGTGGTGTCGGGGCGGGGGTGCTCGTCGGCGGTGACGACCGTCTCGCCCTTGCGGGTCCGTACGGTGACCGGGACGGTCTCCGCGTCGTACCGGCCCTCGGCGGCGGCCCCGGCCGCCCTCTGCTGGGAGCGCAGGGCGAGGGCGTCCTGGTCGGCGCGGCTGATGGCGTAGGCCCGCCGCAGGTTCTCGGCGGTCTCGATCATGCCGCCAGGTACGGGGTGGTGGATGCCGCCCGCGGTGACCCGGCCCCTGGCCAGCGCGTCGTGGAGCTGGAGACCTGGCCCCTTGATGCCCCAGCGGCCGTCGTGGGTGTAGTACGGGGCGGCGCTCATCACATCGACACCGCCCGCGATGACGACCTCGCTGAATCCGGACCGGATCTGCATCGCCGCGTCCAGTACGGCCTGGAGGCCGGAGCCGCAGCGGCGGTCGACCTGGGAGCCGGTGACGCTCTGGGGCAGTCCGGCGTCCAGCGCGGCGACCCGGCCGATGGCGGGGGCCTCGGCCGACGGGTAGGAGTGCCCGAGGATCACCTCGTCGACGGCGTCGGGGGCGATCCCGGTGCGGGCCACGACCTCGGCGACGACACGTGCGGCGAGGACCGCCGGGGTCTGGGTGGCGAACACTCCCCCGAACCGGCCGATGGGGGTGCGCAGGGGTTCGCAGATGACGACGTCGGACTGCTGGTCGGGCACGGTGGGACCTTTCCGGGACGGACGGGACGCGGAGAGCGGGCAGGACGGGACGGACGGGACGGATGCCGTCGGCCCTGGCGCCCGGCGGCATGGCGGGCCCATGTCCTCGTGCGGCGGCCGAACTCCTTCCGCCGCCCGAAGACATGGGCCCGCTTCGCGTCTATCTTCGCTGAGACCGATCACATGTGACAGCCCGAGAGGACCGCAACCGCCATGCGTATCAGGATCGTCGGCGCCGGGGCCATGGGCCGCGGCATCGCCCAGTGGGCGGCGACCGCCGGACACACCGTCGAGCTGTGCGACGTGCGCGCGGAGGCCGTGACGGCCGCCGCGGACTTCGTACGGTCCATGCTCGAACGGGCCGTGGAGAAGGGACGGATGTCGGGTCCGGACCGGGACGCCGCCCTGGACCGGCTGGTTCCGCTCGACGATCCGTGGGCCGGGGGCCCGGAGGTCGAGCTGGTCATCGAAGCCGTGCGGGAGGATCTCGACACCAAGGCGGAGGTCTTCGGCAGGCTGGAGCGGGCACTGCCGAAGTCCGCGGTCTTCGCGACCAACACCTCCTCCCTGTCGGTCACCCGGATCGCCTCGGCACTCAAGGACCCCACGCGCCTGGCCGGGCTGCACTTCTTCAACCCGGTGCCGCTGATGCGGATCGTCGAGATCGTGCCCGGCGCGGCCACCCGCCCCGGGATCCCGGCCGCCCTCACGGCGTTCGTCGAGGGCTGCGGCCACCGCGCGGTCACCGTCGCCGACACCCCCGGCTTCCTGGTCAACCACGCCGGGCGCGGGCTGGTGACCGAGGCACTGGCGCTGCTGGAGGAGACGGTCGGCGACCCGGCGGACATCGACCGGATCGCCCGTGACGTGCTGGGGCTGCGGATGGGCCCCTTCGAGCTGATGGACCTCACGGGGCTGGACGTGACGGCCGCGGTGATCGACTCGATCTGGCAGGGCTTCCGTTACGCGGACCGGCTCCGCCCCTCCTACCTCACCCCGAACCGGGTGACGGCCGGTCTGCACGGCCGCAAGACCGGGCACGGCTGGTACGCGTACGGCCCCCAGGCCCCCGCCCCCGCGCCGGAGCAGCCCGTCACCGGCGACCCGGACCGCCCGGTGTTCGTGCACGCCGCCGAGGGACGGGGCCGGGACGCGGCGGAGCTGCGCTCGGCGCTGACCGGGGCGGGCGCCGCCGTGGAGTCCGGTGACGGGCCGTCGGGCGGCGCGGTGGTGCTGGTTCCGGTCTGGGGGACCTCGGCGGCCTCGGCGGTGGCCGGGGGCGGGCTGCCCGCGGGGCGCACCTTCGGGGTGGACCCGCTGCCCCCGGCCGGGCGCCGCCGGGTGCTGGCGGTGACCCCGGCGGCGGACCCGGCCGCCGCACGCGACGCCCGCGCGGTGCTGGCCCGTGCCGCGGCGGGCGAGGAGCCGTGGGCGGTCTCGGTGGTGCGGGACACGGCGGGCTCGGTCGCGCAGCGGCTGCTCGCCTCGATCGTGTCGGTGGCGGCGGGGATCGCGGAGCGCTCCGTGGCCGCACCGGGCGACATCGACCTGGCGGTCACCGCAGGGCTGGGCTACCCGTTCGGCCCGCTGGCCTGGGGGGACCGGATCGGCGCGGGACGGATGCTGGAGCTGCACCGGGCGCTGCACCGGGCGACGGGCGATCCGCGCTACCGTCCGAGCCGCTGGGTCACCGAACGCGCCCAGCTCGGCCTCGCCCTGACGGACGCGGGCACGTCCCCCGCGGACTGCTGACCCGGGCGGACCACAGAATCCGGCGGACGTCCGTTTCGTACAAGACCCGGTGCCGGGCCGGGCCTACGGTCGGAGGCATGACTCCACGTATGGACGCGATCGGCATCGTCACCGCGGATCTTGCCGCATCGCTCGCCTTCTACCGCCGGCTCGGCCTCGACATCCCCGCCGGAGCGGAATCCGCACCCCATGTCGAAGTGACCCTCCCGGGCGGGCAGCGGCTGCTCTGGGACACCGAGGACGTGCTCCGCTCGTTCGATCCCGGGTGGACCCCGCCGACCGGCGGCGACCGTCTCTCGCTGGCCTTCCTGTGCGACAGCCCGGCGGAGGTGGACGCGGTGTACGACGAGCTGACGGGTGCGGGGTACCGGGGGCATCTGAAGCCGTGGGACGCGGTGTGGGGGCAGCGGTACGCGACGGTCCTCGACCCGGACGGCTGCGCGGTGTCGCTGTTCGCCGCCAACGGCTGAGCCCGCGGCAGCCGGGCGCCTCGCGTCCGGGGCCTCAGCGGCCGAGGTGGGCGGTCAGGGTGGTCCCGGCCAGGGACCGCATCTCCCGGGCGAGGTGCGCCTGGTCGGTGCACCCGGCCCGGACCGCCGCCTCGGCGTACGGCGTCCCCGAGCGGGCCAGGGCCAGCGCCCGCTGGAGCCGCAGCACCCGGGCCAGGGTCTTGGGCCCGTAACCGAATGCGGCGAGCGAGCGGCGGTGCAGCTGGCGGGCGCCGATCCCGGCTTGCCGCGCGGTCTCCGCCACGGGCCGCCCGGCGCCGAGCCGCTCCGCGACCAACCGCGTCAGCGGGTCCGGGGGCCCGGTGCGGGCCGCCCGGCTCAGCGCGAGGGCCTCCAGCGCGGCGGCCGGGTCGGGAGCCCCGGCGACCCGCTCGGTGAGGACCCGTACCCGGCCCGCGGGCCACAGGTCCGCCAGTTCGACCCGCCGGTCGCGCAGTTCGTGCGCCGGTACGCCGAGGAGGGCGGGGGCGGTCCCGGGCGCGAACCGGAGACCGGCACACCGCCCGGTGGCCGGGGCGGACGGGGTCATGGCACGGGTGTCGGGGCCCGCGACGAGCAGCCGTCCGCCGATCCAGAGCAGGTCCATGCAGCCGTCGGGGAGCACCGGACCGGCCGGGCCCCCGGACAGGTCCAGCGTCCACGCGGTCGCGCCGTCGAACCGCGACGCCCGCTCCCGGTACCGTTCGACGCCCGCGGCCGCGCCGGGGGCGTCAGCCGCCGAAGGCACCGCCGCGCCCGTCCGGCTCCGGCCCGCCATGCCCGCCATGCCCGCCATGCCCGTCCGGCTCCCCGTCCTTGTCCTTGTCCTTGTCCGGGTCCTTGTCCGGGTCCTTGTCCCGGCTCGGCTGGAGCCGGGACTTCACATCGTCCGGCGGGAGGAACCTCGACCAGCGCTCGGGGAACTCGGACGGCATGTAGGGGAGGTCGGCCATGCCGTCGTCCTCGTCCTCGTCGTCATCGCCCTCGTCGTCGTCCCAGTCGTCCTCCGGCCGGTTGCTCCCCTGGCGCTCCGCCCGCGTCCGGGCGACGAACTCCGCCGCCTCGGCGGCCCGTAGCCGGTCGTTCGCCGCACGGGCCGCGGCCGTCGCCAGCGAGGGCCACACCCGGTCGATGGCCGCATTGACCGCCGCGCCGACCAGCACCGCGAAGGCGGAGATGCCGATCCAGAGCAGCACGGCGATCGGGGCCGCCAGCGAGCCGTAGATCGTCGGCCCCTCGACCGTGCTGGTGAGGTAGATCCGCAGCAGGAAACTGCCCAGCGCCCACATCGCGAGCGCCACCAGCGCCCCGGGCACGTCCTCGATCCACGGCGATCTGACCGGTACGGACACGTGGTACAGCGTGGTCAGGAACACGATCGACAGCAGTATCACCAGCGGCCAGTACAGGACGCTCATCAGCTCGGTGCCCCAGGGGACGAACTCGATGACCCGGTCCGGGCCGACGACGAGCAGCGGCAGCACGACGGAGCCGAGCAGCAGCGCGACGACGTACAGCAGGAAGGAGAGCAGCCGGGTCTTCACGATGCCGCGCTGGCCGTCGAGTCCGTACATCACGGTGATCGTGTCGATGAAGACGTTGACCGCGCGGGAGCCCGACCACAGCGCGATGGCGAAGCCGATGGAGATGACGTCGGGGCGGGCGCCGGTGGAGACGTCCGCCAGGAGCGGCTTGGCGAAGTCGTTGACGCCGCGTTCGCTGAGCACGGTCCGCGCCGCGTCGAGGATGTTGCGCTCGATGGAGGCGACGGTGGTGGTGCTGGTCCACTCGTCGACGTATCCGAGCAGGCCGATCAGTGCGAGGAGCAGGGGAGGCAGGGACAGCAGGGTGAAGAACGCCGCCTCGGCGGCGAGTCCGAGAATCCGGTACTCCATGCACGAATTGACGGTGTCCTTGAGCAACTGCCAGGCCATCTGCCGCTTGGAGACGTTGCGGTAGAGCACTCGGGCCCGGTGGAGACGGCCCGGTGGCCGCTCGGGTGTTTCATTTGCTGCCTGCACGTCTCTTACCGTATCGGCATGGCAGCCACCACCCACACCGTGTCCAATCAGCCGCCCCCGCTGACCGGCTACGACGTCTACGGCTCCGACCGGGCACTTTCCGAGGCGGTGCAACGTCACATCGCGCCCGAAGCGCTGGCCGAGGCCGACCGTGAGCTCGGTGAGCTGGGCCGGGCGGCGGGCTCCGCCCAGGCACAGGAGTGGGGGGCGCAGGCGAACACGTACGCGCCGGTGCTGCACACCCATGACCGGTACGGGCACCGCGTCGACGAGGTCGAGTTCCACCCGGCCTGGCACCGGCTCCTGGGCCACGCGGTCACCGCGGGGCTGACCGGCGCCTGGTCCCGGCCCAGCGGCCATGTGCGGCGTGCGGCCGGCTTCCTGGTGTGGACGCAGGCCGAGGCGGGGCACGGCTGTCCGCTGTCGATGACGCACGCGGCGGTGCCCGCGCTGCGCGCCGATCCTTCGCTGGCCGCCGTCTGGGAGCCGCTGCTCACCTCGACGGTGTACGAGCGGGAGCTGCGGCCCGTCGCCTCGAAGGCCGGAGCGCTGCTCGGGATGGGGATGACGGAGAAGCAGGGTGGCACGGACGTGCGGGCGAACACGACGCGCGCCGAGCCGCTGGCGGCCGAGGGCGAGTATCTGCTGACCGGTCACAAGTGGTTCTGCTCGGCGCCGATGTCCGACGGATTCCTGGTGCTGGCTCAGGCACCCGGCGGCCTGACCTGCTTCCTGCTGCCCCGGACGCTGCCCGACGGCACCCGCAACACCTTCGCGATCCAGCGGCTCAAGGACAAGCTGGGCAACCGGTCGAACGCCTCGGCCGAGGTCGAGTTCGACGGCACCTGGGCGCGCCGGGTCGGCGAGGAGGGGCGCGGGGTGCACACCATCATCGGGATGGTGGCGGCGACCCGGCTGGACTGTGTGGTGGGGTCGGCGGCGCTGATGCGGCAGGCGGTGGCGCAGGCGGTCCACCACTGCGCGTACCGGGAGGTGTCCGGCGGGCCGCTGGCCGGGAAGCCGCTGATGCGCAACGTGCTGGCCGATCTGGCGCTGGAGTCGGAGGCCTCGACGGTGCTGGCGATGCGGCTGGCGGCGGCGTACGACGCGGACACCGGGGCCGAGCGGGCCTTCCTGCGGATCGCGGTGCCCGCGGCGAAGTACTGGGTGACCAAGCGGTGCGCGCCGCTGGTCGCCGAGGCGCTGGAGTGTCTGGGCGGCAACGGTTACGTCGAGGAGTCGGGGATGCCGCGGCTGCTGCGCGAGGCGCCGCTCAACTCGATCTGGGAGGGCTCGGGGAACGTACAGGCGCTGGACGCGCTGCGGGCGCTGCGCCGCGAGCCGATGGCGCTGGACGCGTACCTCCGGGAGGTCGGGCGGGCGCGCGGGGCCGATCACCGGCTGGACGCGGCGATCAGGGGGGTGCTGACGGAGCTGGCGGATCTGGACGGGATCGAGGCGCGGGCCCGTCGGCTGACCGAGCGGATGGCGCTGGTGCTCCAGGGGTCGCTGCTGGTGCGGTGGGCGCCGCCGGAGGTGGCCGACGCGTTCTGCGCGTCGCGGCTGGGCGGCGACGGGGGCGCGGCCTTCGGGACGCTGCCGCACACCCTGGACCTGGCCTCGCTCGTGGAGCGGGCCCGGCCGTAGGACGTTTCGGTACGGGCGGACAGCGCCGGAGGGTGGTGCTGCGCCGACACGGCACCACCCTCCTTGCTGCGCACACCGGGCGGTGGGGCAGGGCCCGTCGCGCGGTGTTCCACCACTCTCGTACGCAACCGCCCCCTCGCGCCAGAGTTGCAAAGGGTTGCACCCAATGTGCGGAGTGTGCGGTGCCCGGCCCCGCGCGGCGGCAGGATGGGGCCCTGAGCGCCGAGCGGGCCCTGGCACGCGTGGGGAGATCGACAGTGGAGACAAGCGCCTTCGGGGGGATGCGGCCGTCCGCCTGGCAGTCCGGCCGGGCCGCCCGGACGGTCCACCGGGCCAGGGAGGCGGTGGGCTCCGGCGGCCGTCCGGTGCCCGCCCCGCGGGCCGAGATCGAGGCCTCCTGGAACCGGGTGGTGCGCAGCGGCCTCGATCCGGAGCAGTCGACCGAGAGCGTGCTGCTCGGGGCGGACGAGATCGAGCGGCGGCGGCGCGGCTCCACGCTGAGCGAGGTGATGCCGCTGCTGAACGACCGGCTGGTGTCGCTGGCGGACAGCGCCCGGCAGATCGTGGTGGTCACGGACGTGGAGTGCCGGGTGCTGTGGCGCCGGGGCAACGCGGCGGTGCTGCGCCGGGCCGACGGCATCTGTCTGGCGGAGGGCGCGGCCTGGGCGGAGGAGAGCACGGGGACGAACGCGATCGGTACGGCGCTGGCGTCCCGCGCCCCGGTGCAGGTCCACTCCTCGGAACACTTCGTCCGTACGCTGCACGCCTGGACGTGCGCGGCGGCGCCGGTGCGTGATCCGCGCGACGGGCGGCTGATGGGCATCGTCGACATGAGCGGTCCGCTCTCGACGTTCCATCCGGCGACGCTCGCCCTGGTCAGCTCGGTGGCCGGGCTGGCGGAGGGCGAGATCAGGGACCGGCATCTGCGGGCGATCGACCGGCTCCGTTCGGTGGCGGCGCCGCTGGTGTGCCGACTGGGCGGCCGGGCGCTGGCGGTGGACAGCCATGGCTGGCTCGCCGCGGTCACGGGGATGCCGCCGGTGGACCGGCTGCCGCTGCCCAAGTCGTTACGCCCCGGCCGGGTGTGGCTGCCGTCGCTCGGCATGTGCCGGGTGGAGCCGCTGCCGGGCGGCTGGCTGATCCAGGTCGCGGACGCGCCGTCGGAAGGGGCGCCGCAGCGGGTGGTGCTGGATCTGAGCCGCCCGCGCGGGCTCAGGATCAACGTGGTGGGCGCGGTGGGCACCTGGACCCAGCGGCTCTCGCCACGTCACGCGGAGCTGCTGTACGCGCTGGCCCTGCACCGTGAGGGGCGTACGGCCTCCGAGCTGGCCGGGGACGTGTTCGGCGACCCGAGCCGGACGGTGACGGTGCGGGCGGAGATCTCCCGGGTGCGCCGCCATCTCGCCCAGGTGCTCGCGCACCGCCCGTACCGCTTCGGGGAGGGCGTGGAGGTGGAGGTGATCCATCCGGACGACCCGGCCGATCTGCTGCCTCGGTCGACGGCCCCGGTGGTGGTCGGGGCACGTCACCGCGGCTAGGGCCTCTCGTTTGGATCATGCCGGGCTCGCGGGGGCCGGCACGCACATCTGCCGCGTTGTCGTCAGTCACCGACGCTCCGCGTCGGCTCCTTCCTCCGCCTTGCAGCTGCACGCACCAGCCCCCGCTCCCTGATCCAGCCTGATCCAAACGAAAGACCCTAAGGACTGTCCCGTGATCCCTGGTGGATCGGGGTGCGGCGTCAGACGCGGTGCGTCGCACGGCGGCGGGACGCCCGCATACCGGATGTATCCGGGCGTTCCGACAACGCGGCGGGACGCCCGAATACTGGATGCATCCGGGCGTTCCGGCAACGCGGCGAGGTGCCGTGGCTGTCGTCGCACGCCCGCCGGGGATCACGGGACAGCCCTTGGAGACCGCGGTCCGCTTTTCGGGACCGGCTTTGGCGTGCGGCGCGGGGCGTGGTTCCCTGGCAGTCATGAACAGCCCCGCACCGCGCACCGCCGCCTCCGCCCCGACCACCGAGGTGACCACCTGGTCGCTGGAGCAGACCTCTCCCGACGATCTGCGACCGGCCAGGGCCCCGGAGGGGGAGGTGCGGATCGTACGCGCCCAGACGCCGCTGCCCGAGTTCAGCCGGTTCCTCTACACGGCGGTCGGCGGCGACATCCAGTGGACGGACCGGCTCGCGATGACCTACGCGCAGTGGCAGGAGGCCCTGGACCGGCCGGGCGCCGAGACCTGGGTCGCCTACGAGAACGGCACCCCGGCCGGGTACGTCGAGCTGGACCCGCAGGACGAGGGCGTCGTCGAGATCATGTACTTCGGGCTGATACCGGCCTTCCGGGGGCGGCGGATCGGCGGCCACCTCCTGTCCTACGGGGTGGCCCGCGCCTGGGACCTGGCGGAGCGCTGGCCGGAGCGTACGCCGACGAAGCGGGTCTGGCTGCACACCTGTTCCAAGGACGGCCCGCACGCCATGGACAACTATCTGCGGCGCGGCTTCCGGCTCTTCGACACCACGGTGGAGCGGGAGCCCGAGGTCGCGACACCGGGTCCGTGGCCGGGCGCCGACCGCGGCTGACCGGCCGGATCCGGCCGACGGCGCCGGTTCGCCGGGGCGACGCACACGGGGAGAATCAGAGCGATATCGGGTGGAACGGCCGGGGCACAGCGCGTGACGGGCACCACACCGTCTCACGTTTCGGGATAATCACGTCCACATGACGGATAGTGGTGGACTGGCCCGAGAGGGGCGTGCCACGCTTCCGACATGCCTGGAACTGGAATTGCCTTGGTGAGTCGACGCCACGTCGACCTCGGCCGCGTGTCCAGCGCCATCTGTCCGGCGAGCTGAGAGTCCCAGCACCGCCGCCCCCCTTCCGTTCCTGAGCAATGCCCTGCGCACCGCCGCGATCTGACGCGAGTGTGCAGTTCAGAGCAGCCCTCCCGCAGTCCCGAAGGACGTACCGTCATGGCCGCCACCCCGGAACAGCCTGCGCCCGCAACGCCCCGCCGCAAGGCCGGCCGCCACCGCGGCGAGGGTCAGTGGGCCCTGGGGCACTACACCCCGCTGAACGGCAACGAGCAGTTCAAGAAGGACGACGACAGTCTCAACGTGCGGACGCGCATTGAGACGATCTACTCCCAGCGCGGTTTCGACTCCATCGACCCCAACGACCTCCGTGGCCGGATGCGCTGGTGGGGGCTCTACACCCAGCGACGGGCCGGTATCGACGGCGGGAAGACCGCGGTGCTGGAGCCCGAGGAGCTGGAGGACCGCTACTTCATGATGCGGGTCCGCGTCGACGGCGGGAGGCTGACCACCGGGCAGCTGCGCGCCATCGGAGAGGTCTCGCAGGAGTACGCCCGCGGCACCGCGGACATCACCGACCGCCAGAACATCCAGCTGCACTGGGTCCGCATCGAGGACGTCCCGGCGATCTGGCAGAAGCTGGAGGCCGTCGGGCTCTCCACCACCGAGGCGTGCGGCGACTGCCCTCGCGTGATCATCGGCTCCCCCGTGGCCGGGATCGCCGCCGACGAGATCATCGACGGGACATCCGCCGTCGACGAGATCCACGACCGGTACATCGGCAGCCCGGAATTCTCCAACCTGCCGCGCAAGTTCAAGACCGCGATCTCCGGCTCGCCGGTGCAGGACGTGGTGCACGAGATCAACGACATCGCCTTCGTCGGTGTCGAGCACCCCGAGCACGGACCGGGCTTCGACCTCTGGGTCGGCGGCGGCCTCTCCACCAACCCCCGGCTGGCCGAACGGCTCGGCACCTGGGTGCCGCTGGACGAGGTGGCGGACGTCTGGGCCGGTGTCGTCGGGATCTTCCGCGACTACGGCTACCGGCGGCTGCGCAACCGCGCCCGGCTGAAGTTCCTGATGGCCGACTGGGGCCCGGCCAGGTTCCGCCAGGTGCTGGAGGAGGAGTACCTGAAGCGCCCGCTGCTGGACGGCCCGGCGCCCGCGGAGCCCAGCACCCGCTGGCGCGACCACATCGGCGTCCACCCGCAGCGCGACGGCCGCTTCTACGTCGGGTTCGCCCCCCGGGTCGGGCGCGTCGACGGCTCCACCCTCGCCAAGATCGCCGACCTCGCCGAGGCGCACGGCTCCGGCCGGGTGCGGACCACCGTCGAGCAGAAGATGATCATCCTGGATGTGGCGGAGGACCAGGTCGACGCGCTCGCCGCCGGTCTGGAGGCGCTCGGCTTCCAGGTGCGGCCCTCGCCGTTCCGGCGCGGCACCCTGGCCTGCACCGGCATCGAGTACTGCAAGCTGGCGATCGTCGAGACGAAGGCGCGCGGCGCCTCGCTCATCGATGAACTGGAGCGCCGTCTGCCGGACTTCGACGAGCCGCTCACCATCAACATCAACGGCTGCCCCAACGCCTGCGCCCGCATCCAGACCGCCGACATCGGCCTCAAGGGCCAGTTGGTGCTGGACGACGACGGCCGGCAGGTCGAGGGCTACCAGGTGCACCTGGGCGGAGCCCTGGGCCTGGAGGCCGGATTCGGCCGCAAGGTCCGCGGCCTGAAGGTCACCTCGGCCGAACTGCCCGACTACGTCGAGCGGGTGCTGGGCCGCTTCCAGGAGGAGCGCGAGGACGGCGAGCGGTTCGCGGCCTGGGCGGCGCGGGCCAGTGCGGAGTCGCTGTCATGAGCGGGCGCGCCGCGCCGTTCCACTGCCCGTACTGCGGGGACGAGGATCTGCGTCCGCACGAGGCCGGTCACGGCGCCTGGGAATGCGCCTCCTGCAACCGGGCCTTCCAGCTCCGGTTCCTGGGGCTGCTGACCCGGGGCCTGGTCCACGACGACGGGGAAGGGGACGCGATATGACAGCGGGTCAGCGCTCTGCCGAGGAGCTCGAAGCCCTGGCCGGACGAGCCGGACGTGAGCTGGAGGACGCCTCCGCGACAGAGATCCTCACGTGGGCCATCGACACGTTCGGCAGGAAGTTCTGCGTCACCTCCTCCATGGAGGACGCGGTCGTCGCGCACCTCGCCTCCCGGGTCCGCCCCGGCGTCGACGTGGTGTTCCTCGACACCGGCTACCACTTCCCCGAGACGATCGGCACCCGGGACGCGGTCGCGGCCGTGATGGACGTCCGTGTCCTCACGCTGACGCCCCGGCAGACGGTGGCCGAGCAGGACGCCGCGTACGGGCCCCGGCTCCACGACCGCGACCCCGACCTGTGCTGCAGGCTGCGCAAGGTCGAGCCGCTGCGGGAGGGGCTGACCGGCTACACCGCCTGGGCGACCGGACTGCGCCGCGACGAGTCGCCCACCCGGGCGCACACCCCCGTCGTCGGCTGGGACGCCGGACGGCACAAGGTGAAGGTCTCGCCGATCGCGCGCTGGACGCAGGACGACGTGGACGCCTACGCCGCGGAGCACGGCGTCCTCACCAACCCGCTGCTGACGGACGGCTACGCCTCCGTGGGCTGCGAGCCCTGCACGCGCAGGGTGCTGGAGGGCGAGGACGCCCGTGCCGGGCGCTGGGCCGGGCGGGGCAAGACCGAGTGCGGGCTGCACGACTGATGACGAGCGGGCAGGAGACTTCGATGAGCGTGACGGAGACGGGAGCCACGGTCTGGCTGACCGGTCTGCCGAGCGCGGGCAAGACCACCATCGCCTACGAGCTGGCCGGGCGGCTGCGCGGCGAGGGCCACCGGGTGGAGGTGCTCGACGGGGACGAGATCCGCGAGTTCCTCTCCGCGGGGCTCGGCTTCTCCCGCGAGGACCGTGACACCAACGTCCAGCGGATCGGCTTCGTCGCCGAACTGCTGGCGGCCAACGGCGTGAAGGTGCTCGTCCCGGTCATCGCCCCGTACGCGGACAGCCGTGACGCGGTGCGGGGACGCCACCAGGCCGAGGGCACCCCGTACCTGGAGATCCATGTCGCGACCCCGGTCGAGGTGTGCTCGGTACGCGATGTGAAGGGCCTGTACGCCAGGCAGGCGGCGGGCGAGATCAGCGGACTGACCGGCGTCGACGACCCGTACGAGGAACCCGAGGCACCCGATCTGCGGATCGAGTCGCACCGGCAGACCGTGCGGGAGTCCGCGGCGCAGTTGTACGCGCTGCTGAGCGAGAGGGGTGCGGTGTGACCACCACGGCGACCGTGTCGGAGGGTACCGACAGTCCGTACGCGCTGAGCCATCTGGACTCCCTGGAGTCCGAGGCCGTGCACATCTTCCGTGAGGTGGCGGGCGAGTTCGAGCGGCCGGTGATCCTTTTCTCCGGCGGCAAGGACTCGATCCTGATGCTGCACCTGGCGGTCAAGGCGTTCGCGCCCGCACCGGTGCCGTTCACGCTGCTGCACGTGGACACCGGGCACAACTTCCCCGAGGTGCTGGAGTACCGCGACCGGACGGTGGCCCGGCACGGGCTGCGGCTCCACGTCGCCTCCGTACAGGAGTACATCGACGCCGGGACGCTCCGCGAGCGGCCCGACGGCACCCGCAACCCGCTCCAGACCGTGCCGCTGACCGAGGCGATCCAGCACCACCGCTTCGACGCGGTGTTCGGCGGCGGGCGGCGCGACGAGGAGAAGGCGCGGGCCAAGGAGCGGGTCTTCTCGCTGCGCGACGAGTTCTCCCAGTGGGATCCGCGCCGCCAGCGCCCCGAGCTGTGGCAGCTGTACAACGGGCGGCACGCCCCCGGCGAGCACGTCCGGGTCTTCCCGATCTCCAACTGGACCGAGCTGGACGTCTGGCAGTACATCGCCCGCGAGGGCATCGAGCTGCCGGAGATCTACTTCGCCCACGACCGCGAGGTCTTCAACCGCAACGGCATGTGGCTGACCGCCGGGGACTGGGGCGGCCCCCGGGACCACGAGCCCGTCGAGACCCGGCAGGTCCGCTACCGCACCGTCGGCGACATGTCGTGCACCGGCGCCGTGGACTCCGCCGCCACGACGCTGGACGCCGTCATCGCCGAGATCGCCGCCTCCCGGCTCACCGAGCGGGGCGCGACGCGCGCCGACGACAAGCTGTCCGAGGCCGCGATGGAAGACCGCAAGCGCGAGGGGTACTTCTAAATGACCACCACGACCGAGCAGTTGTCGGCGACCACCCTGCTGCGCTTCGCCACCGCCGGGTCCGTCGACGACGGCAAGTCCACCCTGGTGGGACGCCTGCTGCACGACTCCAAGTCGGTCCTTTCCGACCAGCTGGAGGCCGTCGCGCACGCCTCGCGCAACCGGGGCCAGGAGGCGCCCGACCTGGCGCTGCTGACCGACGGGCTGCGCGCCGAGCGCGAGCAGGGCATCACCATCGACGTCGCCTACCGCTACTTCGCGACCCCGCGCCGCCGCTTCATCCTGGCCGACACCCCCGGGCACGTGCAGTACACCCGGAACATGGTGACGGGCGCCTCGACGGCCGAGCTGGCCGTCGTCCTGGTCGACGCGCGCAACGGCGTCGTCGAGCAGACCCGCCGCCACGCCGCCGTCGCGGCCCTGCTGCGGGTGCCGCACGTGGTGCTGGCGGTCAACAAGATGGACCTGGCCGGCTACGCGGAGCCGGTGTTCGCCGCCATCGCCGAGGAGTTCACCGCGTACGCCGCCTCGCTCGGCGTCCCGGAGATCACCGCGATCCCGATCTCCGCGCTGGCCGGTGACAACGTGGTGGAGCCGTCCGCGCACATGGACTGGTACGGCGGCCCGACGGTCCTGGAACATCTGGAGACGGTGCCGGTCAGCCACGACCTGGCCGCCTGCCACGCCCGCTTCCCGGTCCAGTACGTGATCCGGCCGCAGACCGCGGAGCACCCCGACTACCGGGGGTACGCGGGCCAGATCGCCGCCGGGGCCTTCCGGGTCGGCGAGGCCGTCACCGTCCTGCCGTCCGGGCGTACGTCGACGGTCTCCGCGATCGACGCGCTCGGCGAGAGCGTGGACATCGCCTGGGCCCCCCAGTCGGTGACGCTGCGGCTGGCCGACGACATCGACATCTCGCGCGGCGACCTGATCGCCCCGGCGAACGACGCCCCGCCCACCACCCGGGACGTCGAGGCGACCGTCTGCCACGTCGCCGACCAGCCGCTCCGCGTCGGCCACCGGGTCCTGCTCAAGCACACCACCCGTACGGTCAAGGCGATCGTCAAGGACATCCCCTCCCGGCTCGCCCTGGACGACCTCTCCCAGCACCCGGCGCCGGGACAGCTCGTCGCCAACGACATCGGCCGGGTCGTCGTGCGCACCGCCGAGCCGCTCGCGCTGGACGCGTACGCGGACTCCCGGCGTACCGGATCGTTCCTGCTGATCGACCCGGCGGACGGCACCACCCTGTCGGCGGGCATGGCGGGCGCCTCGTTCGCCGCCCCGGCCGCCAAGGACACCGCGGCCCCGGACGAGGACGCCGGATGGGACTTCTGATGACCACCGACATCTACTCCACGTTCGCGAAGGAGGGCGGCCGCATCGGCAGCGGCGCCCTCGGCAGCGGCCAGGGCGGGGTCGCGCGATGTGCGTGAGGACGTACGCGCACTGCCTGCGCGCCCACTCGCACCCGCCGCACCGCGCGTGCGGCCGGTTCACCCCGTTTCGCCCTTTCAGCCAGTTCAGTCAGTTCAGTCAGTTCAGACGAAGACCTGCCGACCTCCCGGCCGCGTCCCCCTGATCCCGCGGGACGCGAACGCCGGGCCGACGAGAGGAAAGCCTCCCGTGTCTGCCCCCCGTTCCACCGCGCGCCGCGCCTTCGCCGTCGCCGCCCTGCCGCTCCTCGCCCTGGCGCTCACCGCCTGCGGCTACGGCTCCGCCGCGAAGGACGACGCCGCGAAGGCGGACGTCTCCACCGGCGGCAAGAAGCTCTCCGCGGACACCGTGAAGATCGGCTACTTCCCGAACCTCACCCACGCCACGGCCCTGGTCGGCATCCAGGAAGGCATCATCGCCAAGGAGCTGGGCTCCACCGCGCTCAAGCCGTCGACGTTCAACGCCGGTCCGTCCGAGATCGAGGCGCTCAACGCGGGCTCGATCGACATCGGCTTCATCGGCCCGTCCCCCGCCATCAACGGCTTCGCCACGTCCAAGGGCAAGAGCCTGCGCATCATCGGCGGTTCGGCGTCCGGCGGGGTGAAGCTGGTGGTGAACCCCAGCAAGATCAAGACCCTGGACGATCTCCGGGGCAAGAAGATCGCCACCCCGCAGCTCGGCAACACCCAGGACGTCGCCTTCCTCAACTGGATATCCGAGAAGGGCTGGAAGGTCGACGCCAACAGCGGCCGGGGCGACGTCTCGGTGGTCCGCACGGACAACAAGGTGACGCCGGACGCCTACCGTTCCGGTTCCATCGACGGCGCCTGGGTACCCGAGCCGACCGCGTCCAAGCTGGTCGCCCAGGGCGCGAAGGTGCTGCTGGACGAGTCGACGCTGTGGCCGGACAACGAGTTCGTCATCACGAACATCATCGTGTCGCAGAAGTTCCTCACCGAACACCCCGACGTCGTCGAGGCGGTACTGCGCGGCACGGTCGCCACCAACGCGTGGATCAACGCCGACCCGGACCGGGCGAAGACCTCCGCGAACACGGCGCTCAAGCAGCTGTCCGGCAAGGAGCTTCCGGCCGAGGTCCTCGACCCGGCGTGGAAGTCCATCCAGTTCATCGACGACCCGCTGGCCGCCACGCTCGACGCCGAGGCCAGGCACGCCGTGCAGGCCGGTCTCCTGGAGCGGACGGACCTCGGCGGCATCTACGACCTGAAGCCGCTGAACAAGATCCTGAAGGCCGCGGGCAAGCCCGAGGTCGCCGACGCCGGTCTCGGCGTCAAGTAAGCGCGTCCGGTACCCGAAGAGGATTCCCAGGAGGTGACGACCATGGCGACCACCACACTCACCAAGGCCGAGGACCGTACGAGGGCCGGGCACGCCGCCCGTATCGACCACGTCTCGAAGTCCTTCGACGGACCGGAGCGGCAGCAGCTCGTCCTGGACGACATCACACTCGATGTCGCTCCCGGCGAGTTCGTCACCCTCCTGGGCGCCTCCGGGTGCGGCAAGTCGACGCTGCTCAATCTGGTGGCCGGGCTCGACCGCCCGAGTGCCGGGTCGATCGAGACCCCCGGCGGACGGCCCGCCCTGATGTTCCAGGAGCACGCCCTCTTCCCGTGGCTCACCGCGGGCAAGAACATCGAACTGGCGCTGCGGCTGCGCGGCGTACCGCGCTCCGAGCGCCGCGCCGAGGCCGTGCGGCTGCTCGAACTCGTACGGCTCGGCGGGGCGTACGGCAAGCGGGTGCACGAGCTGTCGGGCGGGATGCGGCAGCGGGTGGCGATGGCCCGCGCGCTCGCCCAGGACAGCCAACTGCTGCTGATGGACGAGCCGTTCGCCGCACTCGACGCGATCACCCGGGACGTTCTGCACGACGAGCTGACCCGGATCTGGCGCGAGACGAACCTCTCCGTCCTCTTCGTCACGCACAACGTGCGCGAGGCGGTCCGGCTCGCCGAGCGGGTCGTGCTGCTCTCCTCGCGGCCGGGCCGGGTGGCCCGGGAGTGGACGGTCGGCATCGAGCAGCCGCGTCGCATCGAGGACGCGGCGGTGGCCGAGCTGTCCGTGGAGATCACCGAACAACTGCGTGGGGAGATCCGCCGACATGGCCAGCACTGAGACCGCGGGGAAGGACACCGCCCAGGACACGGCGGGCCTGGAGGCGGGGCTGGACGCCCTCGACGCCGTACGGGTGAACCGCACCCCGGTCCGCGAGGTGCTGGTGCGCAAGGTGCTGCCGCCGGTGGTGGCGGTGGCCCTGGTGCTGGTGGTCTGGCAGCTCCTGGTCCAGGCCCAGGTCACCGACGACTACAAGCTGCCGTCACCGTCCCAGGTGTGGGGCGAGGTGACCGACGCCTGGGCGCAGGGCACCCTGCTCGGCTACATCTGGACCAGCGTGTCGCGCGGTCTGCTCGGCTTCCTGCTGGCCCTGGCCATCGGCACCCCGCTGGGGCTGCTGGTCTCGCGCGTCCGGCTGGTCCGGGCCGCGATCGGGCCGGTGCTGTCCGGGCTCCAGGCGCTGCCCTCGGTCGCCTGGGTGCCGCCCGCGGTGATCTGGCTGGGGCTCGACGACCGGATGATGTACGCGGTGATCCTGCTGGGCGCCGTCCCGTCGATCGCCAACGGCCTGGTCGCGGGCGTCGACCAGATCCCGCCGCTGCATCTGCGGGCCGGACGGACGCTCGGCGCGACCGGGCTGCGGGGCACCTGGCACATCGTGCTGCCCGCCGCGCTGCCCGGCTATCTGGCGGGCCTGAAACAGGGCTGGGCGTTCTCGTGGCGCTCGCTGATGGCCGCCGAGATCATCGCCTCCTCTCCCGATCTGGGCGTGGGCCTGGGCCAGTTGCTGGAGCAGGGGCGGGAGACGAGCAGCATGTCGATGGTGTTCCTCGCCATCATCCTGATCCTCACCGTCGGCATCGCGATCGACCTGCTGATCTTCAGTCCGCTGGAGCGGTGGGTGCTGCGCGGTCGCGGTCTCCTGGTCAAGAGCTAGGGGCGTCTCCGGTCATGACCGCACCGGTCCTTCTCGTCATCGCCCACGGCAGCCGTGACGCCCGGCACGCGGCGACCGTCCACGCGCTCACCGCGCGGGTACGGTCGCTGCGGCCGGGGCTGCGGGTGGAAACCGGCTTCCTGGACTTCACCGCGCCGCCGGTGCCCCGGGTCCTGGAACGGCTGGCCGCCGAGGGGGAGGCGGCGGTGGTCGCCCTTCCGCTGCTGCTCACCCGGGCCTTCCACGCCAAGTCCGACATCCCCGCGGTACTGGGCGAGGCCCGGCGCCGCCTGCCCCGGCTGCGGGTCAGGCAGGCCGGGGTCCTCGGCCCGTCCCCCCTGCTGAACGCGGCGCTGCAACGGCGCCTGCGGGAAGCGGGCGTCCATCCCGCCGACCGGGCGTCGACCGGTCTCGTCCTGGCCTCGGCGGGCTCCACAGACCCGGAGGCGATCGCAGTGATCGCTGAAATCGCGCGGGAGCTGCGGCACACCGGTTGGTGTTCCGTGCGGCCTGCGTTCGCCTCCGCTCCTTCTCCCGGCGGGTTCCCCAGCACCGAGGACGCGGTACGGGCCCTGCGGTCCGAAGGGGTGCGCCGGGTGGCGGTGGCGCCGTACGTCATCGCTCCCGGGCGGCTGCCGGACCGGATCGCGGCGGGGGCGGCCGGTGCGGACGTTCTGGCCGATGTCCTGGGCCCCGCACCGGAGTTGGCCCGACTGCTGCTGGCCCGGTACGACGAGGCCCGGCGCGGGCAAGCCCGGCGCGCCGGGGCGCGCCCCATGGCGGTCCGGGCCGCCGCGTTCGGCGCGTGACCCCGGCGGCCCGTGTCAGCGCGGACCGGTGCGGGTCAGCCCACGTCCAGCTGGCCGGCCCGGGTCCGCTTGAGCTCGAAGAAGTCCGAGTGCCCGGCGAGCGTCCGGAAGCTGTCGAAGAACCGCCCGGCCTCCTCGCCGCGCGGCGCGGCCCGCAGCACCGGCCCGAACCACACCGCCCCGTCGACGTGGAGGGTGGGCGTACCGACGTAGCCGCCCGCCTCCGGGTCCTTCCCCGCGTCGTGGCTGAGCCGCAGCGCGTCGTCGTACTCCCCCGAGTGCGCGGCGCCGGCGAGTGCGGCGGGCAGCCCCAGCTCGGCGAGGGACTGGGCGATCACCTCGTCCACGTCCTCGTTCTTCTCCTGGTGGATGCGGGTTCCCATCGCGGTGTACAGGTCGCGCAGCACGCCCTCGCCGTGCCCGGCCGCCGCCGCGACGGCGACCCGGACCGGCCCGATCGACCGGTCGACCAGGTCCCGGTACCAGTCGGGCAGTTCGTTGCCGATGTTGTGCAGATAGAGGCTCATGACACGGAAGCGGAGCTCGATGTCGCGGTGCTGCTCCACCTCCAGCATCCAGCGGGAGGTGATCCAGGCGAACGGGCAGGCCGGGTCGAAGTAGAAGTCGACGGTGGTACGCGGTGCGGTGTCCATGGGTCGAGCGTAGGCAGCGATTGGCAGGTGATCCCGGTCCATTCGCCGCCGGTTCCACTGGGCCATTGGCGAAACCGTGTACGGGGGGCGGGAATCCGGCGGCAGCCGCTACCATCCGCTGAATGTTCAGCATAGAAACTCTGGTGCCGGAGGCCGGGCGTGTCGAGGCGGAGGGTCTGCGCGCGTTCGACGCGGACGCGCTGGCGGCGTACGTCGCCGATCCGGCCCATCCGTGGTGGCGTCGCAGGCCCTGTGTGCACGCGCTGGCCGGACGGGTGCCGGAGCGTCGCGTCGCCGCGCTGCTCGCCCGTATCCACGACACGCAGGACGTGGCGGAGGTCCGGATCGCGCTGCTGGACCTGCTCGCCGACCGGACGGAGCTGCTGGGCTGGCTCAGACATCCAGACCGGCGGCAGGACACGTCGTACGGCATGCCGGAGGCGGTCCTGAAGGCGCGCGGTCTGCTCGGTGACCGCACGGCGGCTGGCGAGCTGGCGACGCTGGCGGCCGAGCCCTGGCCCCGGATGCGGGCGACCGGCGAGGCCGGGCTCGACGCGCTGGTCGGCCGGTACGGAGCGGAGGCGGTGCTGGCCGACGTCGGTGAAGCCCGCCCCGAGGACCGGGCCTTCCGGGTCCGGATGCGGCACCGGGCCGGGCAGGACGTCACCGACGCCCTCGCGGACCCGGACCGGTCGGTCGCCCACCTCGCCCAGTCCCTGCTCACCGATCCGGACCGGCTCCGCGCCTGCCTCCGCACGGCGCCGACGATCGAGGCGAAGCTGTGGGCGGCGTACGCCCTGCACCGCCTGACCGGCGACGCCACCGAGACCCGCGCGATCCACGCCTCGCTGGGCAGCCCCCGGGTCGAGGTCGACGGACTGGACGACGAACTGCGCGCGGCGGTCGTCGAGGAGTACGGCCACCACTGCGAGGAGCGGAGCGACCCGCGCTGGCGGGTCGAGGCCATCTGCACCCAGCCGCCCGCACGGTCGGACGAGGACGTGGAGAGAGAGGAGGAGGAGCGGCTCGGCCGGGCGACGGCCGCGCTCACCGCGGCGGGCCTGGATCCGCGGCCCCCGGTCCCCTGCGGCCACTACCACCAGCAGGGCGGCGGCACGTACCACGTGATCGGCCTCGGCTCCGGGGACGGTGAGGTCTCCGTCAGCACCCTGGGGCCCTTCGTGACCTCCCACAGCCCCGAACCCGCCGCCCGTGCCGCCCTGGAAGCGGCCGGCTTCCGCTGGATCACCCCGGAGACCGGCGAGATCCGCGTGACCGGCCTCTGCGTCTACTACTTCGGTGGCCGCCGCCCCCTCGACGTCAGCACCCTGCTCTTCTACTGGCAGGACTGAGGGCGGGCAGCGAAGACGGCGCTGTCTGCCCGAAGGGCGGGCCGGGCGGTGTCCGGTGCGTGCGAGCGCACGGCGGAGAGCCGCCCCGGTAGTGGAGGGACCGGGGTGATCCCGGCAACGCGGCGCGCGCGTGCCAGGCGCCGCCGGGCGGACGGGACTTTCGGTACACGCCCCAGGGCGGCTGGCACCCCGGGGCACGGCCCGGTCCGATCGGCGCGACGCGACGCGACGCGGCGCGGACCGGGCCGTGCGACGCGGCGCGGCGCGGACCGGGCCGTGCGACGCGGCGCGGCGCGGACCGGGCCGTGACGCGCGGCGACCAGACATCATCCGGCCGGCGGTCGCGCGCGGCGCCTCGCCCGGCGCTCCCGCGAGGCGGACACACCCCGCCACCCCGCGTAAGGCCCCTGGGTCAGGACCACTTCGGGTCGCGTCCGCTGTGGGCCAGGGCGCGCTCGAAGTCCGACGCCGTCCCGGGGATGTCCACCTCGTCGGCGAAACCGTCGTACTGCCGGTACAACGCGGCAGTACCGTCGACGACTTCGAGCACATAGGCGGCCGCCTCGTCGGACAGCCGGAACTCCTCGCCGACGACCCGGGCCACGTCCCAGCCGTGCAGGACCGTCTCCTCGATGAGCATCGCGGCCACGTCACCGGCCGGGGACGTGGAGCTCCCCAGGTCGATCTCCCCCTCCCAGACCGCCGGGTCCGCCCAGGCGGCGACCGCGCGCTCCAGCTGCTCGGCGTACTGCCCGGCCCAGTCGGCGTCGGCGGTGAAGTCACGCTCGACAAGCGCCTCGGGAAGTTCCTTGCCCAGGGCCCGGTGCTCCAGCCCGTGGGACGTGTACAGCACCCAGTGGTTGACAAGCCCCCGCAGATTCCAGTCACCGCAGGGCGTACGGTCCGCGTCAAGCTGCTCGGCACGGATGGAACGGGCGATACGAGCCGCCTCGGCGGCGACTTCGGTCATATGAGCGTGCTCGGTCTTCATGCCGGAACCCTACGACCGCACCTGTGCCCGGCAATTGAAGAAAGGCGACACGTCGGTCACGGAGCCGGTCCAGGGGAGTCCGGAGTGATGTGGCGCTGGCGGAATCTGGCCCGGAACGTGTCGCGGGGGGAGACAGTCCGGTGAGCTGGGCGGGTGCGCCTACGGGCCGGGCACCGGGTCGCCGGGCGGGAGCGTCACGGACGCTCCGGTGACGACGCGGTCGCCGCCGGTGCGGACGGTCCCCGGCGTGCCGCCCGCCGGGGGCCGCGCGGCCGTCATGACGCGAGCCCCGCTTCACGGGCGGCACAGGCCGCGGCGTCCGAGCAGGCCCGGGGGAACCAGCTGTACGCGGCACCCGCGGCCGGGCGGGTCCGCTGTTCCCCGAGATCGGTGTCGGTGCCGATCGTCAGGCCGGTCCGGCACCAGACGCAGGACCATCCACGCTGCTGCTGCTCCGTCAGTTCACTGGCCGACGGAAGGTTCCTCACGTTCATGACGCCCCCGGCTCCTCGCTGGTCTGGTGGGACGAGAGTCCCAGGACACGGGGGCCGCAACGCTCACATTTCTGTGAGCGGCCCCAGGGGTTTCCGGCGGGCCGGACGCGTCTCAGAGACCGATCCAGGCCGTCATGTTGACCAGGTGGTCCGAAGTGCGGCGGCTCGTGTGGAGGAGCCCGGTCACCGTCTCCCTGGTACGCGGGTGGTAGCGGGTCTGCTCCGGGGCGGTCCGGCGCGCCGCGAGCAGGTGGCGCAGGGAGGCGTCCAGGTGCCCGGTCTCCATCTCGGCCACGGCACGGTCCACGAGGAAGCGGGCCCGGCGCGACGTCAGCGTCGACGGAGGGAGTTTCACGGTACGGGCCTGCCGCAGCGCGGCGTCGAAATCGCGCATGGTGATGGCCGCGCCGATCTCGTGCAGGTTCACGTTCATCCGGCCGAAGCTCAGCCAGTGGACCTCGCCCGCCTCGCCGCCGACGCGGTCGGCCAGTTCCCGGGCTGCCGCGATGTGCTGCGCCACGGCCCCGCCGTCCCCGGCCCTGGCCGCCATCTCCGAGGCCCCGAGGTGCAACTGGCCCGCCACGGCGAGCCCTTCGCGCGAGGTCTGGCCGACGACGAGCTTCTGACCGGCCTCGACCAGGCGCCTGCCGAGATCCTGCTCCGCATCGGCGTGGCTCAGGGCCCGCCGGTACTGGCGGATCGCGGCCAGGCAGGGATCGGAGGCGTGCGCGGCGGCCCACCCCATGCGGTCGAGCGCGGTGATGGCGAGGTCCACGAAGCCGAGTTTGGCGGCGATGTCGTGGGCGGTGCGGTACGCGGAGGCCAGAGCGCGCCAGGCCTCGGTGCTCGGCGCGGTGTGCACGGTGAGGGTCAGGTCGTCGATGACACCCGGCAGGGCGAGGGCGGCCTTCCTGAGGTACGTCGCCCGGACCTCCTGGCAGAGGCGGTCGGCGTCGCGTACCAGCTCCCCCACCGTGCGCGTGGGGTGGTGGCCGTCGGGTTCGAGGTCGTAGAGGGCGAGGGACTCCCGGACCGGGCGCACCAGCGCGGCGAGCCTGCCCTGTTGTGTTTCGGTCACGTGCGGCGGGCCCATGAGGAGTGTGATGTCGATGCCGAGGCCGTGGGCGACGGCCGCGGTGAATTCGGCCGTCGCCACCCGGGCCCCGCACTCGACCTGGTTGAGCAGGCTGTAGGAGTACGGAATGCGGGCGGCCAGCTGGCGTTGGCTGAGCCGGGCCAGTCTCCGCTGCTCCTTGATGCGCTCGCCCGTGCTGCAGTCGTCGGGTGCGGGCATTCCGGCCCCCTCGCGTTCCTGGTTCATCGCCCGGAACCGTACCCGCGCGGGGCGTCGCGGAATTCGCAAAGCGGCCTGGTGCCCACCGGATTGAGGAAAATTGGCCGGTCCCGCCCCGGCGCGATGGGATGGCGCTATGAAGACTCTCTACCTGCTCGGTTCCGCCGCTCCGCCCGTCCTCGGCATCGCTCCGGTCATCGAGATGGCCCAGGTCCGCGGCTACGACGTGTGTCTGGGCCTCACTCCGTCGGCGGCCCGGTGGCTGGAGCCGCGGCTGACGGAGCTGGAGCGGCTGACCGGGCACCCGGTGCGGTCCGCGTACAAGGTGCCGGGCGCGGACGACGTATGGCCACCGGCGGACGTGGCACTGTTCGCACCGGCCACGTTCAACTCGGTCAACTCCTGGGCGCTGGGCCTCACATCGAGCTTCGTGGTGGGTTTCGCGGCCGAGGCGATCGGCAAGGGGATTCCCCTCGTCGCGATGCCCTGCGTCAACTCGGCGTACGCACGCCACCGGGCCTTCGGCCGGAGTGTGACCGAGCTGAGGGAGATGGGCGTCACGGTGCTGTACGGCCCTGGCGGTTTCGAGCCGAACCTGCCGGGCGAGCGCCGCCCCGGGGGGTTCCCCTGGCAGCTCGCGCTCGACGCGGTCGACGCGATGGGCTCGTAAGCCGAGACCGTAGGGTGGCGGGATGACGCTCGCACCTGACTCGCCCGATGAGACCTTCCTGCTCGGCGGCGAGCTGCCGGTACGGCGGCTCGGCTACGGCACGGCCCAGCTGACCGGGCCCGGGTACTGGGGCCCGCGCGGTGAACGCGGCGCTGCCGTGGCGGTGCTGCGGGCGGCCGTGGAGCAGGGGGTCACCCTGATCGACACCGCGGACAACTACGGCCCCGGGCTGGCCGAGGAACTGGTCGCCGAGGCGCTGCACCCGTACCGCGAGGAGCTGGTGATCGCGACCAAGGGCGGTGTGGTCCGCACCAGCGACAGCGCCTGGCACGTCGAGGGCCGCCCGGAGCGGCTGCGGGCCATGTGCGAGGCCAGCCTGCGGCGGCTGCGGACGGACCGGATCGATCTCTACCAGCTGCACCGGCTGGATCCCGAGGTGCCGGTGGCGGAGCAGCTGGGCGCCCTGGACGAGCTGAGGCGCGAGGGTAAGATCCGGTTCATCGGCCTGGACACCCTGACCGCCGAGCAGCTGGAGCAGGCGCTCTCCCTGACCGGGATCGCCTCGGTGCAGAACCGCTTCCATCTCCTGGACCGTTCGTCGGAGGCGGTACTGAAGGTGTGCGAGGCCCATGGTCTCGCCTTTCTGCCGTGGTTCCCGCTGGGCAACGGCGCGCTGACCGGTGATGCCGCGGTCGCGCTCTCCGCCATCGCCGACCGGCACGGCGCCACCCGCGGGCAGATCGCCCTCGCCTGGCTGCTGCACCGCTCCCCCGTCCTGTGCCCGACCCCGGGCACCGGTTCTCCCGCCCATCTCGCGGAGAACCTGGGGGCGCGGGGAATCCGGCTGTCGGACGAGGACCTGAGCGGCCTGGAGACGCTCGTACCCGCATGAGAAGAAGGAGCACCCGGCCGTGACCACGCCCGACACCACCACCTTTCCCGCGCCCGCTCCTGCCCCTGCCCCTGCCGCCGACGCCGTGCCGGTGATCCGGGCCGACGGGGTCCAGCTGGTCCGCGACGGCAAGGTGCTCCTCGACGCGGTCTCGCTGACCGTGCGAAGCGGTGAGCACTGGGCGCTGCTCGGTGCCAACGGGGCCGGGAAGAGCACTCTGCTGGGGCTGCTCGGCGCGGTGAAGCACCCCACCCGGGGTTCGGTGGAGGTGCTGGGGCGCACCCTTGGCCGGGTTGATCTGCGGGAGCTGCGCGCACTGCTCGGGCATGTCGACCCGCGTCATCCGCTACGTTCCCCGCTGTCGGTGCACGAGGTGGTGCTGACGGGTCTGACGAACTCGGTCGAGCCGGTGCCGCGCCGGTCGGTGGACCAGGAGCAGCACGACCAGGCGGAGCGGCTGCTGGAGATGCTCGGGATGGGCGGCAAGTCGGGGTCGCGCTGGCCCGCGCTGTCGCAGGGCGAGCGGGGCCGTACGCTCATCGCCCGCGCGCTGATGCCCCGGCCGCGGCTGCTGCTGCTCGACGAGCCGGCCACCGGTCTCGATCTCGCCGCGCGCGAACAGTTGCTCGACAGTCTGGACATGCTGCGGGAGGAGCACCCGGAGCTGGCGACGGTGCTGGTCACCCACCATCTGGAGGAGCTGCCCGCCTCCACCACGCACGCGATGCTGCTGCGGGGCGGCCGGTGCGTGGCCTCGGGCCCGGTGGACGGGGTGCTGACCACGGAGCGGGTCAGCGACTGCTTCGGGCATCCGGTGCGGATCTCCCGTACGGACGGGCGGTGGGCGGCGCGGGCGCAGCGCGTTTCCCGGCGCTGAGCGGCTCAGCCGTCGCCGGAGCCTTCGCTGGCGCCGGAGCCCGCCGTGGGAGTGAAGGGGGTGGCCTGGTTGTAGTAGAGCACCCAGCCCGTGCCGGTCAGCCGCCACACCGAGCTGCGGTGGGCGAGGCGGCCCTTCGTCTCGGTGTCGTAGGTGAGGTGGACGATGTCGTCGGCGAGCTGGATGCCGTTCATCCGGGAGGCGGTGAGCGGGCCGGGGCGCGGGGCGTCCGCCGCGGTGAGCGAGGCGATCATGGTGTCGCGGTCCCAGATCCGGCCGGTGTAGTCGATCTCCCGGTAGTCGGGGTGCAGCAGCCGGGCGAGGAGTTCGGTGGAGGCGCGCACGGCCGGGTCCAGGAGGCGCAGCTCGCCCTCGACCGCCGCGGCCACGCCGGGGGTCGGTTCGGTCATGCGGGGGCTCCTGCCGTGGTCATCTCGACCAGTCTGGCCACGGTGTTCCAGTTGCGCGAGGTGGCGACGATGTCCTTGGTGACGGAGGTACGGGACAGCGCGTCGGCGAGTTTCGAGCGGCCCAGCCCGTCGGGGGCGTAGAGGTAGAGCGCGCGGTCACCGAGGGCGAACGCCTCGGGGAGATGGGCCGCCGGGTCGATCCCGGCGAAGCGGGCGGCGTCGACCGGCCGGTCGTAGTACGTGATGTGCAGTTGTCTTCCCTCAAGTTCGGCGGCCGGGAAGGGGCAGGCCGCCGCGACTGCCGCGAGGTAGCCGCCGTCGCGGACCAGGCAGGGCACGGCGAAGCCGAAGCGCTGTTCGACGGCCCGCTCCAGCTCGGCGGCGAGGGCGTCCTCGTCGTCCGACGCGCTGCTGAAGACGGCGTTGCCGCTCTGCAGGTGGGTGCGGACGTCCTCGTGTCCCAGTCCGGTGAGCAGGCTCCGGAGCTCGGCCATCGGAACGCGTTTGTGTCCGCTCACATTGATCCCGCGCAACAGCGCCGCGTACATCGTCATGGCCCACACCCTAGAGCGTGTGGCGGAAGGCCGCGGGCGGGCTGGCGGTGCCGGGCCCGGTGTCCTGTGCCGGTCCGGTCCCCCGGGTGGCTCCGCCTGCACTCGGACGGGGGAAGCGCGGGAGAGGGGCGCGGTGGCGGTGAACAGTGGCTTCGACGGCCGCCTGACGCGGCGCCTCCGCCGTCTGGTCCACCGGTCCCGCGCGCACCGCGGCTCACGGCTCCCCCGGCGCCGCGGGCGGCGGGCCGCCCGCGGCGCCGGGCGCGTCCGCTGGTGACATGTGACCCGGTACGGCCGCACGCCTTCCGCCGGAACGGCTCCGAGCGCTGCGACGGCCCGGCGGCGCTCCGCGAAACGTCCTTCGGCCGAACTGTCGTGCTCAGTGGCGTAGTTGGCGATACAGGGCGAATACCCGGACATAATGCGCTGGCGTACGCCCGCCAGGGAGTACGGGACAGCCCTTAGTCTGCCCGTCATGATCGACTGGAAGAGCATCGAGGCCGCCGACTGCGCCGTGCCCGCCGACCGCCCCATGGACGACCTGGTCAGCGAGCTGTCCCGCGCGCTGGCGGACCCCGATCCGCTGGTCCGGGACGGCGCGCCCCACACCGTCCTCGCGACCTGGATCGCCCGTGGGGCGATCGACGCGCCGCGGCGGCTGGAGCTGGGGGACGAGATGGCCGCGCGGTTCGCCGACGACCGGACCGAGGCCCGCACCTTCGCGCCCCTCGTGCTCGGCATGCTGGTGGAGGCGGGGGACTTCGCGGCCGGCTGGGTGGACGCGTTCGAGCGCTGGTACCCGGCGGAGCGGGATCTGCGCGGCCATGACGAGACGCTCGGCTGGCTCCACGCGGTGGCGCACGGCGCGGACCTGCTCGCCGGATTCGGCCTCCACCCCGAGGTGGCGCCGGGGCGGATGCTGCGTCTCGCCGCCGCGCGGCTGACGGCGCCCACCGACCACGTCTACGACCAGCTGGCCCGGGGGATCGCCCGGGTGCTCACCCGCACCGACCTGAGCGAACGTGATGCCGTCGGCTGGCTGGGCCCGATCGCCGAGCACTTCGGCGCCGACCGCATCAGTACCCCGGTGCCCGCCCACCTCAGCAACTGCCTGCGCACCCTGCGCCTGCTCTACATCCTCGCCGACCGGGGTGTGCGCCCCACCAGCGAGCTGCCCGCACACCCCCTCCACCACCGCGAGGCGGTCAAGTCCGCCCTCGCCACCGTCCTCGACCGGATCGTCAGACGCTGACCGGCAGGGTCCGGCGGCGCCGGGCACCGTCGGAGGACGGCGCCCGGCAGGGGGCCCGGCTCAGGACAGCATGTTGATCTTGTACTGCATGAACCGGTAGTCCTTCCCCTTCTCCTTGTCGTACCACTGGCTCACGACGATGTGGAAGTCGCCGAAGGTCGAGCCGGGGATGACGAACCCGCCGTACGGACTGGCCACCAGGTTGGCCGCCTCCTGGCCCGGCAGGCAGGGCAGGATCATCGTCTGCTCCAGAGTCCTGGTCAGGTCCGAGGTCGGGAGGGGGAAGACCATCGCCCGGATGGACAGCACATCCATGTTCAGCCAGGTGAGGACGTACTTGCCGTCCATGGCACGGAAACAGATCTCGCCCCACTTGCGGGTGCCCAGGACGGTGGTCGGGGCGGGCGCGTTCCACCGCCAGCCGCCGTCGGCGTAGCCCCAGGGCTCGTAGGCGTCCGGGTTGCCGAGGCTCTCCTTGCGCACCCGGTGGAGCAGCATCCCGGATGCCACGTCGCGGCTGAAGACCGTGGAGAGCACATAGCAGTAGCCGTCGTCGGCCACGGCGTACGTCTTCTGCTGGAACTGGCCGCCGTGCAGGTCACCCGGCCACTGGCACAGGTACTCCCAGGTCTCGCCGTTGTCGGTGGAGCGCCAGAAGTCCGTGTGGTGGGTCTCGAAGATGACGCCGCGCATGAGGTGCATGTACATGACGCCGTCGACGACGAACACGTCGGACGGAATCGCCGTCGTGGCCTTGTTGTCACCGACCGGCGTGTGCGGCTCCTCGACGAGGCCGTTGGCGTGAGCGCCGCCGACGCTCCCG
Source organism: Streptomyces sp. NPDC058195 (assembly GCF_042883525.1). Classification (NCBI taxonomy): domain Bacteria; kingdom Bacillati; phylum Actinomycetota; class Actinomycetes; order Kitasatosporales; family Streptomycetaceae; genus Streptomyces; species Streptomyces sp. NPDC058195. The sequence goes on from NZ_JBHVVM010000037.1 coordinate 37,281, forward strand.
TCGATGCGCAGGCTGTTCAGGTCCGCGCTGCTGGAGCGCAGCCCCACCGGGGCGCGCCAGTCACCGTCGGGTCCGCCCGGCTGGGGCATCCGGTCGCCGTCGAACGTGTCGCCGCCGACGAACAGCATGGTGCCGTCCGGGCAGAGCACGGGGATGCCGAGGTCGGTCCACGGTGAGGCGAACGGACCCGTCTCGTCCGGGCCGCTCAGGTTCTTCACCTTGACCGCGAGCGTGGGGCTGGACGGGTCGCCCGGTCCGCCGGCCGTGGCCGCTCGGGCGCCCGGCCCGACCATCCCGGCGCCCACGGCGGCACCGATGCCGATCTTGAGGAGCGTGCGGCGGGAGCAGTCGCTGGTGACGTCCTTCTTGTCCGGTGATCCTGTCATCCTGTCGATGCCTTTCGGATACGAGCCTGCGCGGACGGGAAGATGCCTTCGGCGCCGCACCGGCACGGCCGGCGCGCGTGGACATCACCGGATCAACGCACCGGCGCGCGGGCAGGATGCGGCCGGAGGGAGAGACCGGCCGAGGTCGGCCGGAAGTCGCGGTGAGCGAGGTGTCCGCGGGGCCGGGCCCCACGCACGGCGCGGCCGCCGCGCCCCGTGGGGGAGGGCGCGGCGGCCGCTGTTCTCCGTCGTGCCGGGCTTTCGCCGCCCGGTCACCGCTGAGGGCCGGTCGGCTACTCGACGATCTTCAGCAGCTTGTTCGCGGTGCCCTCGGTCGCGTTGGAGATCGCGTCGGGGGTGGCCCCGTCGGTGAGGGCCGTGGCGACCTCCTCCGGGCTGGCGTCCGGGTGTCCGGCGAGGTAGACGGCGGCGGCACCGACGACGTGCGGGGTCGCCATGGACGTACCGGAGATGGTGTTGGACGCGTCGTCGCTGTCGTTCCAGGACGAGGTGATGTCCGAGCCCGGGGCGTAGATGTCCACGATCGAGCCGTAGTTGGAGAAGTACGACTGCTCGTCGTCCACGGTGGACGACGCGACCGTGATGGCGTCGGGGACGCGGGCCGGGGAGGTCTGGCTCGCGTCGGAGGAGTCGTTTCCGGCGGCGACCGCGAAGGTGACGCCGGAGGCGATGGCCTTCTCGACCGCGGCGTCGAGCGCCTCGTCCGCGCCGCCGCCGAGGCTCATGTTGGCGACGGAGGGGCCCTCGTGGTTCTCGGTCACCCAGTCGATACCGGCGACGACCTGCTCGGTGGTGCCCGAGCCGGAGTCGTCGAGCACCCGGACGGCGACGATATTGGCCTTCTTGGCGACCCCGTAGGTCGCACCGGCGATGGTGCCCGCCACGTGGGTGCCGTGGCCGTTGCCGTCGTCGGCGCTGTCATCGTTGTCGACGGCGTCGTAGCCCGAGCTGGCCCGGCCTCCGAACTCCTCGTGCGTGGTGCGCACACCGGTGTCGATGACGTACGCGGTCACGCCCTCGCCCGCGCTGTCGGGATAGGTGTAGGCGTCGTCGCCCGCGGTCTCGGTCTGGTCGATCCGGTCCAGACCCCAGGACGGCGGGTTGGTCTGGGTCTCGTCGATGTGGAACTTCTTGTTCTGGACGACCTTGGAGACGGCCGGGTCGGCCGCCAGCCGCTTGGCCTCGGTGAGCGTGAGGCCGGAGGCGGAGAAGCCGTTGATGGCGGAGCTGTAGTTGCGCTTCAGCTTGCCGCCGTACTCCTTGGCGAGCTCCGACTTGTCGGCCTTCTGGTTCAGCATGACGATGTAGCTGCCGGAAACGGCGTCCGCCGCGTCCGCGCCGTAGACGACGCCCATCGCGGGGGCGGGCTCGGCGCCCGCCAGCGAGGTGTTGAGCAGGGTGATTCCGGCAGCCGCGGCCACCGCGGTTATCGCGGCGGTGAGCTTGAACCGGCGGGCACGCTGGTGAATAGCCATGAAGAGGGATCTCCTCGTCATTCTTTGTGGGGGGATTCGCTCCCGGCCGGAAGATCTCCGGGGGCTGGCTCGAAACCCTGACCGATTGACGAGCTCAGATCAAGACCTTCTTGTGGCTGTGACTTACACAACAAACTTTCGTAATAAGAAACCGGCCAGCGGCACCCAAGTCGGGCGTGGTCAGCGGGACTTCGGTGGGGCGCCGTGGGGCGGCGGGGCGACCGGCGGTCTTCGCGGGCGGCGCGGCCCACCCCGCCCGGCGGTCCGGACGGGCGGGGGCGCGGCCGGATTCCGCCCCCACGTTCACCGACCTCTCACCTGGCGGCCACATTGCGGCGGTGCGGAACGTTCCGGTGCGCCGGAGGCGGCCCCGGGACCGCTCGCGCGGACGTCCCGGGGCCGCCTCCGGCAGCCGTGTCAGCGCTGGTAGCGGGCCAGGACCCGGTTCCCGTCGTCGACCAGACGCTTCCTCAGCTCCTCGGCCCCGATGGCCCCGCTGTAGTACTCCTGGAGGGCGGGCGTGGCCACCTTGTCCTTCCACTCCGGGTAGCCGCGCACCGACTGGGCGGGGGCGGGACGGAGCTCCTTCGCGACGGCGACGCCGGTCGCCCAGCCGTTCTCGGCGGTGTGCAGAGAAGGATCGGCGAGGGCCTCGGTGCCGGTCGGCAGCATCCAGTCGCCCTTGGCCAGGCGCACCATGTTGGGCGGCCGGAGCAGGAAGTCGATGAACTGCGCGGCCTCCCGCTTGTACGGGCTGTCCTGCGAGACCGACAGGGTCTGCGGGCTGACTCCCTGGGTGAGCCCCGCACTGCCCGCGGGCGCCGGGAGCACCGTCCACTCGAATCCCTCGGGGGCCTGTTCGGCGATCTGCTGGCGGTAGGAGAAGCCGAGCGGCACCATCGCGTACTTGCCGCCGAAGAAGCCGGGGAGGGTGTCGGAGCCGCCCATGCCGAGGGTGGTGCGCGCGGCGCTGCGGTCGGTGTTGACCTGGTCGTGAATGGTCCCGGGGACGATCCGGTCGCCCGCCTCCGCGCGGAGGGTGACCTTGCCGTCGGCGCCGCGGTGGAAGAGCTGGCCGCCGCCGGAGAGGCCGAGGTTGAGCGTGACGGACACCGGTTCCCTGAGCGGCCAGGCCACGCCGTACCGGCCCTCACCCGTCAGCTCCCTGGTGACCTGCCGGAACTCCTCCCAGCTCCAGGGCTTCTCGGGGGTGGGGACGCGGACCCCGGAGGTTTCGAGGACCACGGTGCTGGCGATCAGGACGCGGGGTTCCTGGAGGAAGGGCACACCGTAGACGCCGTCGCCGAAGGTGGTGGTGGACCAGCTCTGCGGCGGGATGTCGGCGGTCAGCCGGTCGGGGAGGAGTCCGCGCAGGTCGGCGAGGTAGCCGCCGTACGCGAAGTCGGCCAGGTCGTCGGAGGCGTCGTGGATGATGTCTGGTGCCTCGCCGCCCTCGAACGAGGTGAGCAGCTGGTCGTGGACGGTGTCCCAGCTGCCCGGGACATACGTGACGTGGACGTCCGGGTGGCTTTCGTTCCACTCCCTCACCAGCTGCTTGTTGGTGTCGACGGACTCCTTCTGCCAGGCCAGCGACTGGAAGCTCAGCTCGATCCGGCCGCCCTCCCCCCGGCCGCCGTCCGTCCCCGCGCAGCCGGCGAGGAGCAGGGCCAGCGCGGTGGCCGCGGCGGCCGCCGCCCTGCGCGGTGACGCCCGCATCAGCTCTTCACCGCCCCGGCCAGCATGGAGCCGGTGATCCGCCGCTGGATGATCGCGAAGATCACCAGCGAGGGCAGGGTGGCGAGGAAGGCCGCGGCGGCGAGCGGCCCGAGGTCGGCCGCGCCCTCCGCTCCGATGAAGTGGGTCAGGACGACCGGCAAGGTCTGCTTCTCCGGGGTCTTGAGCAGGACGAGCGCGAAGAACAGCTCGTTCCACGCGGTGATGAAGGCGAAGAGCGCGGTGGCGGCGATGCCGGGGGCCAGCAGCGGGGCGGTCACCGACGCGAGGGTCCGCAGCCGTCCCGCTCCGTCGACCGCGGCGGCCTCCTCCAGTTCGACGGGCACGGCCCGCACGTAGCCCACCAGCATCCAGAGCGCGAAGGGCAGCGCCCAGACGGTGTACACCATGACCAGCCCCGACAGGGTGTTGATCAGGTGCAGGCCCTTCAGGACCAGGAACAGCGGGATGATCAGCAGCACCAGCGGGAACGCCTGGCTGACCACCACCCAGCCGGTGGCCGCCGTCGAGAGCCGGGAGCGGCGACGGGCCATCACGTACGCCAGCGGCGTGGCGACGACGACCGCGAGGGCGGCGGCGCAGAGCGCGGCGGTCAGCGAGTTGGCGGCGGCCCGCAGCAGCGGCTGCTCGTCGAAGGCCTGGCGGAAGTTGTCGAGCGTCGGGTGCCCGGGGATCCAGGTGGGGTGGAGCGAGCCCAGTTCGCGGGCCGGCTTGAAGGCGGTGGACACCAGCCACAGGAACGGGAACGCCAGGAAGGCGAGGTAGCCCAGGAGCGCGGCGTACTGTCCGACGCGGACGGACGTACGGGTACGGGTGTTCATCGGCCCTCGCCTCCCCCGAGCCGTCCGGCGAGGTACACGGCGAGGATCACGGAGATCACCGCGACCATCACACAGCCCATCGCCGCGGCGTATCCGAACTGCCCGTAGTGGAAGGCCTCCTCGTACGCGAAGAGCATCGGCAGCCGGGTGCGGCCTCCGGGGCCGCCGTTGGTCAGGACGTAGACCAGGGCGAAGGAGTTGAAGTTCCAGATGAAGTTGAGCGCGGTGACGGCGAGCGCGACCGGCCTGAGCACCGGCCAGGTGACGGTACGGAATCGGCGCCAGGCACCGGCGCCGTCCAGGGCGGCCGCCTCGTGGAGCTCCTGCGGGGCGTTTTGGACCCCGGCGAGCAGGGCGACGGTGGTCTGCGGCATGCCCGCCCACACCCCGACGACGATCACGGCGGGCAGCGCGGTGGCGAGTCCGGTGAGCCAGTCCCGGCCGTCGCCCAGGCCGAGGTCGCGGAGGGTCTCGTTGAGGACACCCGCGTCCGGGCTGTAGACCAGCCGCCACATGATGCCCACGACCACCTCGGGCATCGCCCAGGGGATGATCGCCAGCGCCCGCGCCAGCCAGCGCAGCCGCAGCCGCTGGTTGAGCAGCAGGGCCAGGCCGAGGGACAGGAGGAACTGCGGGACGGTCACGCCGAACGCCCAGACCAGGCCGATCCTGAAGGAGTCCCAGAAGAGGGTGTCGTGGAGCAGGTCCTGGAAGTTCAGGGCGCCCACCCACTGGGTGGCGCGGGTACGGCCGGACTGGGCGTCGGTGAAGGCGAGCGCGATGCCGTAGAGCAGGGGGCCGACGCTGAGGACCAGGATCGGGATCAGCGCGGGCAGCACCAGGAACCAGGCGCCGGTCCTGCGGCTGACCGGCCGGGGCGGGGCGTCCTGCGGGCCACCGGGTGGGCCGTGTCTCCCGGAACGTACGGCCGCACTCGCTAATGTCACGATCCGCCCCCTTCGCGTCATTTGATCGGTTTCGTACCGTTCTGGCCGCTCAGGTGGCCCCCGTCATGGTGCTGATGGGCCGTCGGTTCGTCAAGGAGGCCTGCACAGGTGCGAAAATCGCAGACATGAACGACATGCTTGCGCGCGAGGTGCTCGCCGCCGCCGGTCTGCCCGGCGACGCGGAACTGCTCGCGCTGGGTGAGAACGCGGTGTTCGCCGTCGGTGACCTGGTGGTCAAGGTCGGCCGGGACGCCGTACGCCACCCGGAACTGCGGGAACGGGCGGACCGCGAGGTGGCCGTCGCCCATTGGCTGGCCGACGCGGGCGTCCCGGCCGTACGGGCCGCGGAGCCCGCGGCCCGGCTGGTCGAGGGGCACCCGGTGACCCTCTGGCACCGGCTGCCCGAGGCGGTGCGCCCCGCCGGGCCGGAGGACCTGGCCCGGCTGCTGACCCTGGTGCACGCGCTGCCCGCCCCGGACGGCTTCGTACTGCCGCGCCGCGAACTGCTGGGCGGCGTCGAACGGTGGCTGCGGCTCGCGGGAGACGCGATCGACCCGGCCGACGCCGTCTATCTGCGGGGGCGCCGGGACGGCTTCGCGGCGGCCGCGGCCGCCCTGGTCCCGCATCTGCCGCCGGGACCGATCCACGGCGACGCGCTGCCCCGCAACGTCCATGTCGGGCCGGACGGCCCGGTGCTGGTCGACCTGGAGACCTTCTCCGCGGATCTGCGCGAGCACGACCTGGTCGTCCTGGCCCTGTCCCGGGACCGGTACGGGCTGGCGCCCGAGGCGTACGACGCGTTCACCGCCACGTACGGCTGGGACGTGCGCGCGTGGGAGGGCTGCGCGGTGCTCCGCGGGGCGCGGGAGACGGCCAGCTGCGCCTGGGTGTCGCAGCACGCGCCGACCAACCCGAAGGCGCTCGCGGAATTCCGCCGCCGGGTGGCCTCGCTGCGCGACGACGACCCGACGGTGCGCTGGTACCCCTTCTGAGCCGCGACGGGGCCAGCCGGCCGATACGCGACGGGGTCAGCCGGCCGTGACCGCGGCCGGCTCCCGCAGCGGCCAGTGTCCGTCGACCACCGCGTCCGCCGTGCCCTTGCGGCGCAGGAACCGCTGGAAGTCCGCCGCCCACCGGGCGTACCACTCCACCTGGCGCTCATGCAGCTCGGCGGCGGACATCGCGGCCACCGAGCCGTGCCGCCCGGCTATCGCGTGGGCCACCCGGACCGCGGCCAGCGCGTCGGCCCCCGCGTCGTGGGCGCCGCCGTGGACCACGCCGTACTCGACACAGACCGCTTCCAGGGTGCGCTTGCCCTTGCGGTAGCGGTCGACCGCGCGGTCGATGGTGTACGGATCGATGACCGGGCCGATGCCCGCCCCGTCCAGCCGGTCGCTCAGCGAGGGCAGACCGTGCCGCCGCAGCTCGGCGGTGAGCAGGGTCAGATCGAAGGCCGCGTTGTACGCGACGACCGGAACGCCGCGGCGCCAGTAGCCGGTCAGCGTCTCCGCGATCTCGTCCGCGACCTCCCGCACCGGGCGCCCCTCCGCCGCCGCCCGCTCACTGCTGATGCCGTGGATCGCCGAGGCCTGCGCGGGGATCAGGACCCCCGGGTCGGCCAGCCAGGTGCGCTCCCCCACGGGCTCCCCGCCGCTGCTCCCGACGCTCACGACGGCGGCCGTCACGATGCGCGCCTCCAGCGGCTCCGTGCCCGTCGTCTCCAGGTCGAAACCGACCAGCGGCTCCCGTTCCCAACTCATCGGGTACCTCCTTCGTGTGCTCCCCCATGTGGTGACCACCCTTGCACGCACCACTGACAGAGCCCCCACGCCCCCTCACGGGCGGGCCCGGCACCGGCCGGGGGAACGGCGCTCAGGAGACGGGCCGGGAGTCCGTCCACACCGACTCGAACTCCTCGCGGTACGTCTCGAACAGCCCGTGCTCGTTCTCCTGCCCCGCGCGGAACACCGCACGTCCGCCGCCGCGCAGCACCAGCACCGGCGCCTCCATCCCGCGCGCGCGCCGCAGATACGTCTGGACGACCCCCACCGCGTCCGTGCCGTCGCCGTCCACCAGGTACGCCGTGAAGCGCGGGGTCTCGTCGAAGACATGGATCTCGAAGGCGCCCGGGTCGCGGAGCTTGGAGCGGACCCGGCGCATATGGAGGATGTTCATCTCCACCGACCGGCTCAGTTCGCCCTTCTTCAGGCCCAGCTCCCGCTCCCGCCGCTTGACCGCGCTGCTCGCCGGGTTGATGAAGAGCAGCCGGATGCGGCAGCCCGACTCGGCCAGCCGGACGAGCCTGCGTCCCGAGAAGTTCTGCACCAGCAGGTTGAGCCCTATACCGATCGCGTCGAGCCGCCGCGAGGCGCCGAAGAGGTCCTCGGCGGGCATCTGGCGCTGGAGCCGCACCCGGTCGGGGTGGACGGAGACCACGTCCGCGTACCGGTCGCCGACCAGCTCCTCGACGGCGTCGACCGGCAGCCGGTCGGCCGAAGGGACCGCGGCACCGCTGCCCAGGATCTCCAGGAGCCGGGCGGAGGCACGCTCGGCCTGGGCGAGGACCGGCTCGTTCAGGGCGCGGTTGCGGGAGACCACGTTGCGGGCGACCTCCAGCTCGTCGAGCGCCAGCTCCACCTCGCGCCGGTCGTCGAAGTACGCCTCGAAGCAGGGCCAGTGCTGGACCATCAGCTCGCGGAGCTGGGGCAGCGTGAGGAAGCTGAGGACGTTGTCGTCGGCGGGGTCCAGCAGATAGCCCTTGCGGCGCGAGACCTCGCGCACGGCGACGGCGCGCTGCACCCACTCCTGTCCGGCGGGACCGGCGGCGGCCACCACCCAGTCCTCGCCGTGGACCGGCTCGTAGATGGGCCGGAGCACCGCGGCGACCACGGCACGCAGCCGCTGCTCCACGAGATTCAGCCAGATGTAGGCACGGCCAGCCCGCTGGGCGCGCATCCGCACCTCGCTCCAGGCTTCCGCTCCCCAGTCCAGTTCCGCGCCGATCTCCACGGGCTGCGCAAGCGACACCGCCCCTGGCGGGGCATCGGTGGATTCCCCCTCGTGACCTGGGTCACCTGGGGGCAGCTCGAAGCCTCCCGAGCTCACCCGCGCACCGCCTTCCACTCCCCCACCAACGATCAAGGAAGGGTACTCCGGGAGCGGGAGCCGGTGCAGCAGGATGCGCATGCTGCTTCGTCAACTCCTTACTGACGCAGGCTTGTTCCCAGCGGAAGCATCGGCCGGAGTGAGGTGATTCATAGTGATTAAGCACCCTATTGCGGACCGGCTGCCGGGCCGGGGCGCGGGCCCGGGGTCCGGATCGCGGTTCCGAGCGACACGCGGAGGCCCGATGTTGACCGGACCGGGTGACGTCCCGGAGACGTCCTAGGTCGGCGCACTTCTTTCGGGAAGGATCTGCCTGATCAGAGGTGGAGGAGTCGAGCCCATGCAGGTCTGGCCGGGACAGGCATACCCCCTCGGCGCCACGTACGACGGTGCCGGGACCAATTTCGCGGTCTTCTCGGAGGCCGCCAGACGGATCGAGCTGTGTCTGCTGCACGACGACGGTTCCGAGACCGCGGTGGAGCTGAGGGAGACCGACGCCTTCGTCCGCCACGCCTATCTGCCGGGGGTGATGCCCGGTCAGCGGTACGGGTTCCGGGTCCACGGGCCGTACGAGCCGGAGCGCGGTGTCCGATGCAATTCGGCCAAGCTGCTGCTCGACCCGTACGCCCGCGCGGTGGCCGGGCAGATCCGGTGGGGCGAGGCGGTGTACGGCTATCCGTTCGGCCGCCCCGACGCGCGCAACGATCTCGACTCGGCCCCGCACACCATGACGTCGGTGGTGGTGAACCCGTACTTCGACTGGGGCGACGACCGCCGTCCCCGTACGGACTACCACCGCACGGTGATCTACGAGGCCCACGTCAAGGGCCTGACGATGCTTCACCCGGCACTGCCGAAGGAGCTGCGCGGCACCTACGCGGGGCTGGCCCATCCGGAGGTGATCGCCCATCTGACGGAGCTGGGTGTCACGGCGATCGAACTGATGCCCGTCCATCAGTTCGTCCAGGACCACCGGCTGGCGGACGCGGGGCTGGCCAACTACTGGGGATACAACACCATCGGCTTCTTCGCCCCGCACAACGCGTACGCGTCCTGGGGCGACCGGGGCGAGCAGGTGCTGGAGTTCAAGCAGGCCGTGCGGGCCCTGCACCAGGCGGGCATCGAGGTGATCCTCGACGTGGTCTACAACCACACCGCGGAAGGCAGCCACCTGGGTCCGACGCTCTCCTTCCGGGGCCTGGACAACGCCTCGTACTACCGGCTCGCGGACGACCAGCGGTACTACACGGACACCACCGGGACCGGGAACTCGCTGCTGATGCGCTCGCCGCACGTGCTCCAGCTGATCATGGACTCGCTGCGGTACTGGGTGACCGAGATGCACGTGGACGGCTTCCGCTTCGATCTGGCGGCCACCCTGGCCCGGCAGTTCCACGAGGTGGACCGGCTGTCGTCGTTCTTCGACCTGGTGCAGCAGGACCCGGTGGTCAGTCAGGTGAAGCTGATCGCCGAGCCGTGGGACGTCGGGGAGGGCGGCTACCAGGTGGGGAACTTCCCGCCGCTGTGGACCGAGTGGAACGGGAAGTACCGGGACACCGTGCGGGACCTGTGGCGGGGGGAGCCGCGGACCCTCGCGGAGTTCGCCGGACGGCTGACCGGGTCCTCGGACCTGTACCAGGACGACGGGCGCCGCCCGCTCGCCTCGATCAACTTCGCCACCTGCCACGACGGCTTCACCCTGCACGACCTGGTCGCGTACAACGACAAGCACAACGAGGCCAACGGCGAGGGCAACCGGGACGGCGAGAGCCACAACCGGTCCTGGAACTGCGGGGCCGAGGGCGAGACGGACCGGCCGGAGGTGCTGGACCTGCGGACCCGGCAGATGCGCAACTTCGTCGCCACGCTGATGCTCTCGCAGGGCGTGCCGATGCTGAGTCACGGCGACGAGTTCGCCCGTACCCAGCGGGGCAACAACAACGCGTACTGCCAGGACAGCGAGCTGTCGTGGGTGCACTGGCCCGAACCGGCCGAGGAGGCGCGCCAGGACCCGGACGGCCCGGAGAGGGGCGAGCGCGGGGCGGCGGGCAGCAGCAGTCTGCTGGAGTTCACCCGGGCGATGGTCTGGCTCCGCCGCGACCATCCGGTCTTCCGCCGCCGCCGGTTCTTCCACGGCCGCCCGGTGGACGGCCCCCACGACGAGCTGTCGGACATCGCGTGGTTCACGCCGCAGGGCTCCGAGATGACGCAGCGGGACTGGCAGGCCGCGCACGCCAAGGCGCTGACGGTCTTCCTCAACGGGCACGCGATCTCCGAACCGGGGCCGCGCGGTGAGCGGATCTCCGACGACTCGTTCCTGCTGATGTTCAACGCGAGCGCCGAGACGCTGGAGTTCCGGGTGCCGGTGCACCACGGACGGCAGTGGCTGCTCGTGGTGGACACGGCGCGCCCGGTCGGGGTCATGCCCGGTTCGGGGCCCCAGGTGACCGCGGGCGAGCGGGTGACGCTGGTCGGGCGCAGCATGGCGGTGCTCCAGCGGCCCGCGTAGGCCGCGGCACGGGGCACGGCCGGGTGCCGGGCGCGGGGCGGCGGGTGCCGGGGACACCGCCGGTCGGGCCCTTTGCGGCGTTCTCTGTCACAGATGCCGCCGGGCCGGGTACGAACGACCGCATGACGCCCACCGCCACCTACCGGCTCCAGCTCCAGCCCGACTTCCCGTTCGCGGCCGCCGCGCGTGCCGTGCCGTACCTCGCCGAGCTCGGCGTCTCGCATCTGCACCTGTCCCCCGTGCTGGAGGCCGTCCCCGGCTCCCGGCACGGCTACGACGTCGTCGACCACGGCCGGGTGCGCGGTGAACTCGGCGGCGAGGAGGGGCTGCGGGGACTGGCCCGCACGGCGCGGGCGCACGGGCTCGGGCTGGTCGTGGACATCGTGCCGAACCACATGGCCGCCGATCCCCGCCACAACCGCGCGCTGCGGGAGGTGCTGCGCGAGGGCCCGGAGTCCCGCTGCGCCCGCTGGTTCGACATCGACTGGGAGGCGGGCGGCGGGAAGGTGCTGCTGCCGGTGCTCGGGAGCCGGATCGGCGAGGAGATGGACCGGTTCCGGGTGGACGGGGAGGTGCTGCGGCTGGGCGGTCAGGAGTTCCCGCTGCGGGCGGGAACGGCCGGGCTGCCGCTGCCGGAGCTGCTGGACGCCCAGCACTACCGGCTCGGCTGGTGGCGGCTGGCCCGTACCGAGCTGAACTACCGGCGGTTCTTCACGGTCTCGGGGCTGATCGGGGTGCGGGTGGAGGACCCGGAGGTGTTCGCCGCGACCCACGGCACGATCCTGGAGCTGGTCCGGGACGGGGTGGTCGACGGGCTGCGCGTCGACCACCCGGACGGACTGGCCGACCCGGAGACCTATCTGGAGCGGCTGTCGGCGGCCACCGGGGGACGGTGGACGGTGGTGGAGAAGATCCTCACCGGCGAGGAGCGCCTGCCCGCGCGGTGGGCGGTCGCGGGCACCACCGGGTACGACGCGCTGCGCCACGTCGACGGGCTGTTCGTCGACCCGGCCGGCGCGGCGGAACTGGTCGGCCGCTTCCGGGAGTACGCGGGCCCGGCCGCCGACCGGGGCGGCGACTGGACGGCGACCGTGCGCCGTGCCGCGTACGAGGTGGTGACGCATGAGCTGGCCGCCGAGACCGCGCTGCTGACCCGGCTGGCGGTACGGATCTGCGCGGCCGAGCCCGGCCTGCGCGACCACGCCCCGTGGGCGCTGCGCACCGCCGTCCGCGAGCTGCTGGTGCGGGTGCCCGTCTACCGTCCGTACGTGAGGCCCGACGGGCCTGGCGCCCCGCCCTCCGGGCCGGCCGAGGAGGCGGTGCCGGAGGCGGCGGCGCGGGACGCGAAGGCGGTGTTCGCGGTCGCGGAGGAGTCCTCGGCGGTCGACGTGGTCCGGGAGCTGGCACTGGGGCGGCTGGGCGGGGGGCCGGAGCGGGCGGCGTTCTGTGCCCGGTTCGCCCAGACGGCTTCGGCGCTGCGGGCCAAGTCGGTCGAGGACACGGCGTACTACCGGTACGCGCCGCTGGTGTCGGCGAACGAGGTGGGCGGCGATCCGGGGCGGCCCGCGGTGGCTCCGGAGGAGTTCCACGCGTTCTGTGCCCGGCTGGCCCGCGACTGGCCCTCCACGAGCACGGTGCTGACCACCCATGACACCAAGCGGAGCGCCGATGTGCGGGCCCGTATCGCGGTGCTGACGGAGAGCCCGGAGGCGTGGTCGGGGCTGCTGACCGAGCTGGGGCGGGCCGTGACGGCCACTCCTCCCGACGCGCAGTTCGCCTGGCTGTCCTGGCAGACCGCGGTGGGCTGCACGGGCCTGCCGGGCGGGGAGCAGGCCGGGCGGCAGGAACCGGCGCTGCTGAAGGCGGTCCGGGAGGCGGGGCTCTTCACCTGCTGGACCGAGTCCGATCCGGCCTACGAGCGGGCCGTGACGGACTTCGTCGCGGCGGGCCCGGCCGCCGCGGGCGGGGCGGTGCGCGAGGCGCTGGAGCGGTTCGCCCACACGCTCGCCCCGTACGTCCGGGCCAATGTGCTGGGCGCGGCGCTGGTCCAGCTGACGATGCCGGGCGTGCCGGATCTGTACCAGGGCACCGAGCGGGAGTACCTGGCGCTGGTCGACCCGGACAACCGGCGGCCCTTCCGTGAGCCGGACGGGGCCGGGGACGACGAGAAGGCCCGGCTCACCTCGGTGGCGCTGCGGCTGCGGCGGGAGCGGCCGGAGGTGTTCGGCGCGGCCGGTACGTACGTCCCGCTGGAGGTCCGGGGCCCGGCGGCCGGGCACTGTCTGGCGTTCTGCCGCTCCGGCGAGGTGGTCACGGCGGTGACCCGGCTGTCGTCACGGCTGGCGGAGTCGGGCGGCTGGCGCGGTACGGAGCTGTCGCTGCCCGACGACGGGGTGTGGGCCGATCTGCTGACGCCCGGCCGGGAGTTCTCCGGGGGGTCGGCGGTGTCGGCCGAACTCTTCGCGGAGCGGCCGGTGGCACTGCTCAGCCGGGCCGGACGAGCAGGGTCCGCGGGCCGCGGGTGAGCAGCCCGGCGCGGACCGGACGGAAGCCGTCCGCCCAGCGGAGCCGGGGCATCGCGTCGAGCAGGGCGCGCAGCCCGTGCCGGGCCTCCAGCCGGCCGAGCAGGACGGCCGGGCAGGACGCGGGGCCGGTGAGGAGGCTGCCCTGGTCGGTGCGGAAGGGGTCGAAGAGGCCGGGGGCGGCGAAGCGTTCCGGGTCGCGGCCCGCCGAGCCGGTGAGGCAGGCGACGTACGCCCCGGCGGGCAGGGTGCCGCCGCTGAGGACGACCTCGGCGGTGGTGCGGCGCAGCACCATCTGGACCGGTGGGTCGCGGCGCAGCGACTCCGTCCACGCCCGGTCGGCGAGAGCGGGTTCGGTGCGCAGGACGTCGGGCAGGCCGGGGGTGTCCAGCACGTTGGCGAGGAAGGAGGCGAGCGCGGTCGCGCGCAGTCCGGTGTGACGGGTGCAGGGGCTGGGACCGGGCAGGACGGGGTACGGGTGGGTGTGCGCTGTGGTGGCCGCGCCGAGGGGCAGCCAGCGGCAGAACTCCTCGGCCAGATCGGCCTGTCGGCGTCCGGCGATCCGGCGGGCCAGTACGTAGGCGGTGCGTTCGATCCGGGCGACGGCGCCGTGGGGCGGGGCGGCGGGGCCGGGGGCGGCGCACCGCGGGCCGCCGTGGCAGAGGCCGAGCGGCGCGGGGCCGCCGCGGGGCACGGCGTCGTGCGGGAGGCCGGTGAACCGGGGGTCGGTGAGGGCGGTGACGACGTCGGCGTACCGGCTGACCAGCCAGGCGCCCAGGGGCGCGTCGTAGCTGAGCGGGTACGTCGCGCGCAGCGCCCGGTAGAGCCGGTGCGGGTCGCGGGCGGTGCCAGGGGCGAGGAGGCTGGGGCCCGGGGCGGTGCGCGGGCGGTGGGCCGGTGCGGATATGCCTTCCGGCGCGTCGGCCTGCATCGGTTCCCCTGGAGTCCGGGGCGCCGGTGTGCGGCGCGGTTCCCTCAGGGGACCACCGGCGGGGCCGACGCGCAGTCGGCGTACGGCCGTCCGGGTGATGACCGGGTTTCAGGCCGGGGGCAGGGGCGCGGGGGCGGAGAGGCAGAAGCTCATGCGGCCGAAGCTCACCTGGTCGCCCGCGCGGACCGGGACCGTGCCGGTGACCCGGCGGCCGTTGACGCAGGTGCCGTTGGTGGAGCCGAGGTCGCGCAGCAGCCAGCCGCCGCCGGGCTGGGTGTGGAGTTCCGCGTGCATCCGGGAGACGGTCTCGTGGTTGAGCCGCAGCCCGTTTCCGGGGTCGCGGCCGATCAGCAGGGGGCGCGGGCTGGGGGCGGGCAGCAGGAGCTTCGGGAGCCGTTCGTTCTGCCAGACCCGGCGTATCCGGCCGGGGAATCCGGAGACCCCGCCGACGACCCGGAGTATCCGCTGTGACAGGCGGCCCTCGCCCTCCAGGTCGGCGGTGAGCGCCGCCAGTTCCTCCGGACGGCGGGCTACGAGCGCCAGTTCCATGCGCCGCATGAAGGTGTCGTGGGAGAGCTTGCCCTGGGCGGCGCCGTCTCTGAGTACGCCGAGCACGCGGTCGCGCTGGGCGTCGGACAGCCGCACGGCGTGCGTGTGGGACTCGAAGGAGGACGTCACGTGCCAATTGTCGGCCCGACCGCCCCGCAGTGTCCAGAATCGGTCTGGTCAGCCGCGTTCCGGTCCGCCGCGTTCCGTTCCGGTGCGCCGCGTTCCGGTCCGGCCTGCCGCGTTCCGGTCCGGTCGCGGCCGTGACCCGTAAATCCGCGCGCGGGGAGGCGGCGGCGTTGCTACTGTCTGCCACCGCAGACCGCCCGGTGCACCGGGCGGTTTTTTCCGGCCCTTATCAGGAGCTTGCATGACGCCTGCACCGCAGGAACTGACCATCCGCCCGCTCACCGGCCCCCAGGAACTGGGGATGTTCCGGCAGTTGTCGTACGTCTTCGACCACGAGTTCGATGACGATCTCGCCTCGGGACGGCGCCGCCCCGCGTGGATGTGGGTGGCCTTGCGCGGCGAGCGGCTGGTGGCCCGGCTCTCGTGGTGGAGCCACACGGGCGAGGCACCGCTCATCCTGGACGTCTTCGACCTGGACGACACGCTGCCCGAGCCGGAGCGCGGCGAGGCGGGACGGCGGCTGCTGGAGGCGGCGACGGCGGCGGTCATACCGGCCGGTGCGCCGCGGCCCGAGTACCAGCGCCACGTCCCGGCGGACTGGCACGAGGACCCGGCGGCCCGGGAGATCGTGGAGGCCCGGATCCGGGTCATGGAGCGTTCCGGCGCGCGGATGCTGGTCGAGCGGCTGCGCCTGGAGTGGCGTGCGGGAACGGCGGTCCCCGCGGACAGCGGGCGGCTCCGGTTCCGTCCGGTCGCCGACCGCGAGGACCTTCTCGCACTGATGACCCCGGTGATGGAGGGCACTCTCGACGCGCACGGCCAGGCCGACCTGGCCTCCGGTCTCAGCGCCCGCGAGGCCGCCGAGAAGCACTACGACGAGGAACTGGCGCACTACCGCACCCCGCGCGCGTGGTGGCGGATCGCCGAACTCCCCGGCGGGGAGCCGGTCGGGTTCGTGATCCCGGCCCGCAACAACTACAACCCGATCATCGCGTACATCGGAGTGCTGCCCGAGCGGCGCGGCCACGGATACATCGACGACCTCCTCGCCGAGGGCACCCGGGTGCTGGCCGCGCAGGACGACGTGGTGCGCGTCCGGGCCTCCACGGACCTCGGCAACGTCCCGATGGCCCGGTCCTTCGCCCGCCTGGGCTACGTGAACTTCGAGCGCTCCTTCGACATGGTCTGGGACTGACCCCGTACGGACCGGCCCCGGCCGGACTCAGGTCAGCGGCGCGCCCGCGAAGTGCCGCACCCGAAGCGGTCCGAGGAGGTACTCGGCCTCGCCCGGCAGGACCACCGGCTGGTCGCGCCAGTGCTCGCCCGCGTAGTGGACCAGGTCCTCCTCGCCGCGCCAACGGCTGACGTAGAGCAGGGAGTCGGGCGGCCCGAGCAGTACCTCGTGGTCCACCAGGCCCGGGTAGCGGCCGGGGAACTCGCGCACCGCGGAGACGATCATGTCGCGGAACGCTTCGAACCGTTCCGGGCGTACGCGCGCCTCGCTCACCCTGACTATCACGGTCGTCAGAATGTCACATGGGGCACTCGCCCCGGGCAAGCCGTTCCAGGTGGTGTCGCTGCCCGCCTGGGAGGGCCGCGTCCTCTCCCCGCGGGCCCACGGCCAGCAGCCGCCCGCCGCCCGCCGCGGCGCCCTCCGCGGCCGGGCACGGTCCGGCCGGGGCGTCGCGGTGGTAGCAGGAGCCGCGGCCTTCGCCGGGGGTGATCCCGTACGGGGTCCTGGCACCGGGGAGCCGCAGGGCCCGCCGCAGGGGTGCGTACGGGGACAGCGGGCGGTTCATGACGCCGTGCGGGACGGCGAAGCGGTAGTACTCGGCGAGCCGCCGGACGTCGGTGTCCGTACCGGGCCAGACGGTGTCGTTCCAGAGCAGGTCGGGGCGGTAGCGGCGGATCAGTTCGCGTAGCTGGGCGCCCGCGTACGCGGGGTAGTCGCCGCGCGGAACGGCCGCGAGGGCATGTGCGCCGGTGCCTATGGGGCGCGCGTCGAAGGTCCAGTCGAGCCCGGCGGAGTAGCAGATCCCCAGGCGCAGCCCCTCGGCACGGACCGCCTCGGCGAACTCGCCGATGACATCGCGGCGGGTGTGCCAGCGGGCGCGGTGCGGGTTGGGGACCGCGGAGGGCCAGAGGCAGAAGCCGTCGTGGTGCTTGGCCACCAGGACGGCGTAGTCGGCGCCCGCGGCACGGAAGGCGCGGGCCCAGCCCGCGGGATCCCAGCCCGTCAGGGCGTCGTTGAAGTCTCCCCCGAACGCGGCGTACGGCCGGTCGCCGTAGACCGCGCGGTGGTGGACGGCCACCGGGCTGCCGGGGAACCGGAGCCCGTTCTCGTACCAGTCGGCGTGGGGCGTCCAGGCCAGGGGCGCGCGGCGGGCCGCCGGGGGGAGGCGGTCCACCGGGACGTCCGGCGGGGCCCAGCCCGGTACGGAGGCGGGCGTCCAGTGCACGAAGATCCCGAGTCCGGCCCGGGACCACCACGAGGCGTCCATGTGTCAGCTCCCGGCGCTGCCCGTACCGCCCGTACCGCCGGTCTTCTGCGCGCGGATCAGGTCGCGGTACCAGGCGTACGAGTCCTTGGGGGTGCGGGCCAGTGTCCCGTAGTCGATGTGGACCAGGCCGAAGCGCTTGCTGGCGCCCTCGGTCCATTCGACGTTGTCGGTGAGCGACCAGGTGAAGTAGCCGCGTACGTCGACGCCCGCGTCCATGGCCGTGCGCAGCGCCTTGAGGTGTCCTTCGAGGTACCTGATCCGGCGGGTGTCCGCGGCCGGCTCGTCGACGGCGCAGCCGTTCTCGGTGATGTAGAGGGGCGGGAGCCGGTCACCGTAGCGCTCCTGGAGCTGGACGAGCGTCTCGCGCAGGCCGTCGGGGACGACGGGCCAGCCGAAGTCGGTCGTCTCGTACCCCTCTATCTCCCGGATGCCGAAGGGGAGTTCGGGGGGAATCCGGAAGCCGGAGAAGCTCTGCGGGGTGCTGGGGCCGGGGGCGCCGACGAGGGTGGGGTTGTAGTAGTTGACCCCGTACCAGTCGAGCGGGGCGGAGATGGTGGCCAGGTCGTCCTGGACCGGTCCGGGCATCAGCGCGGCCAGGTTCTCGTCCGGATAGCGGCCGGTGAGGATCGGGTCGGCGAACAGCCGGTTGGTGAGGGTGTCGTACAGCTCCGCGCCGAACCGGTCCTCCTCCCGGTCCCCGGCGGTCCAGACCGGGGTGTGCGAGACGGGGTCTGAGGAACATCCGTGTCAGATCGTGCGCTCAGGGTTCTCCGGGCTGGTTGGGGCTTTGACCTGGGATGATTGAGCGTCGGAGCCTTCGAGGGTCGTTGTTGTCGCTCTTCGGAGAGCTGTTGGGCAAGCACGGCGGCCGCCCGCCGGTCATCACCGAGGACATGCTGCACACCGTGCTCCGCCGCCGCGCGAACGGCGAGTCGGTCGAGCAGATCCAGCCCGACCTGATCATCCCCACCGGCAAACGCAAGGGCCGGGCCCCCAGCGTCGCGAGCATCTACCGGGCGCTCGCCGAGCACGAGAAGCAGGAGGCGCACCCCGAAGCCGTCACCCGTGCACACGCGGACTTCGCTGACCTCCAGGACGCCGACGGCATCCCCCGCGCCCGCCGAGTCCGCATCCGGCGGCCGGACGACCCGCTCACACCGAAACCGGCCGGGCCATGATCAATCTCAGCGGCACTTCCTGTACCGCAACTACTCACACCCGGGTGCCGGGGCGGCACTCCCGGTCGGGCGGGGCGAGCAGGAGGATCAGGGTGTTGAGCGTGATCAGCCCCAACCCGCGCGGGCCGAGGCCGAGTTCGGCTGCTGCGGCTCGGTCCAGGCCGAGCGGCCCGGTGTAGGACAGCAGGCAGAACAGTGCCGCCGAAGCGGCGGCCAGCAGGGCCAGGACCCGTGCGGCGGACCAGCGGTCGGCCACGACCGCGCAGGCCGTGAGCGCGGCCGGGACGAGGAACGAGACCGCCGCCAGGAGCGGGCCTCCGTCGGGGAAGCCGCTGGTGGAGGAGCCGTGGGTCTCGGGGCTGACGGCGGTTCGCACGTCGCGCACGACCGAGGTTGCCGCGTAGGTTCCGGCGAGCAGGGCGGCGATCGGCGCCGCGGTGGCGAACGCCCGGCCCGTCGGGCGGTGGGAGACCAGGCCGAGCCGGACCCGGACTCCGTGCCCGGCGACGTCGGCCACCTCGCGCAGCCCTCCGGCCGGACCGGAGAGCGATCCGGCGGGCGGCGAAGTCGGTCACCTCCGCGAGCGCGCCGGTGCCGTACGAGGACGGGTAGAGCGCGAGGGCCCGCCGGAGAAGCCAGGCGTTCAGGGGGTGCTTCGAGGTCATGCCGAGCCTCCTGCGGAACGGGTCCGGGGTGCCGCCAGGCGGCGGTCCGCCTCGCGCAGGGCGGAGCGCAGGCGGTCGGCCTCGGTCCTGAGCGACTGTTCTCCGTCCGGGGTGAGGGTGAACACGCGTCGGGGGCGTCCGTCCACCGTCTCCTCGCGCTCGACGCGGATCAGCCCCTCAGCCAGCAGGCGGTCAAGGGTGCCGTAGAGGCTGCCTGCGCCCAGTCGCACCCGACCGTCGGAGATCGCGGCGACCTCGTCCCCGAGCGCGTAGCCGTGGCGCGGCCGGTCGGCGAGTGCGGTGAGGAGGAGGAAGGTCGGCTCCTGCATGGAGCGTTTGTTCTTCACCCGGCACACCGTAGTACGGTCACCGTAGTATCTGGCAAGAGGCGCCCCCGTTCTTCTCGGCCGACTGCGGGCCGCCCGCCCGGCGGCCCTCCGCTTCGCCGGGCCCCGCCCGCACCCCGGGCGGCAGCGGCGCGAGGTCCTGGGACACCCTTCCGTCCCGGCTGTGATTCACGTCACTGCCGGCGGCTCGGTGCAGCACCCGGCCCCGTTCCGCCGTCATGGGGGCAGTGATAGGGACGGGACGAGGAGAGGAGGTCGGCGGATGAGGTTTCGCAGGAGCGGTCCGGGCAACGGATTCGCGGAGTTCGTCGCACAGCGGTCGGGAGCGTTGTTCCGCGCCGCGTATGCGCTGACCGGTGACGTGCACGTGGCCGAGGATCTGGTGCAGGAGGCGCTGGAGCGGGCGTGCCGACAGTGGCGGAAGGTCGCGGTGGCGGACTCGCCGGAGGCGTACGTGCGCAAAGTGCTGGTCAACCTGGCCAACGACCGCTGGCGGCGGCTGTCGCGCCGGGGCGAGCGCCCCGGGCTGTCGGGGGTGCCCGAGACGGCCGACCCCCGGGACGGGTTCGGGCAGGTGGATCTGCGCGCGGAACTGATCGAGGCACTGCTCGGGCTGCCGATGGGCATGCGCAGCGTGGTGGTCCTGTACTACCTGCACGATCTGGACGCCCGGCAGATCGCCGACGTCCTGGACATCTCTTCGAGTGCGGTGAGGTCCCAGCTCGCCCGCGGCCTGGCCAAGCTGCGCGATTCCGTATCGGGCGCCCAGGCGCCGCACACGCCGTCGGCCGCTTTCGGAGGTACGAAGTGAGGAACACGTCGTCCGGACCGGCCCCGTTCGAGCCGGGCCTCGAAGCCGAGCTGCGTGCCGCGGTGGCCTCCTTCGCCGACGGGCCGACGGCGCCGGTCGTCGACGCGGCCGCGATCGAGCGAGCCGTCAGCCGCAGCCGCACCCGCCGGGCGCTCCTCGGCACCGCTGCGGCGTGCTGCGTGCTGGCGTGCGCCACGGTGGGGTTCTTCGCGCTGAAGCCCGTGTCGCCCGCGCCCGGCGCCTCCCCGTCCCTGTCCCCACCGGCGAACGGGGCGTGCACCCCGCTCGCCACCGGCACCCCCAAGAGCGGAAGCGCCGATGCGACTCCGGCACAGGAGCAGGAGCAGACCGCGGGAGCGGGCATCGCGCTGCCGGACCTGGCCGGCATGCCGGTCGAACAGGCCGGAAGCCTGCTGCGCGGACTCGGACTGAGCTGCACGATCATGCGGCACACGGACTGGAACGCTCCCGCCGGGCAGGTGATCAGCAGTCAGCCCCGGGGCGGCGCAGAACCGGTGGCACCGGGCTCGTCCGTCCTCCTGCTGGTCTCGACGGGCAAACCCGGCGGAACCTGAGCGACCGGGCCCTTCGGCCCGCGCACCGGCCGAGTGACCCAGGGGCCGGTGCCGGGTAGTCCGTCAACCGCGGCGCACCGGCTGGACGCCCGCCCCTCCGGGCCGCTGCTGGACCTTTCCGAGGGGCGCGTGCGGGGAGGGGAGTGGGGGGAGGGCTCCTGCCGGTGGGGCGCAGGGCCGTGGCGTCGGCGGAGCATGCGCGCACAGACGCTCCGCCCGTGCGCGCCGACCGCCGACTCCCCGTCCCGGCCGCGCCATGGCCTCGTTCACGGTCCAGCGACAACGGCACCGCCGCACCCTCGCTGCTGACACCGGGTCAGTCATGAGACTCCGACTTCTCACGGTCGGCCTGACCGCCGCCGCACTCCTCACCCTGACCGCCTGCGACGACGACGGCAGCGGCAGCGCCGCCGCCACCAGCAGCGCCCCCGTCGCGCCCGCACCCGCCACCACCAGCGCGGCCCCGGCCAGCAGCGCCGCCTCCCCGGCATCCAGCGCACCGGCCGCCGCCGGCGCACCGGCCGTCGGCAGCGTCCCGTCGCCCAACGTCGCCCAGACCGCAGGGCTGATCGCCGCTCTTAAGGCCGTCGACCCCGCCCTCGCCGCCGACCAGGCCAAGGCCATCGGCAAGGCCCTCAACGTCTGCCAGGAGATCAAGGCCGGAAAGGACGACACCACCCTCGCCAACAACGCCGCGCAGCGCTTCAGCGGCGGCAGCGTCACCCTCACCCCCGGGCAGGGAGCCGTCATCGTCGCCGCGGTGAAGGCGTCCTTCTGCCCCTGACCGCCCGACACCGACGAGCCTTCGGGGGGTGTCCCTATGAGTGGTGTGCATTGTGACCTGCCACTTCACGATGCACACCACTCAATGGCTCGCCGCGGTCCGCCAGCGCGGGGATGGCCCCTTGTCTGGCAGCAGCACGGCCACTACGGCAGCCTGCTCCCCGCCTGCGCGGAGCTGGAGCGGTTCTTCTTCCTGGACGACGCGGACCGGGAGAAGGTGCAGGCGAAGCGGCGGGCGCACAACCGGCTGGGCTTCGCGGTGCAGCTGACGACGGTGCGCTTCCTGGGGCGGTTCATGCCGGACCCGCGGCAGGTGCCGCATGAGGTGGCGGAGTACTTGGCCGAGCAGCTGGGAATCGAGGACGCCTCGGTGCTGGCGGAGTACGGAGAGCGGGACGGCACGGCCCGCTCGCACGCCGGGGAGATCCAGCAGGACGGCGGCTGGCGGGACTTCGCCGAGGTCCGGGACGAGCTGGTGGTGTGGCTGGACGCGCGGGCCTGGACGACCGGGGAGGGCCTGGTGGTCGAGGAACTCCTGCAGCACCGCATCGACACGGCGACGCACGTCCCGCAGGTCCAGGGGGTCAGGGGGCAACCGCACGACGTTCACGCTCCTCCGGCCAGCCCGTGGCCCGTCACCGGGTAGCCGGTGTCGGCGTGAAGGGCGGTGCACCGCGGGGCCTGGCCGTGAACCAGTTCACCAGCCCCGCCACCAGGACGAACAGCCCTGCCGGGGAGCGCGCTGGAGCGCACACCAGCGCGCACCGCTCCGCGCGCGGGTCAGCGGCGGGCGCCCCCGGGCGCGAGCAGAGCGGTGACGTCCGCGATGGCGGCCGCCGAGGGTGTGAAGTACCGGCGGACGTTCTCGACCTTCTTGTGCCGGGACTTGGCCATCAGCATCAGCTCGGAGGCGCCCTGCTCACCGAGGTGGGTCAAGCCGGAGTGGCGGTACTCGTGCAGGTCCCAGCCGGTGCCCGGCCCGGCGTGCGTGGTGTGCTGGTCGAGCAGCGCGCGGGCCTGGCCGTAGGAGAGGCGGGCTAGGGTCTTTCGTTTGGATCAGGCTGGATCAGGGAGCGGGGGCTGGTGCGTGCAGCTGCAAGGCGGAGGAAGGAGCCGACGCGGAGCGTCGGTGACTGACGACAACGCGGCAGATGTGCGTGCCGGCCCCCGCGAGCCCGGCATGATCCAAACGAGAGGCCCTAGCGCAGGTGTCTGGGCAGACGTCCCGGGCTGAGAGCATTTTGCCGGGTCCGGGGCGGCGGTGGGTGACGAACACCGGCCCGCGGGTGCGGCCCTTGAGCAGGCGCGGCAGCAGCCGGGCGGTACCGGCGTCCCAGAACACCGTCTCCAGCACGTAGTCGGCGCGAACCGTGCCGCGCCGGCGCACCTTGGGCTTGGCCCCCTTGGACTTCACCGGGGCCCGTCGGCCGGCCAGGTCGAGGTCCTCGATGTTGACGTCCAGGATTTCCTCGGAGCGGGCGCAGGTCTCGTAGAGCATCCGCCACAGGGTCTTCTCCCGGAGGCGGACGTCGCGGCGGGCGATCAGCCGGTCGATCGCCGTCTTCGAGCGCACCGGGGTGTCGGAGTCCGGCGGCGGAAGCCGCTTCGCCCAGGCCGGGACTGCCGGCCCGTCGTAGCCGCGCTCGGCGCACCAGCCGGTCCAGGAGAGGACCGCGCCGCGGCGGGCGTTCCAGGTGTTCACCGCCGAGCTGCCCCAGAGGAGTTCCAGCGCCCCGCCGATCTCGTCGTCCGCGACGGCGGCCAGCGGGCGGCCCTCGCCGAGGTGCTCGGCGGTCTTCCCGAGGGCGATGCCGTAGTTCCGGACGGTGTTCGGGTTGGTGAGCGAGTCGAGGAAGGCGTCGGCCGCCGTCCGGACGGTCAGCGCCTTCCCGGTCGGCAGCAGCAGGACGGGCACCGGATTCCCCTTGCCGCAGATAACAGGGCCGCTTCGCGCAGCGGTCCGGCGACGTCGCCGCAGATCGTGATCGGCGATGTTGGTAAGGACGGCTGTTGGTGAGGGGTGAATAGCCCTCGGCGGCGTAGCGGAGCCTGACCCGACGAAGCGCTCAGTCGGGTGCACGCGAACGTGCTCGGCTCAGTGGCGTCGGTTGGGCGCGTGCCGACGTCGGCAGGCGCCGTAGGGTGGCCTGATGTTCGATCGGTTGGAGATCAGGGTGCTGCCGCCGGGGCCACGTTTCGGTGCTCAGCTGCGGTTCTTGGTCAACGGTGAGGACGTGGTCGAAGGCGCGGTCGGCGAAGGGGGCCGCGGGCCGTTCGCAGCTGATGTACTGCCCATCGGCGACCCCAGTTCGCTGCAGGCGACCAGCGAGGCGCGGCGCGTGGAGCTGGGAGAACCCGAGTGCACTGGCGGTTGCTGCGGTTTCCTGTCCGTGGTCGTGCAGCGGTTCGGGGACATCGTGCAGTGGTCGGACTGGCAGGTTCCGTACGCCCCGGCAGCCCCGCCGCCCGAGTTTCACTTTGACGGGAGCCAGTACGACACCGAACTGGCTCGCGCTGAGACAGACCGGCGGCGGCAGGTCTACACGTAACCCAGCACGGCGGTGACGTGCCTGAGCACATTCGCGTGCACGCCGCCAGGTGCGACAATCCGTCCGTGTCCGAGGAGCTCTCGCGTTGGTATCGGGGTCGCCTGGTGGGTGGTCCGTTCAGGTCGTTCGATCCAGGTGAGTGCGCCGCTCTGGAACGGGAGCTCGGGCTGCCCCTGCCATCCGCGTACCGCTCGTTCCTGGAATCCGCCGGCGGGGAGAAGCTGGACTACTCGGTCCGCATACCGGGCTGTGAACCAGAACCAATCCAGGGCTTCGACGAGCTCTACCAGTTGGGCCGTGACGACACGGGTGAGTACGGCTGGGGAACTCTCCTGGGTGAGTATCGGCGCAGTCGCGACGGGTGGCTCGCCGAGAACGTGTCCCTGACCGGCCTGCTGCCCATCGCCCGCAACGGCGGCAGCGACACCCTTTTCCTGGACCTGAACCCGGCTACTCATGGCCAGCTCCATGCATTCGTCCATGCCATCGCCTGGCCGGGGTATCTGGGGAACCATGTCTTCACGAAGGTCGCCGACGGCTTCGACGCCTACCTCGACAGCCTGTTCATCGACCCCGACATGGCTGAGGACGCCTGGGCAGATGTCGCCGACAGCGATCCCTCGGATCCATGGCGAAGGACCGTCGAAGACTGGCTGGACAAGGAACTGCCGGCCTGGCGTGCTGAAGCCTGGGCCACCTCCTGATCTGGAGGCTCGCCTCAAGCGTCCTCGGGTCCCCGGGGACTTCGCAGGGCTGCGTAGCCCAGGTAGTCCGTTCCAGCTCGTTCGGCGTAGCGCATCGCTGTATGAGGGTTCACGCCGAGCGCGTCTGCCAGGACGGCCGGTGGGGCTTGGCGGACCATCTGGATCCAGGCTCTGGAGCGGGTGGCCATGGCCGGGATCCCGGATTCACGGAGAATCGTCGCAACGCTGTAGACGTGCATCGTCCGCCCGGGCATGCGTCCGGGAAACGCCAACGGGCAGTCCGGGTTCGCGGCCGTGCTGAGGCCGGGGCGAGAAGCGAGATGAACCCGGATCACGGCGGCTGCCGCCTCCGGAACGTCGATCCAGTCTCTGCCAAGCTTCACCTCCAGCCCGTTCGAGCCTTCACGGAAGTCGTCCATGCGCATCGTCACGACCCTGGCGAGGGGTTGTCCGAAGAGGACGAGCATGATGCCGATGGCCCGGTGGGCTGCCGGCAGGGTCTCATGGAGAAGCAGAGCGCGGAGCGCTTCGACATGGTCCTTCTCGCTCGCGAGAGGGCCGTTGCCGTGAGGCGCCCAGGGGACGGCGAGCTTGCTGACGAGCCGCTGCTTGATAGCCCAGTAGAGAAAGTTGTTCGCGTGGCCGCGCGTGCTGGTGCCGTTGCCGAACCAGGCATCGACGTCGTGCTGACTGCACTCGCCCAAGCTCCTTCCGCGGTCGCCGAGCCATCGCAGGAACGGGATAGCGACCGTCGTGTGCTGCTTGGCGCGCAGGAAGGCGTTGGCAGTCACGGGGTGTTGGTCGGAGTCGTCTCGTCGCATACGTCTCATCACGTGCCACCGCGTGTAGCGCTCGATGAGGCGCCGCTGATCAACATCGGCGATCGTGTCGAGCTTCGAGGTGAGCCAGCGGCCGTAAGCGATCAGGTGCTCGTCGCGCCAAGGAAGGCAGTTGTGAGCGACGAGCAGCCCCCGCAGGTATTCGATCGTTCTGGATCGCGGCAGTGAGTCGAGTGCGTCGTGGCTGAGGTCGATGTCTCCGGCAGCCAGACCGCGTAGGAGTTCTGGCACGCGCCGGTTCATGTGAATCCAGGCCCATCCGCTGTTCGGCCGGGGCATCCCCGTGATCGCCTCCGCGAGCGGCCGCAGCCTCTCCGGTATCTCCCCGTCCGGACCCGCCAGGAGCTTGTTGATCTGTCCGTGAGCAGGCAGCGCCAGCAGACGTTGGAATCGGTGGCCAGGTTCTCCTCGCCGCATCGCTTGCATCGAACGTCCAGCGGCACGTCGCAGCAGCGGACGCAGAGGGGACGCGCTTCGGCGTCGAGTCCCGGGAGGATGCCCTCGTGACCGCAGCCGGCGCAGGTGCCTTGGCGGTTCCGCGCCGCGCGCACGCAGTAGAAACAGACGATGCCCTCGGGCCAGTGCCGGCTGGCGGGGTAGCAGGCGCCGCAACGCACACAGGCCGGGTACCTGCTCGGATCGGACGTGTACTTCCGGGGTGCGGGCATGTTCAGTCCTCGATGATGCGAGCGCGCTCGGGACGGAAGTCGGTGTTGATCTCGATGACGGCCGCTTCACCGGCAGTGCGCTTGCGTCGGTCCGCCTCGACGTACGGTTCGATGAGGTCGGCGGGCGAACAGGCGAGGATGTCGCAGAGCGCGGCCAAGACGGGCAGAGACAGGCGCTCGGGCCGGTCGGTGACCAGGCGGTAGACCTGCGCGGTGGACAGGTTGATGCCTCGCTCGCGCAGGAGGGGAATGAGTTCGGTGGTCTTCCAGATGTTGTGCGCGGCCATGATCCGCCGCAGGTGCCAGTGGTAGCCGAGTCGCCTGATCATCGCGGTCCTTCCCCGGTCGCAGTGCTGATCGCTCAGCCGATCGTGCCGTCCAGGACTTTGCGCAGGGTGCGGGTGCGAAAGTCCGACGACACGGAGGTGTAGAGCGCGGTGGTGGACGCGTAGGAGTGCCCCACCTGCTGCTGGACGAACAGCGGGTCGTAGCCGGCTTCGATCAGGTGTGTCACGTAGGAGTGGCGCAAGCAGTGCAGCGTCAGCTCCTGCGGCAGCCCCAACGCATCCCGGTAGGCGGCGAACCGGTCTCCAAGAGCCCCCATGTCCAGGCGCGGTGACCGCTCACTGGGCCAGAGGGCGTCGCTCTTCGCGGCGGTGTCGAACACGGCGCGGTAGCTGCCGAGCCATTGCTCCATCACCTTCACCGACCAGGGAAAGACGGTCAGCACGCTGCGGCGCTTGGGAGCGGAGCCCTTGGACGCCTTGCCCCAACGGACGTAGACCACGCCAAGGTCGCCGAACTCAGGAGCGTGCGGATTGTGTCCAAAGTCCGCGAGATCTAGCTTGATCACCTCGCGGCGGCGCAGCCCCCAGGCGTAGGTGGCCTTCATGGCGGTCGCGTCTCGCATGGCTGGGAGCCAGCCCTTGCGGCCCGAGGTTCGGGCGGCTGCCACCTGGTCGTCGGCGTAGTCGAAGAAACGCTGAAGCTCGGCCTTGGTCAGAGCACGGCGCCCGGGCCGGCCTTCGTACTCGGCGGCGTGCACGGCGGTGTTCCACTCGAAGAACACCTGGGCTGGATGGCTGCCGAAGAGACGCTCGCTGACCGCTGTCCACTCGTAGCGAGGGTCGGCGACGTACTCCAGGAACATGCGGACGTGACCGTGATAGCCGCGGATCGTGGAGTGGGACCGTTCTCGTCCATCGCTCCGCAGGTGGGCGGTGTACTCCTCGACGTCCGTAGGGCGCCACGTCCACGGCCACTCGCTGGTGAAGCGCTGGAACCGCCGTACCGCCAGGAGCCGGTCCGCGATCGTGTCCTTGCTCAGATTCCGGGCCAGCTGCTGATCACGCCAGCATGCCCTCGAAGACCTGGGTCTCCGGGTGCAGCAGCGGAGCACCGCCCACATGCAATTCACGGCACTTTACCGCAGATAATAGGGCGTTATCTGGGGGACGACTTCAGACCGGCCCCGCCGCCAGCGACCCATCGGTCGCCCACCAGCAGGGCGACGTCCTCGCGGTAGTGCTGGTGGAAGCCGGTGGCGCGGGTGGTGTCGGTGCCGTCCTTGATCCGGCCGGGCTGGGCGGCGAAGGCGTCCCAGCCGGAGGGGCCCTTGCCGTCGGTGTCGGTGGCGCCCTCGGTCTGGAAGGCGGACGCGGAGGCTCCCCAGAGGAAGCCGGGCGGGAACGACGGCACGGTCATCTCGGCCTCCACAGCCGTAAGAGGGAGTGCGTATTGATCAGAACCTGACGGGGCAATGATCAGAACCAGACCTTAATCGCGAGTATCAGCGTCGATCCAGTGCCGTGGGCCGGTGATCGTCACGGCTCGCGTACGGGTACGGGGGCGAGGAGACGAGGAGCGTCGGCATGCTGTTCGAGGTATGGGCACCACAGGCCGGTTCGGTGGGACTTCGGCTGCGGGGCGAGTCACGGGCCATGCAGCGGGCCCCCGGGCGGGACGGCTGGTGGACGGCTCGGGCCGAGGCCTCGGACGGGGACCGGTACGGCTTCGTCCTCGACGGGGGCGGGGACGGGGACGGGGACGGGGCGGAGGGTGACGGCGTACGGGTGCTGCCCGATCCGCGCTCACGGCGCCAGCCGGACGGGCCGGACGGCGAGAGCGCCGTCGTCGACCACGCGCGCTTCGCATGGCGCGCCGACCGGCCGGAGCGGCAGCTCCAGGACGCCGTCCTGTACGAGCTGCACATCGGCACGTACACCCCCGAGGGCACCTTCGACGCCGCGGCGGCCCGGCTCGGGCACCTCGCCGGGCTGGGCGTCACCCATGTGTCGCTGATGCCGGTCTGCCCCTTCCCGGGCACCCACGGCTGGGGGTACGACGGGGTGTCGCCGTGGGCCGTGCACGAGCCGTACGGCGGGCCGGAGGGGCTCAAGCGCCTCGTCGACACGGCGCACGGCCTGGGGCTCTCGGTCCTCCTGGACGTGGTCCACAACCATCTCGGCCCGTCCGGCAACCACCTCGCGGCCTTCGGACCGTACTTCACCAGCACCCACCACACGCCCTGGGGCGCGGCCGTCAACCTCGACGCCCCGGGCTCCGACGAGGTACGGGCGTACCTGCTGGGCAGCGCGCTCGCCTGGCTGCGGGACTACCGGCTCGACGGGCTGCGTCTGGACGCGGTGCACGCCCTGGCCGACGGGCGGGCGCTGACCTTCCTGGAGGAGCTGTCGGCCGCCACCGACGCGCTCGCCGCCGAACTGGGCCGCCCGCTCCCGCTGATCGCCGAGTGCGACCGCAACGATCCCGGGGACACCACCCCTCGCTCCCAGGGCGGCACCGGGCTGCGCGCACAGTGGAACGACGACTTCCACCATGCCCTGCACACCGCGCTGACCGGCGAGTCGCAGGGCTACTACGCGGACTTCGCACGGGCCCCGCTGGCGGCCCTCGCCAAGACCATGACCGGGGTGTTCTTCCACGACGGCACGTACTCCGCCTTCCGGGGCCGCAGCCACGGGCGCCCCGTCGACATCACCCGCACCCCCGCCCACCGCTTCGTCGGCTACGCCCAGACGCACGACCAGATCGGCAACCGGGCCCAGGGCGACCGGCTCGCCGCCACCCTCTCCCCCGGCCTGCTGGCCTGCTCCGCGGCGCTCGTGCTGACCGGGCCGTTCACGCCGATGCTGTTCATGGGCGAGGAGTGGGGGGCGCGCACGCCCTGGCAGTTCTTCACCGACCACACCGATCCGGCGCTGGCCGAGGCGGTGCGCGACGGGCGGCGGCGGGAGTTCGCGGCGCACGGCTGGAGCGCCGCCCAGGTGCCCGACCCGCAGGACCCGGCCACCCGGGACCGCTCCTGCCTGGACTGGGACGAGGCGGGGCGGGAGCCGCACGCCCGGCTGCACACCTGGTACCGCGAGCTGATCGCGCTCCGCCGCACCCTGCCCGACCTGCGCGATCCGGACCTGGCGTCGGTGCGCACCGCGCATGACGAACAGGCCCGCTGGCTGGCCTACCGCAGGGGTGATCTGCGGATCGCGGTCAACCTCGGCGGAGAACCGGCCGAGATCCCGCTGGGCGGCGGCCGGGGCGGGGCGGGGCGGGTGGTCGCCGCCTGGGAGCCGGTGGAGGCCCCGGGCGACGACGGGCTGCTGCGTCTGCCGCCGGAGTCGTGCGTCGTCCTGGCTGACGACTGAACGAGCGGACACCGCCCCGGCCGAAGACTCGACCGGCGGGCGCGGGACGGCCGACGGCTGAACGGGCGGACGCCTCCCTGGCCGACGGCTCAACGAGCAGACACCGCCCCGGCCGACGGCTCAACGGACAGACACCGCCCCGGCCGACGGCTCGACCGGCGGGCGCGGGACGGCCGGTTACTCGACGATCGCCAGTTCGCGGGCGGTGGTGTTGAGGCGCCGCCCGCCGTCCTCGGTGACGGTGACGATGTCCTCGATCCGCACCCCGAAGCGGCCCGGCAGGTAGATGCCCGGCTCCACCGAGAAGCACATCCCGGGCACCAGCGGCTGTTCCTCGCCCTCGATCATGTAGGGCGGTTCGTGGGTGGTGACGCCGATGCCGTGGCCGGTGCGGTGGATGAAGCGTTCGCCGTAGCCGAACTCGGTGATGACGGCACGGGCCGCGCGGTCGATCTCCTGGCAGGCGACGCCCGGCCGGACCGCGTCGCAGCCCGCCTGCTGGGCCTCCCGCACGATGTCGTGGACCCGCTGCTCCTCCGCGGTGGGCTCGCCGACGTGGACGGTCCGGGAGGTGTCCGAGCCGTAGCCGTGCTTGAGGCCGCCGAAGTCGAGGACGACCATGTCGCCGCGCTCGATGGTGCGGTCGCCCGCCTCATGGTGCGGGTTGGCGCCGTTGGGGCCGGAGCCGACGACCGTGAAGTCGACCTGGGAGTGTCCGGACTTCCGCAGCAGGGCGGCCAGTTCGGCGGCGATATCGGTCTCCTTGCGGCCGGAGAACCGCACCTTGAGGATCTCGCCGTACGTGGCGTCCGCGGCGGCTCCGGCGGACGCGAGCCGCTCCAGCTCATGGGCGTCCTTCACCGCGCGCAGCATCGGCAGGGCCTCGGTGAGCGAGACGTACGAGCTGTCCGGCAGGGTGTGCTGGAGGCCGAGCAGATGCATCGCCCAGGCGTTGTCGCTGACCGCGAACCGGCCCCGGTCGTCGAGCAGCGGTGCGGCGACGGCGTACGGGTCCTTGCCGTCGGTCCAGTCGCGCAGGGTGAGGGCCGGGGCGCCGACGGCGTGCTCGGCGTCCGGGGCCTCCAGCGTCGGGACGACGAGCACCGGGTCCTGCCCGGCCCTGAGGACCAGCAGGGTGAGGCGTTCGGTGTTCACGGGGCGGTAGCCGGTGAGGTGGACGAGGTCGGGACCGGGCGCGACGAGCACGCCCGCGAGTCCGGCCTCGGCGGCGGCGTCGGCCGCGCGCTCCATACGGGCCCGGTAGTCGTCGGCGGTGAACGGCACGGGCTGGTTCGGGCTGGACATGCGGGGCCTCCTGGCGCGACGCGTGGCACACGACGTACAGCATCCTGCCCAAGCGCGCCGCCCGGCGCGAGCCGGCGAGGGGGCAGACCGAAGGACGGTGCCCGGCGGCCGGAGGGGCGGGCGCCCCGGCCTCTCCTCGTTTCGCCCGGTTCGTCCTCGAAGCTGTCCCAGGGCTGTTCGTCCTCGAAGCCGCCCCAGGGCCGTTCCTCCTCGAAGCCGCCCCAGGGCCGTTCCCGCGCCGCCCCGCCTCCGGCCCCGCGCGCCGGGGACGGCGCGGCCCCCGTCGCGGTGCCGGCCGCCCGTCAGCGGGGCGGCCTGCCCTCCAGGTAGGCGAGCACCGCCAGGACCCGGCGGTGCACCGTTCCGTCGTCGGGTTCCAGGCCGAGCTTGGCGAAGATGGAACCGATGTGCTTGCTCACCGCCCGTTCCGTCACGACGAGTTCGGCGGCGATGGTGCCGTTCGCCTTGCCCTGGGCCATCAGCTCCAGCACCTCGCGTTCGCGCGGGGTGAGGCTGCGCAGCGGGGTGGCCGTCGACTTGCGGGTGAGCAGCTGGGTCACCACCTCGGGGTCGAGCGCGGTGCCGCCCGCCGCCACCCGGTCCAGTGCCTGGAGGAACTGGTCGACCCGGCCGATCCGGTCCTTGAGGAGGTAGCCGATGCCCTGGGCGCCCTGGGCGAGCAGTTCGGCGGCGTAGGTCTCCTCGACGTACTGCGAGAGGACCAGGATCGGCAGCTCGGGCAGCTTCTCCCGGGCGGCGAGCGCGGCGCGCAGCCCCTCGTCGCGGAAGGTGGGCGGCAGCCGTACGTCGAGGACGGCGGCGTCCGGGCGGTGTTCCAGGAGGGCGGGCAGCACCTCGGGCCCGGTCGCGGCGTCGGCCACCACCTCGTGGCCGGAACTGGTGAGCAGCAGGACCAGGCCCTCCCGCAGCAGGGCGTTGTCCTCGGCTATCACGATCCGCACGGCAGCTCCACCTCGATCTCCGTCGGCCCCCCGACGGGGCTGCTGATGCGGGTGGCTCCGTCCAGTGCGGCGATCCGCCGCCGGATGCCTGCCAGCCCGCTGCCGGAGCCGCCCGGGTGGGTGCCTCCGGTGGCGTGCCGCTCCGGGAGGGTGCCGTACCGCTCAGCCGCGCCGCCGCGCCCATTGTCGCCGATGGTCACGCGCAGAGCGGCGGGGGTGCGGCGGACGCGTACGGTGGCGGCGGTCGCGCCGCTGTGCTTGCTGATGTTGGTGAGCGCTTCGGCGATCACGTAGTACGCGGCGGCCTCGATGGCGGCCGGGAGCCTGCGTCCGTCCTCGACGCCGTCCAGTTCGGCGGCGACCGGGACGCCCGCGTCGGCGGCCAGGGCCCGGACCGCGCCCGCCAGCCCACGGTCGGTGAGCACCGGCGGGTGGATGCCGCGCACCACGTGCCGCAGCTCGGCGAGGGCCGCCTCCGCCCCGTCCTGTGCCTCGTCCAGCCGGACGCGGGCGGCGGCCGGGTCACGGTCCAGGAGCTGCCGGGCGAGGCCGATGCGCAGGGACAGGGCGACGATCCGGGCCTGGGCGCCGTCGTGGAGGTCGCGTTCGATGCGGCGCAGTTCGGCGCCGTGCGCCTCGACCGCGCCCGCCCGGCTCTCGGTCAGCTGGGCGATCCGCTCGGCGAGCGCGGTCGACGGTGACGTGGTGAGCAGTGCCTGGGTCCAGCTGGCCGACAGGTCAGCGAGGACGCCGTGCCAGCGCAGCACCCAGCCGGTCCGCTGGGGCGGCGGGGTGCCGTACTCGTCAGCGGCCCGCCGATCCAGCAGGTGCACGACGGTCAGCCCGATCCCGTCCACCAGCAGCCCGACCGGCCACAGCACCATCGCGAGATAGCCGAGGACGTTGCCCGCGAGGGCCTGGAGGGGCAGCCAGAGGGCGTCGCGCCACACGGTCGGATCGGCGAGCACCCGCCGTACCCGCTCGGAGAGTTCGCCGCTGTCCAGCGACGGATAGGCCGTGGGGACGAACGCGGTGCCCAGCCGCGCCGACGCCCGGCGCCGCTCCCACTCCGCGCACCGGCGCAGCACCTTGGCGGCCTCCGGCAGCGCGGGCAGGCCGATGAGCGCGACGGCGAAGACCAGGGTGGCCACCACCAGGAAGGTGCCCGCATAGGCGAGCAGCGCGACGGCGATCCCGATGCCCAGATAGCGCGAGGCGTCCCAGGAGCGCCGGACGGCGGCGGCCAGCGGAGTGGCGGAGACGGTGGTGGTGCTGCTCATGACACGCCAGGCTACGGGGCTCCCCCGCGCGCCGGAGGGGAGCGTGCTCCCCGGTCGTGGTGGAGCTGGCTGCACCCCCGTTCCGGGATCGCGCACCCTCGTGCGAAAGCTCCCCGGTTCCTAGCGTTGACGCAGGTCAACAGGACTGTCGGACGAGGGAGCGGGAGCAACGGTGGAGACGACGACGGTACGGGGGGCCGCGCTGCGGCTGGAGGCGGTGAGCCGGTGCCACGGCCGGCCGGGCCGGGGGACGACGGCGCTGGACGCGGTCAGCTGTGTGGTCCCGGCGGGGAGCTTCACCGCGGTGGTGGGCCCCTCGGGTTCGGGGAAGAGCACGTTCCTCCAGTGCGCGGCGGGGCTCGACCGGCCGACGTCGGGCACGGTGCGGATCGGGCCGACCGATCTCGGGCGGCTGTCGGAGGCCGCGCTGACCCGGTTCCGGCGGGACCGGATCGGGTTCGTCTTCCAGTCGCACGCCCTCAATCTGGTGCCTTCGCTGAGCGTCGAGGAGAACGTCGTGCTGCCGCTGGTGCTGGCGGGTGCCGATCCGGCGGACGAGCGGGTGCTGGCGCGGGGGCGGGAGTTGCTGGCCCGGGTCGGTCTGGCGGGGCGCGGCGGCCAGGGCCCGGCGACGCTCTCCGGCGGGGAGCAGCAGCGGGTCGCGGTGGCACGGGCGCTGGTGACCGGGCCGGAGGTGATCTTCGCGGACGAGCCGACCGCCTCGCTGGACCCGGAGTCGGCGGAGCTGGTGCTCGGGCTGCTGCGGGACGCGGTGCGTGTCGACGGACGTACGGTCGTGATGGTCACCCATGATCCGGTGGCGGCGGGCTGGGCGGACACCGTACTGACGATGGACGGCGGCCGACTGCGATGAGCGGGCGGGAGAAGGAGGGGCCCAGCACCGAGGTGCGGGCCGGAATGCGGCGGGCCTCGGCGTTCCTCGCCCGGCGTTCGTGGGAGGACGGGCGCCGGTCCTGGGCTTCGGTGTGGGCGGCGACGGCGGCGGCCGCCGCACTGGTCGGCGCGTTCGCGCTGGTCGTGGGATCGCTGCTGGTGGCACGGCCTCCGGCGGGGCGGTACGCGGGGACCGACGCGGTGGTGGTGGCCGAGCAGCGGGTGACGTACACGGTGAAGCCGTGGGGCAGCGAGCCGAAGACGGAGACGGCGTATCTGCCCGAGCGGGTGCGGCTGGAGCGCTCCGCGGTGGCGCGGGCGGCTGCCGCGCCCGGGGTCGGGCGGGCCGTCGCGGACGACACGGTCCCGGTCACGGCGGACGGGGCACGGGGCACGGCCCCGGCACTCGGCCGTTCCTGGGCCGCCGCCGCACTCACCCCGTACCGGCTGACGGCCGGTCACCCGCCCCGGTCGGAGAACGAGGTGGTCCTGGA
Organism: Streptomyces sp. NPDC058195; assembly: GCF_042883525.1. Taxonomy (NCBI): domain Bacteria; kingdom Bacillati; phylum Actinomycetota; class Actinomycetes; order Kitasatosporales; family Streptomycetaceae; genus Streptomyces; species Streptomyces sp. NPDC058195. The sequence continues at coordinate 72,627 of NZ_JBHVVM010000037.1, forward strand.
CGGGGCGCTGGCGGCGGCCACCGGGAGCCGGGCCGGGGACCGGGTGACGCTCCAGGCCGACGGGACGCCCCGGACGTACACCGTCAGCGGGATCGCCCGTGGCGGCTCCGGCGAAACCTCCCTGGCCACGGTCTTCCTGACCGAACGGCGTCTCACCGCGCTCGCCGGGCACCCGGGCACGGTCGACGCGGTCGGGGTCCTGGCACGGCCCGGGGTGTCGGCCGACGCGCTGCGGGCGTCGCTGGAGCGGGCCTGGTCCGGCCAGGTCTCCGGCGCCCCGGCGGTCCGGGTGCTGACCGGTGCGGAGCGCGGGCAGGCGGGGCAGCCGGACGCGCTCGCCGCCCGGGACGAGCTGCTGCCGCTGATCGGGTCGATCGCCGGGACGGTCCTCATGGTGGCGCTGCTGGTGATCGCCACCACTCTCGCCCAGGCGGTCCACCAGCGTTCCGGTGAGCTGGCGCTGCTGCGGGCGGTCGGGGCGACTCCCCGGCAGCTGAGGTCGGCGGTGGGCCGCGAGGTGGGCCGGGTGGCCGTCGCGGCGGCGGTGACGGGCGGGCTCGGGGCCGTCCCGCTGGGGCTGCTGCTGCGGTCGCTGCTGGCCACGGAGGCGCTCCCGTTGCCGGTGCCGTGGTGGCTGCCGCCGGTAGCGGCGGTGGTGGGCGGGGCGGTGGTCGCGCTCGCCGCCCGCCCGGTGGCGCAGCTCGCGGCCCGGTCCGGCACCGCGCTGCGGCCCGCCGCCGCGCTGGGTGCGGCCGGGGCGCCGGAGCCGGGCGAGCCGGGGAAGGTCCGGACGGCCGCCGGGGCGGTGCTGGCGGTGTCGGGGCTGAGTGCGGCCGGGGCGGCCACGGCGCAGGGCGGCCAGGCCGCCGCGGTGGCCGCGTCGGGGGCGGCGACCTCACTGGTCATCGCGGTGGCGCTGCTCGGCCCGTGGATCGCGCGCGGGGCACTGCGGGTGCTCGGGACGCCGGTGCGGTGGGCGGGCGGGGCGCCCGGCTTCCTCGCCGCGCGGTCGGCCGCCGCGCACCATCGCCGTCTGGGGGCGGCGATCACCCCGATCGTGCTGGCCGTCGCGTTCGTCTGCGTCCAGCTGGCGGCGGGCGCGACGCTGGAGCGGGGCGCTGGCCGGCAGGCCGCCGCCGCGCTCCGGGCCGATCTGGTGGTGACGGGTCCGGCCTCCGGACTGCCGGCCGGGGCGGTGCGGGCCGTGCGCGGGGCGCCGGGGGTGGCGTCGGCGACCGGGGTGCTGCGCTCCGCCGTCGTGCTCGCCCACCGCGAGCTGGGCGACCCGAAGATCGACCGGTTCCCGGTGCTGGGGGTGTCGGCGGACGGGCTGGACGGCACGCTCGACCCCCAGGTCACCGCGGGCGACCTGGCGCACCTGACCGGCCGGGGCACGGTGGCCGTCGGCGCGGACCGGGCCGGGGACCTCGGCGTCGGCCCCGGCGACACCGTACGGCTCCGGCTCGGCGACGGCACCCCGGTACGGCTCCGGGTGGTGGCGCTGTACGAGCGGGCCCTGGGGGTCGGCGAGTTCCTGCTGCCTCGCGAGGCGCTGGCCGGGCACGCCGATGTCCCCCGGGACCGCTCGGTGCTGGTCCGCACGGCGGACGGCACGTCCGCGACGGCCACCGCCGCCGCGCTCCGGCGGGCGCTCGCCCCCTACTCGGGGGTGACGGTCCGGCCCGCGACGGCCGACGACCTCCGGATCGCCCCGCCGACGTCGGCGGGAGGCGACGCGATGACCGTGGTCGGGGTCGGTGTGATCGGCGGCTTCGCCCTGTTCGCGGTAGTGAGCACGTTGTCCCTGATCACGGTGGGGCGGCGCGCCGAGTTCCGGCTGCTGCGGACGGTCGGGGCAGGCCGCGGTCAGCTGCGCCGGATGCTGGTGCTGGAGACGGGGCTGGTGACGGTGGCCGGGCTGGTGGTCGGCACGCTGGTCGCGGCGGTCCCGCTGACGGCGTTCGCGGTGTCGGCGGCCGGTTCGGCGCCGTATCTGCCGCCGCTGGAGTACGGGCTGATCGCCCTGGCCGTGACGGTCGCGGCAGGAGCGGGCACGCTGGGGCCGCGACGCGGTTAGGGTCTTTCGTTTGGATCAGGCTGGATCAGGGAGCGGGGGCTGGTGCGTGCAGCTGCAAGGCGGAGGAAGGAGCCGACGCGGAGCGTCGGTG
>NZ_JBHVVM010000038.1:0-68029 GCF_042883525.1 Streptomyces sp. NPDC058195
CCGCGGGGCCGGGGCGGCGGCGGCCGGGGCGCCCGCCCGCGGCCCGTCGCCCTGCGGCTCCCGCGTGTCGCGCGTCTCCTGCGTCTCCTGCGGGGACGTGGCCGGGCGGCGGGCCCAGCGGGCCAGCCAGAGCGCGTCGCGCAGCTGCTCGACGTCGGGGTCGAGCCCGGCTTCGCGCAGCCGGGCCACGAACGCGGGGTAGTGCCCCGCGTCGCCGGTGCCGCGCGCCTCGGGCGGGCCGTCCGGCCCGGCGCCCGCCATCAGCCGGTCACCTCGGCCGGTCGAGTCGCTGGATGAGCAGGTCGGCGAGCCGGTCGCGACCGGCCGGGGCCGCGGCGTCGGTGAGGTAGATCGCGTTCAGCAGCTGGTCGGTGGCGAGGAGTTCGGTGCGCGAGCGCTCCAGGAACCGGCCGATCAGCTCGTCCCCGTCGCGTGCCGCGTCGTCGCCGAGATGGGCGCGTACGAAGGTGGCCAGACGCTGGTGGTCGGGGCGGCCGAGCTCCAGGTGGATGCAGCGGCGCATCAGGGGGGCCGGGAAGTCCCGCTCGCCGTTGCTGGTGAGGACGACGAACGGGAAGGCCGTGCACCGCACCCGGCCGTCGCGCACCGTGACCTTGTTGCCGTCGTCGTCCAGGACCCGGGCCTCGCCGTCGGGCAGCCGGTCGGCGATCCGTTCCAGCTCGGGAATCCGGAACTCGCCCTCCTCCAGCACGTTGAGCAGGTCGTTCGGCAGGTCGATGTCGCTCTTGTCGAGTTCGTCGATGAGCAGCACCCGGGGCCGGTCCGAGGGGAGCAGCGCGGTGCCGAGCGGTCCGAGCCGGATGTAGCTGCCGACGCCCTCGGCGGCCCCGTCGCCGCCCGCGCCGCCGTGCGCGGCGATCTGCACGTCCTGGAGACGGGCGATCGCGTCGTAGTGGTAGAGCCCGTCGAGCAGGGTGGTCCGGCTGACGACGGGCCAGCGCAGGACCCGGCCGAGGCCGAGCTCATGGGCGACGGAGTGGGCCAGGGTGCTCTTCCCGGCGCCGGGAACGCCGGTCACCAGGAGCGGGCGCCGCAGATAGAGCGCCGCGTTGATCATTTCGAGCTCCTCGGCGCCCGGCCGGTGGAGTTCGGCGATATGCCGGTGGCCGCCGAGCCTGCGGTCGGCGGAGCCGTCCCCGTCCCCGCCGATGTCCCGCGCGCGGGCCGCGAAGTCCCGCCAGGGCGGGGGCGGCGGCAACTGCCCTATGCCTTCGTGCGGTTCACCGGCCCCTCGGTAGATGAGCCACTCGCTGGGTTCACTCATAACGGGTTCCTCGTCCTCACTCGGGGACATCACGGCGCCTGCAGGAAGAGGCCGGGGGCGGGGGGCCGAGGGGGCCCGTAGACCAGGGCGATGCCGTCCGACCAGTAGGTGTCGATGCGGCCCTCGCGCACCCCTTTCCGTAAGGCGTGGACCCGCTGCGGGAGCCGGTCGGCGCTCCCGGCACCGTCGACCGTGTCCACCACGCGGAGGTGGAACTCCGCGCAGGCGGCGGCCCGTCCGGCGCGGGGGCGCCGCCACAGCGCCACCCCGTACCCGGCGGCGAGCACCCTGCCGAACTCGGCGGTCCCCCGGGCGTCGCCCTGGCCCCCGTACCGGCAGAGCACCGGCACGGTCCGGTACTCCAGCCCGCGCAGCTCCGCCGGCAGCGGAACGGATACGCGGAGGCCGTCGTCGCAGTCGAGGACCGCGGCCCGCACCGGACCGGCGTGGAGACGCTCCCAGCGGGCCGTGTGCTCCGCGTCGTACGCGTCGTGCTCCCCGAACTCCCCGTGCTCCCCGGACTCCTCGGGGTCCGCCTCCGGGCAGTGCACGACGGGCCGCTGGACGCCGAGCGGGCGGCCGTCCCCGGGCAGCTCCCACGTGTCGACCTCCAGACCGAGCAGGGCCGGGCCCGTCACGACCTGGAGGATCGCGGGACTGCCCGGTTCGTCGCACATGTGGAACGCCTTGCCGAGCGGGGCGGCGAGCCGGGCCGGGAGTTCGTCGAGGCGGGTGCCCTGGTGATTCTCCGTGACGGGCAGGTCCTCGTCGTGGGGGCGGGCGACGACCCGCCAGTCGTAGCGGTCCGGCTCCCAGGCGCGGGCCTCCAGGTGCAGCGCGACGACCGCGGGCGCGGACGTCCGGACCGGCCCGGGGGCCGGGGCGGAAACCAGGGTCCGGTGGTACGCGTCGTGCTCGCGCAGCCGGGCGAGCTCGCCCCGGAACGGGCGGCGCAGTCCGTGCTCGGCGGTCTTCTCCACCCAGTCCCACAGCGCGTCCTCGGCGAGCGGGGTGGACGGCAGGACGTAGGGACGCTCGGCGGTGACGGCGGCCACGCAGTAGCGCAGGACGCGCTCCAGCGCCTCCTTGCCCTCGCGGGCGTCGTAGAGGACGCCCAGCCCGTCGCGCCAGCCGCGCGGGGCCGGGACACCGACGGCGCGGTGCGTGTACCCCAGGCCGCCGAGGAGGTCGAGCAGGCCGCGGGTGCTGACCGGGGGCGGGAGCGTGGCGAGCCGCCCCAGCAGGTCGACACGCTGCCACGGGGTGAGGGCGGGACCGGCCGCCGTTCCCAGGTCGCCCTGGACGTCCGCCCAGGTCTCCCGGTCGTCGACGGGGCTCTTGTGCCGGTCGGCGTGGTAGCGGTCGTGGGCGTGGAACACGGCCTGGTACAGGTCGTCCGGCTCGGCCGTGACCGCCCGCTCCGGCACCGGCAGGGTGCGCAGCCGCTCCACCCCGATCGCCGTACCGCCGGCCGTGTCCATGGCGCGGGACTTGAGTACGCCGACGACCTCCCCGCGCGCCAGGTCCACCACGGGCCCGCCGGACATCCCGGGGTACAGCTGGCTCGTCTCGATCAGCACCTGCGCGTCGTCGGCCCCGTCGTCGAGGGTGCCGACCACCCGGCACTCCCGGCCCAGCCGCCGGGGCGCCCCGGAGCCGCCGTCCGCCCAGCCCGCGAAGTAGTACGTGCCGCGGCGCAGGCCGGCGGAGCGCTCGCCGACGTACGCGCAGGGGTGCTCGACGGGGCGCAGCAGCTGGATCAGGGCGAGGTCGGGCGAGGGCCAGCCGCCGGTGCCGGACCGCTCCTCGGGCAGGGCGGCCCGGACCGCGCCCTCGACCCTGACGGCCTCGCCGCGGGCGGTCCGGTACACCACGTCCACCTGACGCCCCTTCCCCTCCATCGCGACGTGCGCGCACGTGAGGACCCAGCTCGGGGCGATGAAGAATCCGCTCCCCAGGAAGTCGCCGTCCGGCCCTTCCGGGGCATACCCGGGCCCCGGCCGGTGGATGCGTACCGTCGCGTCCCTCACGAGGCTCGTCAGCGCGGATTCGGCGTCCTGCCCGTCCCGCCACGCGCCCCCGTCCGGCGGGGGTGTCACGATCCGCTTCCGCCGTCCGCCCTGGTGCGACCCGTGTGCGCCGGTGCACCGGCGGACGCTCCGGCGTCCGTCGTCGGCGGATCAGGCGCAGACACGTCGGGTGCGGGCGGATCAAGCGCGGGCGGGCCGGGCGGGGGCGGGTCGAGTGGCGGGGGGCCGCCGTTCCAGGTCAGCGTGACGTTGAGGGAGCCCTTGGCCTCGCCGTCCGCGAGGAGCCCGATGACCTTGCCCGCCTTCGCGGTGAGCTCGATGCCGAACTCGACGCTGACCGTGTCGGGCCGCACCGCCCGCAGCGGTTCGGCCAGCGAGCGGGCGACGCTGGTCACGAGGGAGTGCAGTCCCTCGACCCGGGCCTGCACCCGGTCGGCGATGTTCCCGGCGCCGATGTCCGAGAAGGACGGGCCCGGTCCGGGCGGCACCGGCTCCCCGGCACCGGAGATCCGCGCCCAGACCTCCGTACCGTCGGGCATCTCGATCCGCGTGATACGCGCGTCACCGTCGGCCATGAACCCCCCCGTTCCCCAACTCCCCGCAGGTTAACGGCAGTTAGCTCACGATGCGAGATGTTCGCGGCAGGACGCGGGGGCCGTGGCGGCCGGTTCCCGGCGGCGGCGCACGAGCCGCGGGCCGGGCTCCAGAGGGCTGTCACCAGGCATTAGGCTGGTCGGCATGTACTTCACCGACCGTGGCATCGAGGAGCTGGAGAAGCGCCGGGGCGAGGAGGAGGTCACTTTCGAGTGGCTCGCCGAGCAGCTCCGTACGTTCGTCGACCTCAATCCCGACTTCGAGGTGCCGGTCGAGCGCCTCGCGACCTGGCTGGCCCGGCTCGACGACGAGGACGAGGACGAGTAGGCACCCCCGGGGCGCCCGTCAGCGCGTTCCGGCGGCCTCCTCGGCGTCCCTGATCCGGTCGTAGGCCAGCCCGAGCGCGCCGTGCGCCAGGAGCAGGGTGCCCGCGAGCGCCCAGCCGCCGCCGCGCCGGATTCCCAGCAGGACCAGCGGCAGCCCGGCGACGAGCTGGGCGGCGGCCAGCGCGCGGGCCCGGGGGCCGCGCACCCAGGGCCCGAGGCGGCCCCTCTCGACGGCGTCCAGTTCCGCCCGTACCGCCCGCCGCCAGCCGGTCCAGACGAGCACCTCCGACTCGGGCCGCTCGTCGGCCGCCGCGTACAGCCGCTCGCCGGGGGTGTCCGGGTCGAGGCCGGGCGGCAGGTCCAGCCCGATCCTGGTCAGTACGGCCACGAGCCCGCGCAGCCGGATGCGGGCGTCGGCGTCCGCGTCCGGGCGGGTCAGCTCTTCGAGCGCCTGGACGTCCAGCACGGGATCGAGGCCGAGGCGGTCGGCGAAGGTCCGCATGGCCTCGTCCTCACCGGCCGGGGTGCCGTCGGCGAGCCAGACGTAGCCGACCGGGCGACGGAATCCCGCCGCGAGGGTGTATCCGGCCCGGTCGCCGTCCCACCACAGGGCGAGCACGGACCAGGTCGAGCCCACCGCGAGCGCCGTCGCCCATCCGGCCACGACCCGGTCGACCGGCTCCGCGTCCGCCGCCGTCCCGCCGTCCGCGCTCCCCGCGCCGCCGCCCCGCCAGGGCGTTCCCTCGGGCACCAGGACGGACCAGCCGTCCCCGGCGGGGGCGAGCAGCATCCGCTCGCGCAGCAGATGGGCTACCGGACGTACGGCCTCCGGCTCGGCCCGGCACAGCAGCAGCGCCCCCGCGGGGGATGTCGCGTTCATGCCTCACACGCTAGGGCACTGTGCACCCGTTCGACACCATTTGCCCCACCACTTGTCCCCCGACGCCCCGTCACGCACCCCGGATGGGCCTTGACTTCCACATGGCGCGATATATCGTGTTCAACAAGAGACGCGATATGTTGCGTCATTCCGTGTTTCCCGGGAGGTCAGATCCATGCCTGTGTCGACCTGGGCCGTCGCCGAGCCCCAGAAGCTGACCTTCGACGACCCCGTCACGTCGCTCGACGTACGCGTCGTCGGCGGCACCGTCAATGTGGTGGGCACCGACGAGCCGGACGCCCGGCTGGAGGTCACCTCGCTCGACGGGCCGCCGCTGATCGTGACCCTGGAGGACGGGGCGCTCACGGTCGCCTACGAGGATCTGCCCTGGCAGGACTTCCTCAAGTGGTTCGACCGCGGGGCCCGTCAGCGCCGCGCGGTCGTCTCGCTCGCCGTACCGGCCGGGTCCGCCGTGAAGGTCGGGGTGGTCGGCGCGGGCGCCGTCGTCTCCGGCATACGCGGCCGGACCGATGTACGGGGCGTCACCGGCGACACCACGCTCGTCGGCCTCGTCGGCCCGGTCCTGGCCGACACGGTCTCCGGCAGCGTCGAGGCCCAGTCGGTCGCGGGCGCGCTGCGCTTCCACTCGGTCTCCGGCGACCTGACGGTGATCGAGGGCGCCGGGGCCGCCGTGAAGGCCGAATCGGTGAGCGGCAACATGGTCCTGGACCTGGACCCGACCGGGAAGCCCACGGACATCCGGCTGACCACCGTCTCCGGCGAGATCGCCATCCGGCTGCCGCATCCGGCGGACGCGACGGTCGAGGCCAACACCGCGAGCGGCTCCGTCTCCAACGGCTTCGCGGATCTGCGGGTCAGCGGCCAGTGGGGAACGAAGAAGATCACCGGCACGCTCGGCGACGGGACGGGGAAACTGCGCGCGACGACCGTCTCGGGCTCCATCGCCCTGCTCCGCCGCCCGCCCGCCGAGGACGGCCCGTACGATGCCGAGCCGACCGGAAAGGTGCTCTGACATGCCCCCCGTATTCGCCCACGGACGCCTCCGCCTCTACCTGCTGAAGCTGCTCGACGAGGCTCCCCGCCACGGCTACGAGGTGATCCGGCTCCTGGAGGAGCGCTTCCAGGGGCTGTACGCCCCCTCGGCGGGCACGGTCTACCCCCGTCTGGCGAAGCTGGAGGCCGAGGGGCTCGTCACCCACGCCACCGAGGGCGGCCGCAAGGTCTACTCGATCACCGACGCGGGCCGCGCCGAGCTGGCCGGCCGCACCGGCGAGCTGGCCGATCTGGAACTGGAGATCCGCGAGTCGGTCTCCGAACTGGCCGCCGAGATACGGGACGACGTACGCGGCGCCGCGGGCAAGCTGCGCAGCGAGATGCGGGCGGCGGCGGACGAGACCCGGCACACTTCCTCCTCCGGCCGCAAGGACTCCCGGGAGACCCCCTTCGGTGACTTCGGGGACCTCACCGACACCGAGGCGTGGCGCACGGCGAAGGAGGAGCTGCGCAAGGCGAAGCAGGAGTGGAAGGAGCAGGCCCGCCGGGCGAAGGACGAGTCCCGGCGCGCCCGCGAGGAGGCCCAGCAGGCCCGCCGCCAGGCCAAGGAGGCCCAGGAGCGGGCGCGCGAGCAGATGCAGAACGCCGCCCGCCAGGTCCAGGAGCACTTCGCGCGCGGCGACTGGCCCGCGGGCGTACGGGACGGCCTGGCCGAGATCACCGGCCAGCTGGGCGGCCTCGCCCGGACCGGCAACTGGTCCCCGTACACCAAGCCGGACCCCGCCGGAACCGGACCGGACCGGGACAGGGACACCCCCGGCACCGGCGACCCGGCCCGCGACCTGGACCGGCTGCTCGACCGGTTCCGCGACGAGATCCGCGACGCGGCCCGGGACCGGGGGGTCACCGAGGAGCAGGTGGCCGCCGCCCGGGGCCACCTGTCGACGGCGGCGGCCCGCATCGACGCGCTGCTGCGCGGCGGGAAGGACCCCGGCGGGCAGCGGTGACGCCCGGCGGACCGGACCGGGGCGGCAGCGAACCCGCCCCGGTCCTCAGCCCGCCTTCCTGAACCGCCCTTCGCCGTGCTCCCCGCCTCCGTTTCCGTCGCCGCCGCCGTACAGCGCGCGTTCCACCGCGGCGAGGGTCGCGCCGTGCGCGGCGAGCACGTCGGCGACCGCGCCGGGGCGGGCCGCGAGCCCCAGCAGCAGGTGCTCGTCACCGATGGCGCGGTCCCCGTGGCCCACCGCGATCCGTACCGACCGCGCCAGCACGTCCTTCGCGCCGGGGGTGAACGGGCGGCGCCCCGCACCGCGCCGCCGGGAACGGTCCAGCGCCCCTTCGCCGTGGGCCTCCTCGACCCGGGCGACGACCTCGGCCACGTCGATGCCGAGGCCGGCCAGCGCCTCGGTGTCGGCCCTGGTCAGCCCGCCCCGGCGGCGGGCCGTGGCCAGGTCCTCCTCGACGGCCGCGCGGCGGTCGGTGAGGCCCAGCGCGGCGGCGGCGAACCCGGCCCGCCCCTCCCCCCGGTCCAGCAGGGCGAGCAGCAGGTGCTCCTCGGTGACCGCTACGGCTCCGGCCCGTTCGGCACGGGCCACGGCTCCGGTCACGACACCCCGGGCACCGCCGGTGAAACGTTCGAACATCACTGCCTCCCGTACTTCTTGTGCACGGCCTGCCGGCTGACGCCCAGTTCGGCCGCGATCTCCTGCCACGACCAGCCCTGCGTCCGGGCGCTCGCGACCTGTACGGCCTCCAGCCGTTCCAGCAGCCTGCGCAGGGCGGCGACCGCGCGCAGCCCGACCCGGGGGTCTCGGTCACCGGCGCGCTCGGCGAGATCCGTCGCTTCTGTCATGACGTCAACTTAAGTTGACACGGAGGCGACTGTCAACCCTGATTGACACTCCGTCCGGGGCCGCTCCCGGTCACCGTCACCGTGACGCGCGTACCCGGACGGGCGTGGACCCGCACCTCTCCGCCGTGCCTGCGGGCCTCGGCGCGGCCCTCCACCGTGACCCGCCACCGTCCGGCCGCCGTCGGCAGCGAGATCTCCGTGCTGCCGCCCCGGCCCGCGGTGTACACGAGCCGGTAGAAGCGCGCCCGGTCGTCGTACGTGTCGGAGTGGACGGTTCCGGCGACGGCGGGGGCGTACGGGGTGGCGGTCCGCTCCTTGTTGGCGGCGAAGTCCCCGTTCTCGTCCAGGGCGCAGTAGCCGCCGCCGTAGCACCACACCCAGCCCGCCCAGCCCGAGCTGTAGCGGCTCAGGGAGGCCATCGCGTCCTGGTAGAAGCGGCCCATCTGCGGGAGCTTGTTGTTCAGCGGGCCCCATTCGCCGACGACGACGGGGATCTTCTGCTGCTCCGGGTACGCGGTGACGGCGGCCTCGTACGACTCGATCCAGCCGGCCGCGGGGTCGTAGTCGGCGCCGGCCTCCATCGCGGTGTTGTAGAAGTGCGGGGCGTAAACGGTGCGGTGGTCCTTGATCGTGCCCAGCCCGGTGGGCACGCCCTCGCCGACGATGGGAGTGGGTTCGACGAACAGCCAGTTGTCGCGGTCGGCCGAACGGACCGCGCGGGCCAGCCGGTTGTACATCGGGGTGAGCTGCTGGGCCTCGATGCGGCGGGCGGCCGTCGCCAGGTCCTCGCCCTCGCGCATCTCCCCCATCGGCTCGTTGATCAGGTCGTAGCCGAGGACGGCGGGGTGGCGCCCGAAGCGCTTGGCCACGACCTGCCACATCTGCGCCTGGGCGCGCTGGAGGTCGGCGTCCTGGTAGAGGTGGGTGAAGGAGCGCTGCACGGCGGGCTCGAAGTACCCCGCGAACCAGTCCTCGGGGTGCGGGGTGAAGGGGAGGCCGTCGGTGCGGGTCGCCCAGGCCGGGATCCCCCGGGAGCCGAACACCGGCCCGAACACGTCCTGGTGGGCGTCGAGCAGCACCTGGATGTCGTACCTGTGCGCCCAGTCCAGGATGCGGCCGATCCGGCGCAGGTACTCCGCGCTGTAGTGGCCCCGGCGCGGCTCCAGGTCGTCCCAGAAGAAGAGCACCCGGGCGAAGTTGAAGCCCTTGGCCCGCAGATCGCGGAAGTGCTTCTCGGTGATGGCGGACAGCGCCTGGTCACCGCTGTTCGCCTTGTCCGCGACGCTCCATCCGCGCAGGGTGAGCGTCCGGCCCCGGTCGTCGGTGAGCCGGGGGATTCCGGCCCGTTCCGACGGGGCCTGTGGGGCCTGCGGTGCTGGTCGTGCTGGTCGTGCTGGTGGTGCGGGGCGTGCGTCGGCGGCGGGGGCCAGGGCCCCCGCCGCGAGCACGAACGTCGTGATGATCGAGGTGACGGCACTGGCCGTCCGTATCCGCGTCCGCTTCAGCATGGCGCAGATCAGAGCACCTCACCGATCACACCTCAAGAGCAGGTGAGCACAATCTTGCCGAAGTGGTCGCCCGCCGCCAGCCGCGCGAAGCCCTCGCGGGCCCGGTCCAGCGGCAGCACCTCGTCGATGACCGGCCGCACCCCGGTGGTCGCGCAGAAGGCCAGCAGGTCCTCCAGCTCGTCCTTGGTGCCCATCGTCGAGCCGACGACCTTGAGCTCCAGGAAGAAGATCCGGGTCAGCTCGGCGTGCGAGGGCCGGTCGCCGCTGGTCGCGCCGGAGATGACCAGGGTGCCGCCGGGGCGCAGCGCCTTCACGGAGTGGGACCAGGTGGCCGCGCCGACCGTCTCGATGACCGCGTCGACCCGCTGCGGCAGCCGCGCGCCGGGCTCGAAGGCGTCGAGGGCACCCAGCTCGACGGCGCGCTTCCGCTTGGCCTCGTCGCGGCTGGTGGCGTAGATCCGCAGCCCGGCGGCCCGTCCGAGCACGATCGCGGCGGTGGCGACCCCGCCGCCCGCGCCCTGGACGAGCACCGAGTCGCCGGGGCGCACCCCGGCGTTGGTGAAGAGCATCCGGTACGCGGTGAGCCAGGCGGTCGGCAGGCAGGCGGCCTGCTCGAAGGTGAGCTCCTTCGGCTTGGGCAGCACGTTCCAGCTGGGGACGGTGACCTGCTCGGCGAAGGTGCCCTGGTAGCGCTCGGTGAGGATGGAGCGGGGCTCCTTCGGGCCGACCCCGTGACCGCTCTGGCCGATGACGGAGTGCAGGACGACCTCGTTGCCGTCCTGGTCGGTCCCGGCCGCGTCACAGCCCAGGATCATCGGCAGCTTGTCCTCGGCGAGGCCGACGCCGCGCAGGGACCAGAGGTCGTGGTGGTTGAGGGAGGCGGCCCGGACGTCGACGGTGGTCCAGCCGGGGCGTGCCTCGGGGGCCGGGCGGTCGCCCAGTTCGAGGCCGTCGAGGGGGCGGTCGCGGTCGATGCGGGAGGCGTAGGCGGCGAACATGACCCGACGATAGGCCGGGGTGCGCCAGGACGTAACCGGCCACGGGTGTGACGCGCGCCGCGCACGGTCCGGCCCCTGCGGTACGCGAGGGCGGTCCGGCCCCTGCGGTACGCGAGGGGCGAAGGCCCCGGACGCGACGAGGGGCGGGTGGCGTACGGGCCCGGCGCAGGCGCACCCCGCGCCCGGCGGCCCGTACCCCGCCCGCCCCCGGGCTCAGCGCCGGGCCACGCCCTCGGCCCGCGCGGCCGCCGCCACCGCGGCCGTCACGGCGGGGGCCACCCGCTCGTCGAACGGCGACGGAATCACGTAGTCCGCCGCGAGCTCGTCGCCCACGACGTCGGCCAGCGCGTTCGCGGCGGCGATCTTCATGCCCTCGGTGATCCGGGAGGCCCGGACCTGGAGGGCGCCCGCGAAGATGCCGGGGAAGGCGAGCACGTTGTTGATCTGGTTCGGGTAGTCGGACCGCCCGGTCGCCACGACGGACGCGTACTTGTGCGCGATGTCGGGGTGGACCTCGGGGGTCGGGTTGGCCATGGCGAACACGAACGCGCCGGGCGCCATCGAGGCGACGGCCGCCTCGGGGACCGTACCGCCGGAGACACCGATGAAGACGTCCGCACCGGCCAGGGCGGCCTCCAGCGGGCCGGAGATCCCGGCCCGGTTGGTCAGCTCGGCCAGCTCGCGCTTGACCTCGGTGAGGTCCTCGCGGTCCCGGCTCACGATGCCCTTGCGGTCGGCCACGGCGACGTCGCCGAGCCCGGCAGCCAGCAGGAACTTCGCGATGGCCACCCCGGCGGCGCCCGCCCCGGAGATGACCGCGCGCAGATCGCCGAGGCCGCGGCCGGACAGCTTCGCGGCGTTGCGCAGGGCCGCGAGCGTCACGACGGCGGTGCCGTGCTGGTCGTCGTGGAAGACCGGGATGTCGAGCCGCTCCTGGAGCTTGCGCTCGATCTCGAAGCAGCGCGGCGCCGAGATGTCCTCCAGGTTCACGCCGCCGAAGGAGGGCGCGAGCCGGACGACGGTCTCGACGATCTCGTCCGCGTCGGTGGTCGCGAGCGCGATCGGCACCGCGTCGACGCCGCCGAACTGCTTGAAGAGGATCGCCTTGCCCTCCATCACCGGGAGGGAGGCCTCGGGCCCGATGTCACCGAGACCGAGCACCGCGGTGCCGTCCGTCACGACCGCGACGACCTGGGACTTCCAGGTGTAGTCGTGGACCAGCTCGGGGTTCTCCGCGATCGCGCTGCACACCTTGGCGACGCCGGGTGTGTACGCGAGGGAGAGGTCGTCCTTGTCACGGACCGGAACGGTGGCCTGCACGGCCATCTTCCCGCCGCGGTGCAGGGCGAAGGCCGGATCGAACGGTTCGTCGGCGCCGCTGTTGTCGGTATTGCTGTCGCTGCGAGGATTGACGATCTCCGCTGCCATGGTGTTGACCCCTTAACTCTTCATCTTTTGAGGGTGGCCACTCCTGGTTGAGGAGGGGTGGGCGGGCACCGCGTACGTCCCTGCGTCGGCGGTTGGCCCGCACCGGCAGGGGGAACTACATACGCGCGGGCGCGCCGCACAACGCGCCCCGAGCCCCTGATGAGGGGTGTAAAGGTCTTTCTTACCGGACAGAGCCTGTCATCGACGAGTCCAGGGCGACTCGGTGACGTGACTCATACTCGAATATCTGGACAAGTCCGCCGAACGACAAAAGTGTCCACCAGTCAAGACGCGCCGCAGATTTTCCGGCCCGCCGATGGATTCCCCGAAGAAGGTCCGGCCCCATGTACCGGCCTTCTGGGCTACGGGGATGGCCCGTTATCCGATTTTGACATGTTCAGCGGCAAGTTTGCGCCAGTCCGAATGGCAAGATGCCCTAACCAATCAGGGGGGCGACATCGACAGCCGTGTGTCCCTACCGCCTGGCACCACACCCTCACCTGCCGGAGGAATCCCGATCATGACCGCACGCACCACCTGTCGCCCGGCCGCGAAGTACCGGATCGCCGCGGTCTGCGCCATCGCGGTCGCCGGCACCATGCTGCTGACCGCCTGCGGTGACCAGACCAAGAACGGGTCGAGCCCCTCCGCTTCCGACCAGGCCCCGCTCGCCCACCTCCTGCCCGCCGCGATCAAGGACAAGGGCACCCTTCGGGTCGGTTCGGACATCGCCTACCCGCCGGTCGAATTCAAGGACAAGTCCGGCAACACGGTCGGCATTGACCCCGACATCGCCGCCGCGATCGGCAAGCAGCTCGGCGTGACCCTCCAGTTCCAGAACGGCACGTTCGACACGCTGATCACCGGTCTGCGCTCCAAGCGCTACGACCTGGCGATGTCGTCCATGACCGACACCAAGGACCGCCAGCAGGGCATCGACCCCGAGACGAAGAAGAAGGTCGGCGAGGGCGTCGACTTCATCGACTACTTCAACGCCGGCGTCTCGATCTACACGCGCAAGGGCGACGACCAGGGCATCACGTCCTGGCCCGGCCTCTGCGGCAAGAAGATCGCCGTCCAGCGCAACACCGTCTCGCACGACCTCGCCAAGGCCGAGTCGAAGAAGTGCCCGGCCGGCAAGACGATCACGATCGAGACCTTCGACAACGACCTGGAGGCCCAGACCCGGCTGCGCAGCGGCGGCGTCGACGCGGGCTCCTCCGACTTCCCGGTGGCCGCGTACGCGGTGAAGACCTCGGGCGGCGGCAAGGACTTCCAGATGGTCGGCGAGCAGGTCGACGCGGCCCCGTACGGCATCGCCGTCGCCAAGGGCAACGACCAGCTCACCCAGGCCATCCGGGCGGCCCTGGACGCGGTCATCAAGAACGGCGAGTACGGCAAGATCCTCGCCAAGTGGAAGGTGGAGGACGGCGCCGTCACCGAGGCCAAGATCAATGGCGGGTCCTGACAGGGCATCGGCGCAGAAAGGTTCCTCCCGTGACTGACTTCGAGAAGAAGAGAAGCGGCCCGGCCGGTCCGCCCCCCGCGCGGCCCGCCCCGCCGTCCGGCCCCGAGACGATCAGGGCCATCCCGGTCCGGCACTACGGCCGGTACGTCTCGGCGATCGTCGCCATCGGCGCACTCGTCGCGATCGTCTACGCCTTCAGCCAGGGCAAGATCAACTGGGGTGCGGTCCCCGACTACTTCTTCGACGACCGCATCATGAAGGGCGTCGGCCAGACCCTGCTGCTGACCGCCCTGTCCATGGTCATCGGTGTCGTCGGCGGCATCCTGCTGGCCGTGATGCGGCTGTCGAAGAACCCGGTGACCTCGTCGATCGCCTGGTTCTACATCTGGTTCTTCCGCGGCACCCCGGTCCTGGTCCAGCTCTTCGTCTGGTTCAACCTCGGCCTGGTCTTCGAGTACATCGACCTGATGCCGATCTACAAGGACTACTGGTCGAGCTTCATGACGCCGCTGCTGACGGCGCTCCTCGGCCTGGGCCTGAACGAGGCCGCGTACATGGCCGAGATCTGCCGTGCGGGGCTGCTCTCGGTCGACGAGGGCCAGACGGAGGCCGCGCACGCGCTGGGCATGAGCCACAACAAGACGCTGCGCCGCGTCGTGGTCCCGCAGGCCATGCGGGTGATCGTGCCGCCGACCGGCAACGAAGTGATCAACATGCTCAAGACGACGTCGCTGGTGGCGGCCGTCCAGTTCTACGAGCTGTTCAAGTACGCCCAGGACATCGGGCAGGGGTCCGGGGCTCCGGTCGAGATGTACTTCCTGGCCGCGGCCTGGTACCTGATCATGACCTCGGTGCTGAGCGTCGGCCAGTACTACCTGGAGCGGTACTACGCGCGCGGTTCCAGCCGCAGCCTGCCGCCCACCCCGTTCCAGAAGGTCAGGGCCAATCTGCTGTCCCTGGGCCGCCCGAAGGGAGGCATGGCATGACCGCCATGGTGAAGGCCGAGGGCGTCCACAAGTCCTTCGGCGCCGCGCACATCCTCAAGGGCATCGACCTGGAGGTCGCGCCGCGTGAGGTCTTCTGCCTGATCGGCCCGTCCGGTTCCGGCAAGTCGACGTTCCTGCGCTGCATCAACCACCTGGAGAAGATCAACGCCGGACGGCTGTACGTCGACGGCGAACTGGTCGGCTACCGGCAGAAGGGCGACAAGCTCTACGAGCTGAAGGACAGCGAGGTCGCGCTGAAGCGCCAGGACATCGGCATGGTGTTCCAGCGCTTCAACCTCTTCCCGCACATGACGGCGATCGAGAACGTCATGGAGGCTCCGGTCCAGGTCAAGCACGAGTCCAAGGCGGTGGCGCGGGCCCGCGCCGAGAAGCTGCTGGACCGGGTCGGCCTCGGCGACAAGGCGAGGAACTACCCCTCCCAGCTCTCCGGCGGCCAGCAGCAGCGGGTGGCGATCGCCCGTGCCCTGGCCATGGAGCCGAAGCTGATGCTCTTCGACGAGCCGACCTCGGCCCTCGACCCGGAACTGGTGGGCGACGTCCTGGACGTCATGCGCGGGCTCGCGGAGGACGGCATGACGATGGTCGTCGTGACCCACGAGATGGGCTTCGCCCGTGAGGTGGGCGACGCGCTGGTCTTCATGGACGACGGCGTGGTGGTCGAGTCGGGCCACCCGCGCGACGTCCTGACCCGCCCGCAGCACGACCGGACGAAGTCGTTCCTGTCCAAGGTCCTGTAGAACCCGGGGCGGGGGACGACCTCCCCCGCCCCGCTTCCTCCGCTTCCTCTGGCCCCTCAGCGTCCTGTGCTTCCGCTTCTTCTACTTCCTCGGCAGCAGCGCCGGGTTGAGCAGCAGGGACCGCAGCTGGTCCCGGGTCAGCGGCGGGTTCTTCAGAAGCGGTCCCTGCGCCCGCTCCCCCCTGAATCCGGTGCTGTCGCGAACGGCGAGCACAGCGCCGTCCTTCGTCACGAGCCGCCCGGTCAGCTCCCGCCCCCACCGCGGCGCACCGGTGCGGGTCATCGGGTCGCTCCAGACGGTCAGCACACTGCCGTCCGGCCGCTTCTCGTTCACACAGTCCGGCATGCCGGGCACGCCCTGGGCGGGCTCGCACGGATCGCTCCCCGCCACCGGGCTGCCGGTGTCCATGTACCCGATGACGAGGTAGCCGACGCCGCCGTCCCTGCGTACGGAGAAGTGCCCGTCCAGCGGGCCCTGGAGGTGCTCCATCTCCTGCTGGGAGGTGTCGCCCTTGAGGATCACCGACAGCGAGACCTGGTCCACGGTCCCGACGCCCCCGGGCAGCACCTTCGCCAGCTCCTTCGCCCGGCCGCCGTTCCCCGCGAGCTCCACCGGGGCCGCCACCGTCGCCTCCGGCGCACCGGCCCGGCCGCCCCGGTCCCCCGCCGGGGCCAGGCCGGGTACGACGACCGCCCCGGCCGCGACGGCCGCGACAGCGGCGGCCGAGACGCCGACCCGGCGCCGCAGCCGCACCCGGGCCGCCCCGGCGTACACCGCCCGCGCCGAGGTCACCGGCTCGCCCGCGTCGTCCGCGGCCCGCCCCAGCAGCGTGTGCACGTCGTTGTTCATACCAATTCCTCCGCCATCTCGGCGCGCAGTGCCGCCAACCCCCGAGCCGTGTGGCTCTTGACCGTGTTCTCCCGCATCCCGAGCAGTCCGGCCGTGGCCTCGACGCTCAGGTCCTCCCAGTAGCGCAGGACCAGTACGGCCCGCTGCTTGTCGGTGAGCCGGGCGAGCGCCGCCCGTACCGCCAGCCCGGTGTCCGTGTCCGGCGCCCGGCCGGGGCGGTCGGGCAGTTCTCCGCAGGACTGCTCCCGCCGCCAGAACCGGCGGCGGGACGCGATGAAGGTGTTGATCAGCGTCTTGCGCGCGTACGCCTCGATGTTGTCGAGCCGTCCGTACCGCCGCCCTCCGAGCACCACCTTGACCAAGGTCGCCTGGACCAGGTCATCGGCCTCGTGCCGGTCGCCGCAGAGCAGGTACGCGCTGCGGAACAGCGCGGTACGTCTGCCTTCGACGAAGGCGTGCAGCGCGGCATCGTCATCGATCCGCATCGTCGGCGCCCCTCTCCCGGGTCCGCGGGTGCGGACCGTCTCATCCCTTCCAGTGCGGTGGGAGGCACGGCGGGTTGCGGCGGGAACAGAATCCCGCGGCGCGAACGGGCGACGGTGCGACGGGAACGCAAAGGAGGGAGGGTGGTGCGGCGGGTCCGCCGCACCACCCTCCCTCCTTGCCGCCCGTCACTTCACGGCGAGCACCAGGGTGTCCGAGGGCGAGGCCCAGACAGCCCGCGCCTCGCCGAATCCGGCCGCACGCAAAGTGTCGATGTGCCAGGCCGCGGGAGGCATGTCGCCGTCCGCGTGCTCACCGTAGATCCGGTACCGCTCGGCGGTCGGCCCAGCGAGCACCGGGTCCTTGGCGGCCAGCGCCCACCAGTCGGCCCAGTCGACCGCGCCTGCGTCCTTGGCCAGGTCCATCGCGGCGTGCCGGTGGGCGCGCTCGGCCGCGTTGATCCGGGGCGTGGCGGTGTCGATCATGTGGTCGGCGTTCATGAAGACGCCCCCGTCCCTGACCAACCCGCCGATGTGTCCATAGAGCGCGGTGAGCGGTTCGGCGTGCAGCCAGTGCAGGGCGGTGGCGGTGAGGACCGCGTCGTAGGAGTCGTACGGCAGCTGCGCGGCCCACTCGGGGTCCTTGAGGTCGGCGGTGACGAACGTGACGCGCTCGTCCCCGTCGAAGTAGCCGCGCGCGATGGTGAGCAGCGCCGGGTCGAGGTCCACCCCGGTACTGGTGGCTTCCGGGAACCGCCGGAGCAGCCGGTCCGTAATACTTCCCGTACCGCACGCGAGGTCCAGCACCCTCGGCCGCGGCCCCACGACGGCCTCGACCATGTCCAGCATCACCCGGAAGCGCTCCTCGCGGTCGGGCATGTACCACTCCTGCTGCCGGTCCCAGCTCTCCTGCCAGGCCCGCCAGTCCGTACCTGTCGATGTCTCTGCCACCGGAACCTCCATGTAATACCCTGAAGCGGAAAACAACTATTACGCCGCTTGCTGCAACGACCATAGACCGACGCCGTAAGGACTACAAGTGGAACTGGCCTATTACTCGGATTACGCCGTGCGTCTGGTCAACACCGAGGAGCCGACCCGCAACAAGGACTCCCTCACCTCCGTGGAAGCCGTCCGCGAGCTGTTCGGCCCCAACCAGCAGGCGGCCCGGCGTGCCACCGACGCGGACGTGACCCGCTTCAGGTCCGTACGGGCCCGGCTGCGCTCGGTCTTCGAGGCGGCCGACGGCGGCGACGAGACGCTCGCCGTCGACCTGCTCAACTCGCTGATGCTGGAGTTCCCCGTCAGCCCGCAGATCTCCGGCCACGAGACCCGGGACGCGGACGGCACGCCGGACTGGCACATGCACCTGGCCGACCACCCGTCGAACGCGACGGCCGGGTACGCCGCCATCGCGGCGATGGGACTGGCCTTCCACCTCACGTCGTACGGGGTCGGCAGGCTCGGCCTGTGCGAGGCGTCCCCGTGCCGCAACGCCTACCTCGACACCTCGACCAACCGGTCCCGCCGCTACTGCTCGGACCGCTGCGCGACCCGCGCCAACGTGGCCGCCTACCGGGCCCGCAAGCGCCTGGAGACGGAACGCGCGGCCGACACCGGACGCAGCGCGGAGACCGCCCAGGCCGCCACTCCCCGCACCGAACGCTGACCCTTCGCCAGCGGCCGGTACCGCACCCGGACCCTGGCCAGGACGAGCTCCTCGGGGACCGCCCCGTAGTCGGTGCTGTCCCCGCCCGCGAAGCTGTTGTCGGCCAGCACCCACCAGCCGCCCCGGCGCCGCTCGGCGGCCCGCTTCACCACCAGCAGGTCCTGCTGGAACGGATGCCGCAGGATCACCACGTCACCGGGGCGCACCGGGGCCCCGTACTGCACGAGCAGCCAGTCCCCGTGATGGAGCGTCGGCACCATCGACGGCCCCGTCACCTCCACCACCTGGAACGGCACCCGAGCCGCCAGCCCCCGTCCGGACCGTTCCTGCGTCCGCTCAGGCACCTCTGGCACCTCCTGCATCTCCGGCACCTCCCCGGTCCGTACCGCACACGTTCCGTACCCGTCTCGGTAACAGCGTCCCGTACATTCGGCCACTGGCCCCATCCTCGCCCCGGACTTTTGGCCTAAGCCCACGGGGGCACCCGGGAAAACCCGTCTCTCACCGAGTAATGTCCCACCTGAGAAGACGATCACGAGGAAGGACAGCCCCATGCTTTCCCGCCTGTTTGCCCCCAAGGTGAAGGTCAGCGCCCACTGCGACCTGCCCTGTGGCGTGTACGACCCGGCCCAGGCCCGCATCGAGGCGGAGTCCGTCAAGGCCGTCCAGGAGAAGTACCAGGCCAACGAGGACCCGCACTTCCGGGCCCGCGCGGTGGTCATCAAGGAGCAGCGCGCCGAGCTCGCCAAGCACCACGTCTCGGTGCTGTGGAGCGACTACTTCAAGCCCCCGCACTTCGAGAAGTACCCGGAGCTGCACCAGCTGGTCAACGACACCCTCAAGGCCCTCTCGGCCGCGAAGGCCTCCACGGACCCGGAGACGGGCCAGAAGGCTCTGGACCTCATCGCCCAGATCGACAAGATCTTCTGGGAGACCAAGAAGGCTTGATCTCCCTCTAGGCCGCCTGACCTGCATTTTCTCGGGTCGTGCTGCCTAGCTGTCCGCACCCGGTCCGCAGGCCGCCGAGCACGGCGTCCATGACGGCCCGGGTGCGGTCTTCTTCGCCCGGCCACAGGTGCGCGTAGATCCGCAGCGTGATGACGGCGGACGCGTGGCCGAGGACCAGCTGCACCTGCTTGACGCTCGCTCCGCCGGCGATGAGCGCGGAGGCGTAGAAGTGCCGCAGGTCGTGGGTGACCATGTGCGGCAGCTCGACGGGCTTGCGGCCCTCGCGCTCGGCCGCCTCGTTCTCCGACGCTTGGAGCGCCTTACGGGCGCAGTTCCATTCGGTCTTCCAACGACGGTAGTTGAGGGGTTCGCCCTCCTCCATCGTGAACAGCCACTCCTTCGAGGGGCGTGCCGCGAGATGCGCGAGGAGCGCGTCGGTGACGACCTCGCCGACCGGGACCGTACGCCGGGACTTGCCGGTCTTCGGCGGGCCGGTCTTCCCGGACTGGAGCCGCTGCCGCTCGACGCGGATGGTGCCGCTCTTGAAGTCGACGTCCGAGACCTTGAGGCCGAGCAACTCGCCTATGCGCAGGCCCGACCCAGCCAGGACGACGATCGCCGCGCGGATGTACGGCGGCATGGCGTTGGACATCGCCTCGACCTGGGCGACCGTGGGCGGCGTGATCTCCTCGTCCGGGATGGGCGGGAGGGTGATCCGCTTGCACGGCGTCACGGGGATGACCTTGTCTTCGACGGCGGCCGTCATGACGCGGACCAGGACGTCATAGACGTTGCGTACGCTGCCGGGGCCCAGCTGCTCGGACAGCTTCTTGAACAGGGCCTGGATGTGGCTGCGGCGCAGTGACGCCATCGCGTAGGCGCCGAGCGCGGGTATGAGGTGGACCCGCAGGGCGTTGTCGGTGATGCGCGTGCCCGCCTCACCGGCGATCTGCTCGCCCTCCCACTTGGTGGCGTACTTCTCGAATGAGATCTTTCCTGCCCGTGGGTCGACGTACAGGCCGGTGACCATGCTGGTCGTGACCTCGTCGAGCCACCGCTGGGCGTCGAGCTTGCGGTCGAAGTGGCGGGCGTGTTCCTTGCCGTCGGCGTCGCGGTATCGGGCCCGCCATTTGCCGTTGGGACGCTTCTGGATGTTGGCCAAATCGGTTCTCCTTCGGGTTGGTTATCGGTAGTAGCCCCCGGCCTCGATGTCGGCGGTGAGGGTGCGTGCGTCACGCTCGTCCCCCATGAGGCGAAGGCACTGCTGGTGGATGGCGCGTGCGCCGTCGGGGTGGGCCTGGATGTACCCGGCTGTCGCGACGACGGCGTGGTGGAGGCGGTCCTGGGCGTCGCGGGATTCGTAGTACGCCTCGACCGCCTCCTGCACCAGACGCCGCCCCTCCATGTCGATGCCTTCGAGCGGCGGGGACATCAGCTCTTCGAGGGGCAGCTCGAAGACTCTGCTGAAGGCGAGGGCTTCGTCGAGGTTGATGCGGCGGCGCGGCTCGCCGTTCTCGATGCGCCAGACAGCCGTCTGGTTCATCTTCACGCCGGCCTTGGTCACGCGCTCCGCCAGCTCGGTCGTGCTCCAGCCCCGCACTTCACGCTCCAGCGCCACGCGCGCGGCGACGTTCCCCTCGCTGTAGAGCATCGGCACCTCCGTGCCGCCCGTCATGCCGTCCGCCATCGTTCTCCCTCACTCGCCATCGCTATCCAAATTGAAACACACCCTTCCCGGTTTGGTTAACCGGCGATCACCTGGCACTAGTTATGCAGATCGCATTGACACTTAGCCGAAAGGGATACTGCATGGCTCGATACCTCACCACCGCCGAAGTCGCCGAGCGCTACCGCACGGCCGCGAGCACCGTCCGCTACTGGCGGCAGATCGGTAAGGGACCGCGCGGCGTCAAGATCGGCAAGCGGGTCCTGTATCCCGAGGCCGAGCTGCAGCGGTACGAGCAGGTGCTGGCCCACGGTCAGAACGAATGGGGCACCGCAGCATGAGGCGCCGGTCTCGACCCCTGGCACGGAAACGGCCCTCGGCGAGCCAACGCCGAGGGCCGGAAATTCCCCTGCTGACCACCCGTCCCTGAACGAACGAGCTGGTGAGGGCGGACCTTGCCCGTCCTGCCCTCACCGGAGAGGAACGCCTGTGGAGGACTCTATGTCCCCCAGCACCACGTACACATCCCGCGCTGTCTGGCCGACGGCGGCCGTCCCCGGCGAGGGCATCCCCTGGCGCCGCGAGGACCAGCCCCCTGCTGATGCGGCACCAGAGGACCGTACCCGCGACGCATCCGGTCCTCTGGCGCCGCAGGCTCCGGCCTCCATATCCACAGCTAGTGGAAACGCGCAGGCCAGCGAGCAACACGAAATCACGGTCACCGATGCCGGAGCGAGTGCCGGAGACCCCGAAGGCCCCGGGGCCGATGCAGTTCCTGACGGGGCCGTGCTGCTGGACGAATTGCGGGCGGCGATCGGCAGGTACGTGGTGCTGTCGAGCGAGGAGGCGCTGACCGCGGTCACTCTGTGGGTGGCGGCCTCCCACATCCAGCCTGCTCTGCAACATGCGCCGCGTCTGGCGGTGGTGAGCCCGACGAAGGGCTGCGGCAAGTCCCGGGTGCTCGACGTGCTCCACGAGACTGTGCACCAGCCGATGATGACGGTGAACACCTCCCCGGCTGTCATCTTCAGGGTCATCGGCAAGAAGCCGCCCACCCTGCTGGTGGACGAGGCCGACACCATCTTCGGCCCCAAGGCGGGTGACAAGGAGGACCTGCGCGGGCTGCTCAACGCGGGCCATCAGCGCAACCGGCCCGCCTGGCGGATCTCCGGGCCAGAGCACAAGCCGACTCCGTACCCCACGTTCGCCATGGCTGCGCTCGCAGGGATCGGCGACCTCCCGGACACGATCATGGACCGGGCGGTCGTGCTGCGGATGCAGAAGCGCAAGCCGGGCGAGAAGGTCACCCCGTTCCGCTCCCGGTATTCGGTGCCCGAACTCAACGCCCTGCGTGACGAGCTGGCCGCGTGGCTGAGTCCGCTGCGCGGCCCGGCTTCCCGCATGGTGCCGAAGATGCCGGTGGAGGACCGGGCAGCGGACACCTGGGAGCCGCTGGTCATCGTCGCCGACCTTGCCGGCGGTCACTGGCCCGCCCAGGCTCGTGCCGCCTGCCTGGCGATGACCCGGCACGAGGCAGCGCAGGACGAGCAGGCCAACCTGAAGACACGGCTTCTGCGCGACATCCACCGTGTCTTCGAGCGGGAGAGCAACCCCGAGGCCCTGGCCACCCAAGACCTGGTCGCCGCCCTGATCCAGGACGCCGAGGGCCCCTGGGCGGAGTTCGGCACCAAGGGTTTGAACGCCTACCACTTGGCCAACTTGCTGCGGGACTTCGGCATCAGCCCGGCCAACCACCGCTTCGACAAGGGCAAGCAGGCGAAGGCGTACATGCGCAACCGGTTCCTCGACGCCTGGGCCCGCAACTGCCCCGATCTCGCTGAGGCGACGACCGCTTCCGAGCAGGGGGCCACTCCCCCACGGCAAGCCCGCCGGTTGCCGCTCGCCCCACCAACAGGGTCGCTGCCCATCGGCCCGCCCGGCAGCGGGACGGGGCCCAAGCCCACTCGCTGACTCCAACCGGAGTCCGTATCAATCCGTCGCGTCCGTCCCCGCGCAGGTCAGCGCGGGGACGGACGTCCTCACCGGGACGGAGTCCTCCGTACCTGCACCTGCGTCCGTACCTGCTCTGACCAGCCCTGCAACGGATGCGACGGATGCGACAAGGTCCCGCCCGCGCGCCATTGGAGCACCACCATGCACGACACCCACACCGATGACCACCACCCCACTCCCCGCCGCAGGGGGTGGTTCGGCCTGGCCCGACGAGCAGCAGCAAGCTGGAGCGAACGAGCCTCTAACGAGGCTTCGTCCGCGCTTGCCTCCGCCCCTGGGGTGGCGGAGGAGGCCGGGCGCCAGCGGGCGCCCGAGCCGAGGGGAGAGGTGACCGAGTCCGGCGCTGAATCCTGCGCCGACAGCACCCATCAACCGGACGCCGAGTCTGTCGCCCCGCACACCGAATATCGCGCCCATAACCGACCGCCCGTCGAACAGCCCTCGTGGCGCGAGCCCGACGCCCCAGTGCTGCCTGCGCAGATGAACCGCAAACGCACGATCGAGAAGCGCGACCAGGACAAGACCATCCGCTTCACGCCGACCGCCGTCCGCATCATCGGCGCCGAGGCTGAGCGGCGCGGCCAGAAGTTCGCAGGGTTCGTCGGCGATGCCGCCCTCGCGGTCGCGCTCGGCAGGGCAACCCTGGTCGGCAGTCCTGAAGACGACCCGATCCGCCCGCTGGTGGAAGCCGTCGAGGCGCACACCAAAGCACTGAACCGGATCGGCACCAACCTCAACCAGATCATGGGAGCCATCCACTCCGGCGCCATACCCGAGCAGACCGAGGCGGTCCTCGACCGCATCGAGCAGGCAGCCGTGGCCAGTTACGAGTTGATCGACCAGCTCCTGGCGGAAGGGGCCCACCATGGTTCCTGACGTCTCAACAGGCTCCGACACCCTCGGCCTGATCAACTACCTCTTCGGGCCGGGTCGGCGAGACGAGCACACCGATGCGCACATCGTCGCCGCCTGGGACATGGCCGGCGCTCCCGACCCCGGCCGCGATCCGGGCGCCACGTACGCCCAGCTCGCCAAGCGGCTCGACCACCACGTGGACCTGCGCACTCACGAGCTAGCAGGCAAGAGGCCGCCGAAGCACGTGTGGCACTGCCCTGTTCGTACGGCGCCCGGTGACCGCTACCTGACCGACATCGAGTGGGCCGAGGTCGCTCGCCGCATCGTCGCTGCCACCGGAATCGCCCCCGACGGCTACGAGAAAGCCTGCAGGTGGATCGCCGTGCGCCACGCGGACGACCACATCCACATCCTCGCCACCACCGTCCGCGCCGACGGTCGCCGCCCCCGCACCCACCGCGACGGACAGCGAGCCCAGCGCGAATGCCGGAAGATCGAGACCGAGTTCGGGCTGCGCCAGCTCAAGTCCGGCGACCTGACCGCCCCCAAGACACCCACCGGCGCCGAGCGCGCCAAGGCCGAGCGCCAAGGCCAGGAGGTGACCGCGTGGGAGTGGCTGCGTGAGCGCGCGTACGCGGTCGCCGCCTCGGTACACGGCGTCGACGACTACTTCACCGTGTTGCGGTCTCTGGGCATCCAGGTCAAGCCGCGCATCAGCACCAAGTCCGGCGAGGTCGACGGCTACAGCCTGGCGGCTCCCAACGACACCATCTTCTTCGGCGGCTCCAAACTCGCCCCCGACCTGTCCTACAAGCGACTGCTCGAACGTCTACCCGCTCAGGACGTCGCCGACCGCCCGAAGACGGCGACCGACCCAGCGGACACGTGGCGCCGCACCGAAGCCGCCGTGTGCACCGCACGCACGGCCCTCGGTGCGGATGGCGATGCTGTGGCTCAGGGCCACTTGGAAGCCTTTGGCGGAGCCCTGCACAACCTCGCCCACGCCACAACCGGCCCGCACCAGGCCGAGCTGCAAGCAGCGGCCCAGGTATTCAACCGGGCCCGCCGCTCGGCGATCCGGGCCGACCACCAGGCCGCCAACGAACTACGCCGGGCCGCTCAGGAACTCGCCTACGCCCCGAGCATTCCGGGCGGACTCACGATCGCCCTGGTCTTCGCCACCTTGCACGTGGCCCGCGCCGCAGCCAAGTGGCACGCCCAGCGCGGCCACGAGCAGCAAGCGGCAGCCGCCGAGCAAGCCCTCCGCCACCTGGAGGCGGGCTATCGCCAGGCTGCCGCGCCCGTCCTGGCGGATCTCACTCGCCGTGCGCCACGCCAGCAGACCATCGACCGCTTCGAAGCCACTGTGCGCCAAGCCGTCCCCGACCACGCCGACCGCATCCTCGCCGATACCGCCTGGCCTGCCCTGGCCACCACTCTCGCCATGGCGGAAACCGCCGGGCACAACGCCCGACGGCTTCTCGCCGAGGTGGCCGCACGCCGAGAACTCGACACGGCTGAACGCCCCGCCGAGGTCCTCAACTGGCGCATCGCTGCACAGCCGAACAAGCGGGCACAGGCAGCACGCACGCGAAGCACCCGCAGTGCCACATCGGGAGCGCTCGCACCGCAGCGCGCATCCGCACCAGTCCGCGAGCAGACCGCAGAGCGCGGACGACGCCGGTAGGAGGACGGGTTACGCACAGTTCCTGCGTCAGTCCCGACCAGGAACGGACAACGCGGCCACCAACCCGTTGACGTCTCCGGTGTAGACGATGGCTTCCTCGTCATCAGCCGGGACGTCGAAGCGGGCGAAGAAGTCGTCGAGGGCTTCGGGAGTGACGGTGAGGGCGTTGGCGTCCTCGCGCTCATTGCGTACGGCGAGACGTGTCAGCAACTCCTTCCGGTCGACCGGAAGGTAGACCACCAGAGGCAGGCCGCCCGCCTCGCGGGCGGCCTGCCTCCATGCCTCGCGCTCATCGCGGCGCCAGAGCCCGTGGTCCAGGACGACGTCGTTCCCGGCTGCGATCTCCTTGGTGAAGCGTTCCCGAATGGCTGCGACCACCGGTCGCTCCCGCTCGAAGTAGGTGTGCTCGGGGTAGTCCACGCCGTACCGGCCGTGGAGGCGGTGCACTTCCTCATCGACCGACAGCCGGATGTAGCCGTGAGCGGCCAGGGCCTGGGCGACGGTGGTCTTCCCGGAGCCGGTGAGACCGGCCAGGAGTACGGCGACAGGCACGTCGTGATTCCTTCCGCGACGATCGTGCGGGAACGCTGGCATTCTTCCTGATCAATCCTGGCCGCTGTACGCGTGTGGCTGCCAACCGGCGACGATGCTGCGGGCCTCGGCCTGCCAACCGGAAGGCAGCCGGTCCAGGTTTACCCGGCGGAAGGCGAGCCGCGGGTCGCTGATGTTGATCGCGCCGCCGTGTCGGCCGACGTGGGCGAGCAAGCGGCCGGCTTCGTCGCGCACGGCTGGGCTCTGTTCCTGCCACGTACCGGAGCCGAAGTGCTGAACTCGGCGGCGAAGGTCGTCCAGGACGCCCGCGCGCCACTTGAAGTGATGCACCGCGCAGATGCTGTCCGCGTCCGGTCGGTGCCCAAGAGCCCGGTGGTTCCCGGAGGCGACGGTGGCGTCATGGCGGGCGAGCGCGATCTTCCTGGGATCGCCGTGCAGAAGCCGGTGGGTGAGGTGACCGCCGAGGGGATAGGCGAGGTCGAGGCCACCTTCGGGCAGCCAGCCAGTCGGACGCCCGCTCGCTGCAACGCGGTCGAGCAGCAACCCACCCACCACACGGTGTCCGGTCTCCTCGGCCTGGGCGACAACCTCGGCGAGCGGAGCCGGGTACTGCTGGAATTCGTCGGCGTCGGCGAGCAGGTGCCAGCCCGGACCCGCAGTGCGGCGAAGGGCGTCGCGGAGCTGAGTGTTGGTGTGCTCGTGCCACGGCCCCGTGCTGGTACCGGAGGGGACGATGCCCAGCTCTCGGCAGGCGGCCTGAATCTCGTGTCGCTGCCGGTCGGGCACATGCTCGGGGAAGTGAAAGGCGATGAGGAACCGCTCGACGCCCAGCCACCGGTAGTGGCGGACCCAGTCGGCGAGGAGCGGCACCTCGACGGGGCCGATGACGGCAATGAGAGCTGGAGGCGCGGTCAGCATCGGGGCTCCTTCATGTGCAGGGAGGCGAAGGTACGAGCGAGGAAGTCGGCCTGCTCTTCGGCGGTCCGCATCCCCAGCAGGTGCGGCGCCTGGGACCCAGGCCGTTCGGGCGACTGGCGGACGAGCGTGTGCAGGCGATCGACGAGGCTGTCCGGATCGCCGGCGGAGAAGCTCAGCGCCCACCCCTGATCTCGAAGTCGAGCGGTCAGGACCGGGTCGTGGTCGGAGAGGATCAGGGAGACGCCGAGACGGGCGGCGTCCATGGCAAGCCCTGATTCCTTGCCGACGCCATGGTGGCGGGCGACCAGAGCTGCGTCGGCAGCGGCGTACACCAGCCGGAGCACGCTCTCGGCGACTGGGCCTGGAACCACGTGCAGGCGAAGGCGGGGCAGGTTCCGCCACCGTTCCAGGACCCTCTCGTCCAAGGGGTCGCCCGTGACCACGAGGTGCAGCGGTTCCCGCAGGCGGGACAGCGCGGCATCGACGGTCTCGATGTCCTTGTACGGCCACCAGCCGCCCACCAGGCACGCCACAGCCTCGGCGGCAGGAATGCCGAAGGCGAGCCGACCGCCTTCCCGTTCAGCATCGGTGAGTCGGCGGCCGTCGTCGACAGCGAAGGCCCGGACCACTGCGGGCAGGTCGGGAAAGGCTGCGGCGAGTTGATCGCCGACAGCCTGGGTCGGGCACACCACGACCACTCGCTGCTCGCCCCGGCGGGCGAGGCGGCCGAGCAGCCTCACGGGGGCATCCTCGGTGGTGACCTGCTCATGGACGTACCGCAGGTGCGGCAGGCCGCCGAGGAGAGCTGCGGCCCCGTGCAGGGCCTCGCTTGCGGTCAGGACAACCACCGCCTCGGCACCCGGCTCCAGGAGACGGCCGGTCCGCAGCGCCGATGCCTCCGCCAGGCATCGGGCGATCAGGGTGACTTGGTGCGGCAGCCGCCGCAGAGAG
The DNA here is from genome assembly GCF_042883525.1 of Streptomyces sp. NPDC058195. Taxonomy (NCBI): domain Bacteria; kingdom Bacillati; phylum Actinomycetota; class Actinomycetes; order Kitasatosporales; family Streptomycetaceae; genus Streptomyces; species Streptomyces sp. NPDC058195. The sequence goes on from NZ_JBHVVM010000038.1 coordinate 27,718, forward strand.
CGGGACCAGCAGCGCGGGCGCAGGAGCCATTGCCCGGCCCCGGCAAGCAGGGCCAGGAGGTGGCTGGCTGCCAGAAGCAGCGCCGCCTCCCACCCGGTCGGCGTGGTCACCAACCGGGCTTCGGCCCTGCGTAGCGCCGTCACCGCATCTCGGGCGATCCCGTGCGGGGCGACGACCAGGCTGCCGGGCCTCGCCTGAGCAAGCGCCACAAGGGTGCGCTGATGGTGCCCGCCCAGGCGGTCGGCGTAGGGCTCGATGAGTACGAGCGGGGTGGTCATCCGGAGACCGCCTGGTCCCCATGAGCGGCGGCGAAGCGGTCTCGTAGCCAGGTGGGGTCATTGAGATGGTTGAACCGTCCCGCATCGCGAGCGGCGTCACGAGCGAAGGCGACCCCTTCGCGGGCGCCAGCAGCGGCGAAGGCGGCGAACTCTCCGTCGTGGCTGGTCGTCCATGCCTCCACGCGCCGACGCCCGTCGTCGTCAGCCATCCCGTACTCGCTGCCGCGAGCGAGCATCGCGCACTCCCTGAAGCCCGCCTTCCAGGCGTGGAAGGGGCTCTGGTTGAACCGCGTGACGCCCGCGGTCTGTTCGGCGAACTCGATACGGCCGGGCAGAGCGGCGAGCACGTCCACGGCCTCGCCCATCTCGCGCAAGGCACTGCGCCGGATCAGTTTCAGTCCGCCGTATCCGTAGGACAGGCCGTTGACGGGGTTGACTGTCCGCCACACTCGCATGGACACGCCCTCGTCGAGCGGGGCGACGGAGACCTGATCGAAGTCAGTGTCGATGGCGAAGTCGCCGTCAGCGAGGAAGAACTGCTCGCGCTCGACGACCTCGGCGCACAGCCGGTAGGCCCTGCGCATCCCATGCACGCCGTGCAGACGCTTGACCAGGCCGCCGAGGGTCCGCTGCACGCGCGCGTGGAGGGAGTTGGCCATCGGCTCGTCGTACGACAGGAAGACAGCGTCGAACGCGGTCACGAGAGCGACTCCAGGTAGCGGGCGGCGATGAGGGAGGGGGCGAAGTCGGCGGTGGAGGCATAGGCACGCTTGGCGTGCAGGGTGTGGAACTCGTCGTCGGTGACGAGTCGTTCGGCCAGTGCGACGGCCTCGGCCGGGGTGGAGAAGCACAGCTCGGGATCGATGTGCTCGGCGAGCCAGCCCAGACGCGGGGCGATGACCGGCAGCCCCATGCCCTGGCAGTCGATCACGGACATGGACCAAGGACAGCCGGCCCGGAACGGTGCGATCCCGAAGCGGGCTCCGGCGAGGAGCTTCTTGTAGCGGATGCGGTCGCCGCGGTCGGAGACGACCTGGACGTGCGGCAGGGAGGCGAGCTTCTCGCGCATCCGCTCGGGGCTGTCGTCCAGCCCCTTCCTCTCCGCGCGGCGCTGGCCGAACAGGTTCATGACCCGCAGCCGGACCGTGCCCGTGGCGCTCAGCTGGCGGGCCAGATCGACGAACTGCTCGGTTCCGTAGTGCGCGTACAGCCGATGGTTGTAGATGCCGACTGCCCCGGCATCCGAGTCGGGCCGGGCGGTGGCGGGGTCGCGTACGAGCCGCTCGTCGCGCGGCGCGGGCACCACCCGCAGCTTGTCGCCGAGGTCCACCGTCATACGGGCCGCGGCGGCAGACGCCCAGGAAGCCGCCGTCGAGGAGTGCACCAGGACCCGGTCGCAGGCGGCCAGCCCGGCGGCGAACGCCAGCAGCACCGGCCGGCCGAGACCCGAGTCGTCCAGCGATGGATCGAGAAGGAGCTGACCACCGCCGTTGAAGGAGAACGGCAGGTAGTGGCAGTAGCCCGCCAGCAGAGCATCCGACCCCGCCTCCAGCAGGGCCGTACGGATCGCCGGCGCTTCCTCGACCTGATTGGCCACCACCACGTCCGGCTTCTCCGACCGGATCAGCGCCACCAACTCATCGATGTCGGGAGAGAATCGGGCCCGGTACTTCGTCCCCGGCACCTTCGTACAGTGGAAGCCGCAGCGCTCGTCGCCAGCCGGTGCCGGGGCCGCCACGGTCACCTCCGCACCGGCGTCCACCAAGGCCGGTGCGAGCAGATCCGCGAAGATCCAGCCCGAATCCGCTGACAGCCGGTCGGGGTTGGAGATGTTGAGCAAGTACAGCACTCGCATGTCGCGTCGCCTCCCTTGTCCGCCCGGAGGGTCGATCCGGGCCACTGAGGGAAGGAAAACGGCGACGCTGGCCGTGACGGGATGATGAACTTGGATCACTCACGGTTCATTCATGCTCACCGACGAGGACGCGGGGCGGGGCTTCGATGGAAGCGCAGGACGAGGACACCACGGTCGAGCAGGCGGCCGAGGACTTCGCCGCCGAAGTGGCACGGTGGCGCGAGGTGCGCGGTCTGTCCAAGCGCGCCCTCGCACACAGCATGGGCTTCGACCCGTCGTACATCAGCCACGTGGAGTCCGGCCGCCACAAGCCCAGCGAGGAGTTCGCGCGGCTCGCCGACGACGTGCTGAACGCTGGCAAGTCGATCTGGCGGCGCTGGCGGGACTACGAGCGCGCCAAGGCCAGTCAGGGTCACGCCCGGCGCCCTTCTGTGGCCCCACCGGCTCCGCGCGGACCCGAGCAGCCGTACGCAAGCGGCTCCGCCCTCGTCGTCGAGCACGACGCCGCACGGCTGGAGTACGACGGCCGCGCCTACCGGCTCACCATGCGCAGACTGCTGCGGAACACCGGCACCGACCCAATCACCCGCTACCTGATCCGCATCTCCGTCGACCGCTACCCCGGCGAGCCGGAGCGTTCCAACGCCCACTACCGCGCACACCCACTGACCTGGGACGAACTCGACCTCACGGCCACCTGCCGGGGCGAGACCATGCGCTGGCAGGCCAAGCACGACCGCGACGCGTTCAAGGAGATCTGGCTCCTGTTCGACAACGAGCACGGCCGCTTCCCGCTCTACCCCGGCGAATCCGTGTGGATCGAGTACGCGTACACCGTGGGCGACGAGAAGTGGGGCAACTGGTTCCAACGGGCCGTCCGGCTGCCCACCGAACAGCTCGAAGTCCAGCTCGCCTTCCCGGCTGCTCTCGACCCGGTGGTCTGGGGCGCCGAGACCTCCATGACCGCCGAAGCCTCCCCGCTGCGGACGCCGCCTGTCCGCCGCGACGACGGCGAGGTACGGCAGTTCACGTGGATCACGGCCGCGCCAGCTCTGCACGCTCGGTACCGTCTTGAGTGGCGGTTCAGGGCACAGCCCGAACGCGACATGGATCAAGGGGAGTTCAGGTGATTGACGTGCGGCCCAGCCAGCGCATGCGAGACCTCGGTGTCGTACAGGAAGGCGTCAGCATCCTCGCCGAACCGGCCCGCCCCTTCGACCTGCCAGCCGAGCGGGATGAGGCCGAACGTGTCACCGATGAGCTGTTCGCCGCGATGGACCGGATCGGCCAGGTACATCCCTTCGCCAAGGGCATGGGCATCGCGGCCCCACAGATCGGCATCGCCCGCGCCGTCGCCGTGGTTCAGCCGCCTGGCGACGCACCCGCCATCATCTTGGTCAACCCGCGAATCACTGAACGCTCCAGCGAGACGGACGAGCAGTACGAGGGTTGCCTGAGCTTCTTCGACGTTCGGGGCCTTGTACCCCGCCCTCTGAAGATCGCCGTCGAGACCACGACCCTGGCCGGCGAGGCAGTAACCACCGAGTACGAACACGGTCTCGCCCGCCTCATCCACCACGAGATCGACCACCTCGACGGCCTGCTGTACACCGCCCGCATGATGGCCGGAGTGGATCCGATCCCTGTGGAGGAGTACCGGGAGACCGGCCGGGCCTGGGCATACGAGTAAGCCGCCACCGCCCCGATCGGCGAGGGGGCAACCCGTGGCTCGGCCGACACCCAGCGGTAGCCGCAGCAATTCGGACACTTCTCTCCTCCAGCAGCTCGATGCTGGCGAGTTTGGACCTTCCGCCTCGTTTTCAACCCTCATACCGTGACTCGGGCAATTGCCCTTGAACCGGCGCTGCACACTCTCGTGCCGTGTCAGGGCGTTATGGGGGAACGGGGAGGGAAATATCGTGGATCCGTTGGCTTTTCCGGTGCTTGCAGGGACGGTTCTGACTGAGGCGGTCAGATTTCTGTTCGATCGGGCAAGTGCGGTGCTCGACAGGCGGGCCGGCCGTGTCCCAATTGATGAGCCGGAGAGCGTGGCGGGGCAGTCAGAAACTCTCCAGGTGCGCCCTGAAGAACTTACTGACGCACGTGTCGAGCGCATTAGCCAGGCACAAGGGGCCCTCCAGGTCTATCTTTCGCGCCCAGCTCTACTGCAAGGTGACGACGAAGCGCTCCGTGATCTCCTCGCTCAGTTGCGGCAGGACCTAGAAGCGCTGTACGGGCGTGGCCTTCCGTTCGGGGATGAGCAACGCTCTCGACCTGGTGCACATGTATCTCAGCACGCCGACGAGGTCTCAGGGCCGCAGGTGGGCATCCGCGCACAAGGGATGACGGCTAAGAGCCGCGTCGAAGTTACGCAGACCGCCAAGACCATCACGGAGACAGGCGAACAAGTCGGGCTGCACTTCGACGGACAGATCGGCTAAGGCTAACTAAACCATGAGCTTCGAGAACGAAAACGCTCGGCCGGACGTACAAGGGTCCGATCCGTACACAAGTCTCGGCGAAAACCCGCCAACGCCTCGTGATGCCGAAGAGCCACCCACCCCTGCATCGAGCGACGTGAAAGCCGATGATGCGGAGCATCACTGGAATTCCGCGCCGACCCCATCGCCCCCATTGGGTCAACCCTCGCTGTCGGGCGATGAGTCACCTGCGCAGGCCACCGACGAGCCGCGCCTCTTATCTGGCGCGAATCAGCCAGCCCGAGAGGAGACCCCCTTAGCCGTAGGGGCGTTATGGCAGGCGACTCCGCGTTCGGATGCCCCGGCGCCCCAGGAGCACTCCGCAAACGAAGCAGGGCCACCTACAGCCTCCGTCTCTCCAAGCTTGAAGACAGAGACCGAGGGCTCAGGGCCGCCACCGCAAGCACCACACGAGGTCCGCAGCGACGAAGTCAACGAACGCGCTGCCGCAGGAACAGCCTGGGGCCCGGGCTACACACCCTCGTCAAACGACGTCCGATCACAAGGCCCGCCAACCGCTGAGCCAGCGGCCCGTGACGCTTCCCCCGACGATTCACCCGCTGTCAACGTCCCGCCTCCGCGTGACACACCCTCTGCCTCCACCATGACGCCGGAGGCCCCTCCGAATGCTGCGTCCCAACGTCAGACGCCAGATCCAGCCACGGTAGAAGCCTTCCGACAGGCCGCACTCCTTCAGCGCGCTCTGATCAACAATGGCGAGATGATCGGCGTGAAGAACGTCTTCGAGCAGACGCTCGATACTCACGCGCCGATTACGGCCGGGTACCTTGACATCGTCCGCGAGGTCTATGCCGAGCTGTACGCGAAGCAGGACGGCGACTACTTCGCGGGCACCGAGCGCAGCACCTTCAACGACGCCTACTCGCTGCTGAAGCCTGCTGGGTCAGTCCTAGTCCTCAGTCGCCCGCCTGGCACAAGTCGCAACATCACCGCCTACGCCCTCATGGCTCGCCTCATTGAGGACAGGCTCATCAAGGAAGTCTGGCCACTCTCGTTCGGAAGTGGTTCGCTCTTTCCTACCAAGCGTCTGCCTCGTGAACACCACCGTGGCTACGTACTCGAACTTCCCCCCGATGAAGACGGCTTCGAGATCCACAGCTCGTTCGGCGCGAACCTGAAGGCAGTCTCGGAGCACCTCGGCCCGCGCCACAGCCATCTTGTCGTGATCACCACTCCCGACCAGTGGCGGAGGATCGGTCGTGGCGCCTCAGAGGGCATTGCCCCTGACCTCGGCGCAGCGCGTCCTGCCGATGTCGCGGAGCGATGGCTTCGAGCTGAGGAGCCCGGCTTTCCGGTGGCCAACTGGCTCAAGCACCCGAAGATGAAGGCCCTCCTGAACGGACAGAATCCGACCGAGGTTCTGAGCATCGTGGAACTCATGAGGGAGGCCCGACGGACTGCGTTGCGGACGATCACTGAAGCCTCCGTGGGTCTCGATGCACTGCAGCTCCGTCGCCTCGAAGCCTCAGCCGATTCCGACGACGAGGCCGTCGCAGAACAGGTAGCGGATGTCGTAGCCGCTCGGAACAACTGGGAAGACGATCTCCATGACTGGCATGAGGAGCCGGAGCGAACGAGCTTCCAGCGCAACTTCCTAGTCACCGCCGCGGTGTTACGTGGAGCGCCTGTCGGCCATATCTACGCCAAGGCCGCTGACCTTAACAAGGCGCTCGACAGGGAAGACGTCGAGGTCGCAGGGCAGAAGGCACCCGGCGTGATCGCCATGAGTCGGACCATCCGCGCGGACCGAACAAAGGAAGGCGTACTCAGCTTCCGACGCCCGCATTGGGACGACGCCGCACTCGAATACTTCTGGACGGACCGTCCGCTCGCCCGCATGCCGTTCCTGCAGTGGCTGGCGCAGGCCCCGCTGGACGAACCGAAACTCGCCATGGAGAGCGTGGGCCTTGACGACCGACGGGCACTGGCTGCGAGGGTCGGAGATTTCGCTGTCCGCTGGGCAGTCCGCCACCGTCGGCAGGAACCGCTGGAGGAAGTCGTCAAGTCATGGCACAAAAATTCCAATAAGATGCTGTGGCCTTTGGCTACGGCCCTCCTGGACGATGCAGCCGTTCACCCAGCCAGCGCTCCGTACATCCACACAATGCTGCTGGCTTGGGCAAAGCGTAAAACAGAGGTTGCTCTGACACTGGCGGTCGTATCTGTCTGCGCCGGAGAGTTCGGCCGCACCCACACCGGAAAAGCTCTGCGCCGCCTACAACACGCCGCAGAGTCGGAGCATCCTGACGTAGCCGACGCCCTGCAGGACGCCGTGCGCACTCTCTGGGCAGACACCTCCGTGCGGCCTCTGCTGTTCAAGGACATCGCCGGCTGGTGCGGAAGCGACAAAACCAAGGACACCGTTGGGCGCCAAACATTTGCCGCTCTAGCGACAGCCGCAGAGCAAGATAGCCATGGCATTCCACTTATTCTGGATAACCTCAACCAGGGTGATAACGAGGGGTTCCATCCATCATCAGAGGGGCTGATTCAGGGCTGGCGAACTCTATTGAGAGAAGGGCCTGGACCAACTGGGAAAAGGCAAGTCGATACAGCAGTCTTTCTTTGGCTGGACGCCGCCCTACAGCATCCCTCCCTGAAAGATCTAATTCTTCAATCTCTACGGAAGGCCGTTGACGTAGGAGGCGCGGAAGGGCGAATCCTACGGGAGACGCTACGCGCTTGTGCTCACGGTTGGGTGCAAGGCGAAGAACGCCCCTTCTCTGAGGAAAGGGAGACGTTACGGCAAGAGTTGGGCGCCCTCCTTGACAAGGACTTGTACGACGCAGTGCAGGAGCAGGATGACCCTGGGGACGAAACCAGCTTCAAGGGGACCGACACCCCGTGAGGCGATTCATTCCCTGGACACGGCGGAGCACGCAAGCGGAAGAACCGCCGCCCCCACCTCCCAGTTCGACTTACCCGTTCACCGACCGGCCAGCCAGCAGCGACCCGACGCTGCAGTTCACCGCGCAGATACACGTGACGTGGCGGGCGGAGCAGGCTGGCGCTACCGGCAACCCACACGACGCAGCACGTCTCGTCCGGGACGTCGTCGACAAAGCTGCGGGGTCATGTGACGTATTACGACGTGACGCTGCTGAGCAGGACATCAATGCAGCCTTGCGGGAGCTATTGCCGCTGACCGGGTACGGCGTCGAGGTCTTGGACAGCCGTGTCCACCTCACGGTCGATGATTTCACTCAGAAGGCCGCCCTTCTGGCGGAGCGAATGCGCCACGGCTACGCCCTCGAAGAGTCTCGCCGTCGCCGGGAACAGGAGCGAGAGGAAGCCCGGCGACGCGAGGAACACACTCGCGAGCAGGACCAGCTTCGCCGTGAATACGAGTTGGACGCTTTGGCCCGCAGACAAGCACGAGCGCGCGCGGACTTCGTCCGTACCGAGATCCTCGCCAACCCTGCCTCGGCCCGCCTTTACACGCTGCTGGAACGCCATACGGAGCACTGGCCCCGGCTGGGTGGGCCTCCAGCAGGTACGAGTCTCCCGGACCTAGTACGCGAGGTTCAGGAATGGACTCCGCAGGCACGTTGGGTGACCGTCGCCCAACTGCTCCACGAGTTCGTGGCTGGCCTCACCGAGGAAGGCCATAAGGAATTCGTGAAGATCCTGGCAAAGGCAATCAAGGTGCATGGAGACGAGAAAATTGCCCAAGCCCTCATCGAGGCCACAGGGGAGCAGAAATGAGATTACTCCTGTGGCGATGCCTCCTGGACCCAGCCACAAGCCTTCTGGCTCTACGCCTCCGCGCTCAGGCACAAGGCCGCCATACGTCGTACGACGCTGCCTGGCGGCTGGCTCGCGTCACGCGCCACCCCGACGAATTGATCTACCGCCTTCACGGCCACGGCCAAGAAGCCGTTCCCTGGAGTGGCCCGGAAGGATCGTCTCCGAGAGGAACGTGACGGCTTCCCTGTCACACGGCCTCCGGTTCAGCACATGGCAGAGCCGAGCAGTCCGCACACAGTCCGCAAGACACCCGATCGAGACCATCGCCATCCGTCGCCACCAATCAATAAAAGGCGAGGTCAGCGACCTACAGGGAAGATCCCTGCAGGTCACCAACCTGGCCAATTACTTGGAGACGAAGAAGGCCTGACCTCGCTGCCGTTCGGCTTCCGGCCGGACAGCGGGTCAGAACAGTGAAGAGAGGCCCGGCCCCTTTCGGCGGCCGGGCCTCTCTTCCTGCTTCCGGGGCCCTTCGGAGCGCTCGCGCCCCGTCCGCACGGTCTGCGGGGCGCCGGGGTCAGCGTGCCGGGGCCGACGCATCGCGGGAGGCGGCGAGACGTTCGCGCCGTGGCAGGCCCTCCGGTTCGCGGGCGGCCCGCTGCTACCAGGAGCCCCGCGCGCTCGGCGCTCCTCCCGGATCCGGGGAATGCCCGGGGGACAGGGGCAGGGGCAGGGGCGGGCGGGGGTGCGAGGCCGGGGCGGCGGCCCTGCGTGCCCACCAGCCGACGCACACGGCCACCGCCGCGCAGCCGTAGGCCGGGGCCGTCGCCGCCCCGGCGAGGTACGCCACCGCACCGGCGCACGCGATCCCCAGCCATTCCCACCGGCCGTCGAGGGCCACCAGGGCGACGAGCAGGAGCGCGTACCAGGAGTAGCCGGGGGTGAGCACCAGGAACGTCACGCCCACCGTCACCAGAGCGCCGGACCAGGGTTTCCTGTCATCCCGGTGCCGCCAGACCGCGACCGCGGCCAGCAGGAGGACGAGCGCCGCCGCGGGGAGCACCCAGGCATCGGGAAGGACCAGCCGGAGCAGGGCGTAGCGGCGGCCGGCCGCCGCGTCGTCGTACCCCTCCTCCTGGGCGTAGCCGGTCAGGTAGCCCAGCACGGGCTCCCGGGAGATCAGGACGTAGGGCAGGTACAGCACGCCCACCGACAGGCCCAGGGCCGCCAGGGTCTCCAGGGCCGGGCGGCGGCGCCGCAGACCGGACAGCACGCCCGGCACGAGCAGCAGCGGCAGCAGTTTCGCCGCGACCGCAGCCCCGAGCAGGAGCCCGCCGGTGAACCGGTGCCGGGCGACGGTCACCACCGCGGCGACGGAGAACAGGACGGCCAGCACGTCGATATGGGCGTTGTTGACCGCCTCGACGGGGACGGCCGGGCACCATCCCCACCACGCCGCCCGCCGGGGATCGCCGCGACGGCGCAGCACGCGGACCAGCAGCCAGGTGACGGCCAGGGACAGCAGAGCTCCACCGGCCTGCAGCGCTGTGTGGCGCACGTGGCCGGGCGAGACGGCGTGCACGAGGAGGAACCAGCCCTCGGCGACCGGCGGATAGATGGTGTGCACCGTGGGCCGGTTGATACGGGTGCAGCCGCCGTCACCGAGCGGGGCCAGATTCCGGTCCTTCGCCGCGCACACGTCCGCCCCGGGAAAGAGCCAGGCGTCCCGGAGCCCTTCGACGGCCTTGTCGGCGGGGGCGTGGTCGTAGGGGGAGAGGCCGGCGGCCTGCACCCGGCCGTCCCACGCGTAGCGATAGGAGTCCGTGCTCGTCCTGGGCTCCGCGGCCAGCCCGGTGACGGCGGCGGCGATCGATCCGGCGAGGACGAGCGGGACGACCGCGCGGGCCGGGACGCCGCGCAGTGCGACCACCGCCGCCGCGAACAGGGCCCAGGCGCCCGCGTATCCGCCCAGGAAGCCGGAGCCCGCCGCGCCGCCGCGGAGCAGCGTCACCAATGTGGCGGTAAGGCAGGCGAGCAGCGAACCGGTGAGAAGGACACAACGGATGCGCGGCATGTCCGCAGCCTGGCAGCGCACCCCCTCCGCCGGTACGCGACATGGTGCGGCGTTCGGGTTTCGTCAGGTGTCGAACCGCCCGCGAGCACCCCGGCGCCGGTGTCATGGGCGTCATGAGATCCCGCATCCTTGCGCCGAGACTGCCCGTCTTCGGCGGTCGTCTGCACGACGCCCGCACGGCGACCGCCGTGGGCCGGTGGCTCGGCGCGGCTTTCGCCGTCTGCTTCGTCACGGGGCTGGTCAGTCACTACCTCCAGCATCCGCCGCCCTGGCTCGCCGACGCTCTGCCCGCCCGGCCGGTCTGGGGCTACCGGCTCACCCAGGGGGTGCACGTCGCCACGGGCCTCGCGGCGGTCGTGCTGCTCCTGGTCAAGCTCTGGACCGTGTACCCGAGGCTGTTCGTATGGCCGCCGGTCCGCTCCGTACGCCATGCGCTGGAACGGCTCTCCGTGGCGGTTCTCGTGGCCGCCGCGGTCTTCGAGGTGTTCACCGGCCTGATCAACAACGTCCAGTGGTACCCCTGGCCGTTCGGATTCATCCAGGCCCACTTCGCCGTCGCCTGGATCGCCTTCGGCTCGGTCCTGCTGCACGTGGCGGTCAAGGCACCAGAGATCGGGGCGCACTGGTCCAGGCGTTCCGCGGGTACGGCCGCTCTCCCCGCCCGGGACGCCGCCGACCGCCGCTCGCTGCTCCTGGCCACGGGCGGAGCGGTCGGCGTCGTCACCCTCACCACGGTGGGGCAGGCCTTCACCCCCCTCGCGGCCACGGACCTGCTCGCGCCCCGGAGTCCCCGTCACGGTCCGCAGGGGCTTCCGGTGAACCGGAGCGCCGCCGCCGCGGGCGTCACCCTCCGCGGTGTGACGGGGTGGCGGCTGGAGGTCGGGGGCCCGCGCCCGTACGCACTCACCCTGCCCGAGCTCCGCGGTCTCCCGGGCGCGGCGGCGCGACTGCCCATCGACTGTGTCGAGGGATGGAGCGTCGACGCCCACTGGGAGGGGGTGCGCGTGCGCGACCTGGTCGAGCGGGCCGGTGGACGCCCCGGCCGGTCCGCCGCGCGGATCGTCTCGCTGGAGGCGCGCGGCAGCTACCGGGTGATGCACATGGGTGCGGAGTACGTCGCGGATCCGCTGACCCTTCTCGCGCTGACCCTCAACGGGGAGCCGCTCTCCCTGGACCACGGCCACCCGGCGCGGATCATCGCCCCAAACCGGCCCGGCGTGCTGCAGACCAAATGGGTCCACCGGCTGGAGGTGCTGTGACGGCCGCGACCGCCCTGCGCTGGGTGACCGGAGGTGCCGGGGTGGCGTCGATCGGGCTGGGGGTCTGGCTGGTTGCCGCGGGTTCGGCCCCGTTCGGCGTTCTCACCTGGCTGATCGGTGCTCTCGTCCTGCACGACGGCATCATCGCGCCGCTGGTACTGGCCTGCGGCCTGCTGATCGCGGGGCTGCGCCAACGCGGCCTGTGGCGGGGGGCCCTGGTCGTGGCGGGCTGTGCGACCCTGGTGACGCTTCCGGCGCTCCTGCGCCCCGGCCAGCCGCTCACCTCCTCGGCGCTTCCCCTGCCTTACGGACGCAACCTGCTGCTCGTCGTCGCGGCCGTGGCCGCCGCGACCGGGGCCGTCGCACGCGTCCGGTGGCGGAAGGCGCAAGCCCGGCAGCGGTACGCGCGCGCCCGCCCGAAGCGGACGGCCTCCCGGCGCCGTCCCTGACTCCGGGGCGGACCGGCGACCCGGCGCGGCGGCTGACGGCCTCGGGGCCGCGGCGGCTGACGGGCCGGACCGACGCCCGGTGGTGCGGCGGGCGCCAGCGGAAGGACGGGCCGCTCCCGCCGCCGCCTCTCAAAGACCCGTCGGCGTCGGCCGCGACGGCGCGGCGTTCACCGGCGTGCGGCACCGCACCACGGCACCTCTTCGGTACGGACCGGCCGACGGCGTCCGGCGCCGCGCACCGGCGTTCGGCCTCCAGCGGCGGCGGCCGGCCGTCACCGCGGCGCGGGGGCAACGGGCCCAGCCGGTCCGCAGGGCGTCGGTGTACGGACCGGTCGGCCCGGGTGCCGCCTTCATCCGGCCGCTCCCTCCTCTCCCGCCGCCGCCACTCCTGCCCCCGCCGCCGATGTCGGCGCCGCTCGTGCCGCCGCCAGTTCGGCGTGCAGGGCCGCGAAGCGCGTACCGCGCGCCCGGAGGGCCACGCGCGCGGCGTCCTCGGCGGTGTCCACATCACGCAGGACGGGCAGACCGCCGACGCGCAGACCGGCCGCCCGCAGCCGCGCGTACTGCACGGCCCCGGTGTCCGGCGTGGACATCGGAACACCGAGCACCAGGGCCGGATCGGGAACGGCAAGGCCGAGCGCCCAGAACCCCCCGTCGACGGCGGGGCCGAACCAGGCGTCGTACCTCTCCTGCCCCCGCAGTACCGGTGCGAGGAATGCGGGGGTCACCTGGGGTGTGTCCATCCCGATCAGCAGCGCGGGACCGGTGCAGGAGGCGAAGGCCGCGGCGATCCGTACGTCGAGTCCGCCCGCTGCCTGGGGCATCACCTCGAAGCCCGGCGGCAGCCAGCGGCCCGGCCGGCCGTCCAGGACGAGGACGCGCCTGCGTGCGGGGACGCGCGCCACCACGCCGAGCGTGTCGGCCAGCGCGGCCTCGGCCAGCCTGGCCGCCTCCACCGCGGTGAAGGGCGGGGTGAGCCGGGTCTTCACCCGTCCCGGCACAGGCTCCTTCGCGATGACCAGAACGGTGGTCACGGCCGCACCCGCGGTGAGGCCGCCGGGAGGCCCGGCCCCGGGCCGGGGCTCACCGGCTCGTCGAGCACGCGCCGCATGTCCCGCACCGCCTGCCAGGTGCCCTTCCACGTCCCGGTCACCTTGGAGCGGCCCGCGCGGGGAAGGTAGGGCACCTCGTTCTCGCGCACGCGCCAGCCGGAATCGGCTGCGCGGACGACCATCTGCAGCGGGTAGCCGCTACGGCGGTCCGTCAGGCCCAGGCCGAGGAGGGCCTCTCTCCGCGCGGCCCGCATCGGCCCCAGATCGTGCAGCCGCAGCCCGGTACGGCGGTGCACGAGCACGGACAGCGCGAGATTGGCCGCACGGGCGTGGACCGGCCAGGCCCCGCGTGTCGTGGGACGGCGGCGGCCCAGCACCAGATCCGCGGAACCATCGGCCACCTGCGCGACGAGACCGGACAGCAGGCCGGGGTCGAGAGAGGCGTCGCAGTCGCAGAAACAGACGAACTCGGCGTCGGACGCGAGCAGTCCGGCATGGCACGCGGCCCCGAACCCGCGCCTGGGCTCCCGCACGACGGTGGCACCGTACGCGGCCGCCACCTCCGCCGAGCCGTCGGTGGACCCGTTGTCGACGACCACGGCCCGCCACCCGGACGGAATGCGCGTCAGGACCCAGGGCAGCGCCCCGGACTCGTCGAGACAGGGGAGAACGACATCTACGGTCATGGTGGTCACAGCCCTCACCGTAGGAAGCGCGGAAGGCGCCGGGGGCGAAGACGTCCCCGCGAAACGCGGACACCGGCCGCACCCACCCGATCGGCCGGACCGGGGTGTTCACGCGGATGCGACGCTGAGGGCCGTGGACGAGTCCGGCTCCCCGGACGCCCCGGCACGGATCACCGGCCCCGCCCCGGAGCGGAAGCCAGAGCGGGAGCCGGGACGGGAACGGGAACGGGAGCCAGAGCGGGAGCCGGGACGGGAGTGGACGACCGGGATCGACGGCTCCGTCGTCCTGTCCGTCCGTCCCGGACGGCTGCCGGTTCGCACGGCCCCTGCCCGCCGCCCGGCGGCCGTCGCCCGGCCCACCGTCCACCGTCCACCGCCCACTGCCCACTGCCCACTGCCCACTGCCCGCCGTCCGGAGTACACCCTCCACCGCCCACCGCCCGCCGTCCGCGGAGCACCGTTCCGGCGCGGACCGCCGAGCACCGTTCAGCCCGTCACCGACGCCCGCTGCTCCGCGCGCGCGAAGGCCGCCATCCCCTCGGTGAACCCGATCCGGGGCAGCCAGCCCAGCTCGCGGCGCGCCCGGGAGGAGTCCGCCGTGATGTGCCGGACGTCCCCGAGCCGGAATTCCCCGGTCACCACGGGGTCCGGCCCGCCGTGCGCGCAGGCCAGGGCTGACGCCATCTCACCCACCGTACGAGGGTCGCCACTGCCGATGTTGTACGGCGTCAGCACTCCGCCCGGCAGCTCGGCCGTGGCTCCCAGAGCGAGCAGGTTCACCTCGGCCACGTCACCGACGTGTACGAAGTCCCGCCGCTGGCGGCCGTCCTCGAAGACCCGCGGGGCTTCACCGCGGGCGAGCGCGGAGCGGAAGAACGAGGCCACACCCGCGTAGGGAGTGTCCCGGGGCATGCCGGGTCCGTACACGTTGTGGTAGCGCAGGGTCACGGCGGTCCCGCCCCCGGCCCTGGCCCACGCCGAGGCCAGGTGCTCCTGGGCGAGCTTCGTGGCCGCGTAGACGTTCCGCGGGTCCGCTGGCGTGTCCTCGCCCACCAGCCCGCCCTCAAGCTCCGCGCCGCAGACGGGACAGTGCGGCTCGAACCTCCCGCGCGCGAGGTCGTCGGCGCCCCGGACCCCGGGCCGGATCACCCCGTGGCGGTGGCATACGTACCGGCCCTCCCCGTAGACGACCATCGAACCGGCCAGCGTCAGCCGCCGTACGCCCTGCTCCGCCATCGCGGCGAGCAGTACCGCGGTCCCGAGGTCATTGCAGCCCGTGTACGCGGGCGCGTCGGCGAAATCCCTGCCCAGGCCGACCATGGCAGCCTGATGGCAGACCGCGTCGACCCCTCTCAGCGCCGCCCGGACACGTTCGGCGTCCCGGACGTCCGCACGGACGAACTCCGCGCCCGGCGGCACCGGGGGCACCGGGACGGCTCCGTGCACACCGGGCAGCAACGCGTCGAGGACGACCGGCTCATGACCGGCCTCGCTCAGCGCGGCGACGATCCGCGAGCCGATGAATCCGGCTCCTCCTGTGACAAGAACTCGCATGACGGTGACGCTACGGACCCCGAGCGCGGCGACGCGGCCCCCGCGCCGGTCCGAAAGGCTCGCATCAGCCCGTCGGTCGTGAGCCGGAGCCGCCCCGCCCGCGGACGGTACGCGGACGGGGCGGGCCGCACGCGTGGTACGGAGTGGTGCCGTCGGCACCATCGGCCGCGTCCGGCGCAGAGGAGCGCGTCAGGACGGGCATCGGCCGAACGCCGGACGGGTATCCCGGCAGCCGGGAGAGCGGCGGCCTCATCCATGCCCCCCAGGGCACGGCCGGATTCCGGACATGCGCACGGCGGTACACGCGCCCAACATCGTTTACTTTAAGATCACTTGGTATCGCATTCCATGTGATCCTCCGCGGTCAGGAGATTGAACATGTCTGTTCCCGAAGGCGCCCACGCCGTCACGTACCGCTTCACGGCCTACGGCGACGGGGTCGAGATAGGCACCACCCTTGAGTTCCCGCTCAGTTCGTCCCCCACCCAGCAGCCGCACGAGGACGCCGCGGCGCAGTCCGCCGCCGAGGCGTACCGGGCCACCATCGCCGCCGCCTACCCGGCTGTGCCGGTGCACACGAGCCGCACCTACCAGTGCCGCCTCCCCGACAGCACCTGGCCGACGGCCTCCGCCTGACCGATGCGGTCCGCGCGTCCCGGAGGGGACAACTCTCCGGCGCGCGGCTGCGGTTTGCGGAGCCGATGGCCCGGACACGGTCGTGTCGTCGAGGTGTTTACGCGCTCCCGGGGGACCATATGGAGTCGGCCGATTCCGGTCCCCCGTCGCTTCGCTCCCGGTGGTATACGCGGGCAGCGAACGGGGCTGCGTACACGAGGGGAGACAGCGATGACGACCGAGGGCTTCACCACATGTCTGTGGTTCGACGGGCAGGCCGAGGAGGCGGCGGAGTACTACGTCTCCGTCTTCAGGAACTCCCGTCTCGGCAGGATCGCCCGTTACAGCGAGGCCGGGCCGGGGCCCGCCGGTTCGGTGATGACGGTGGAGTTCGAGATCAACGGCCAGCGGTTCGTCGGGGTGAACGGCGGGCCGGTGTTCACCTTCAACGAGGCGGTCTCGTTCCGGATCGACTGCGCGGACCAGGCCGAGGTGGACCACTACTGGGGCAGTCTCACCGACGGCGGTGAGGAAGGGCCCTGCGGCTGGCTCAAGGACCGGTACGGGGTGTCCTGGCAGGTCGTCCCCGACGGCCTGACCGAGATGGTGAGCGACCCGGACGGGGAGAAGGCGGCCAGGACCACCCGGGCGATGATGACGATGAAGAAGCTGGACATCGCCGCGCTGCGGCAGGCGCACGACGCGGGCCGGCCGGGCAGCCGCTGACGGTTGCCCGGCCGTGCGCGCCCCGGCCGGGGCGCGCCGCGTCACCGGCGGGCGCCGCTCCCCGGGCGCCGGGGGGCGAGGAAGGCACCCGCGAGCAGCGCGCCGAGGAGCACCAGTGCCGCGTTGACCAGGATCGCGACCGCGACCCCGGACAGGACGGCCTCGGGGCCGGTGTCACCGAGGGCGGACATCCGGGCGGTGGCGATCGCGCTCATGACCGGGATGCCCAGGGTGATGCCGACCTGCTGGGTCATGGTGGCGAGACCGGTGGCCAGCCCCTGCTCCTCGTCGGGGAGCCCGGAGGTCGCGGTGACCATGAAGCCGACGATCATCAGCATGTTGCCGACGCCCCCGACGAACGTGGCCGCCAGCAGCAGCGCGATCCAGCCTCCCGTACTGCCCAGCGCCACCAGGGAGAGGGTCGCGACGGCCTGGACGACCCCGCCGCCGACGATGGTGGCGCGGCTCCCGAACCGGCCCACGGCCCGCCCGCCGAACGCGCCGCCGAGCACCGTACCGATGCCGAGGACACCGAAGGCCAGGCCGGTCGCGAGCGGCGAGTAGCCGAGAACCTCCTGGAGGTAGAGGGTGAGCAGGAAGACCAGCGAGGTCTCGGTGACGAAGGCGATCAGCCCCGCGGTGTTGCCCCAGACGACGCTGCGCCGCTTCAGGATGTGCACGGGAACGAGCGGCGCCGCGGCCCTCACCTCGACGAACCGGAAGGTGACGAGGAGCGCGAGCCCGGCGAGCAGCGCGGCCAGGGTGACGGGCTCGGTCCAGCCGGACTCGCCGGCCCGGGTCAGACCGTAGACGAGCAGCAGCAGTCCGCCGGTGACGGTCACCGCGCCGGGGACGTCGAGCCGGGGGCGCCGGGCGGGCCGCGCGTCGGTGACGACGGACGGCGCGAGGGCGAGCACCAGGGCGGCGACCGGCACGTTGACGAAGAACGCCCAGCGCCAGGAGAGCAGATCGGTGAGCAGACCTCCGAGGACGGCCCCGGCGGTGAAGCCCGCGGACATCAGCGCACCGTTGAGCCCCAGGGCCCGTTCGCGCAGCGGCCCCTCCTTGAAGGCCGTGGTCAGGAGGGCGAGCCCGGCGGGCGTGACGGCCGCCGTGGCGAGCCCCTGGAGCACCCGTGCCACGAGCAGCGTCCCGGGCGACGTGGCGAGCCCGCCGAGGACGGAGGAGAGACCGAGGACGGCCATACCCGCGAGGAACATCCGCTTGCGGCCGACCAGATCCGCGATCCGGCCGAACAGAAGGGTGAATCCGGCGGCGGCGAGGGCGAAGGCCGTGGCGATCCACTGGAGTTGGGCGAGGGAGAAGCCGAGTCCCTGTCCGACCGCCGGCAGCGCGACGTTCAGGATCGAGAAGTCCACGGCGATCATGAACTGGGCGCCGAGGAGAAGCGTGAGGACGAGCTTCTGCCGACCGGTCATCCGGGCGGCTGTACCGCCGCCCGGCCCAGGAGGCGAGGAGGCGGGGGCGGTCGTGGCCGATGGGGCGTGACTGGGTGCGGACATGGCGGGGCCTTCCTCAGCGAGAGGTTCTAACGGGACTCTGGTTCCGTTAAGATGGGCATCACCGTAGCAGGGGAAGGGCTATTAATGGAACTGGAGACCCGTTATGACATCTGACGGCAAGGAACCCGGCAGCGTGCGCCCCGGCGGCCGTACCGCCCGGGTCCGCGCATCGGTCCTGCGCGCGGCGGGTGACGCCCTGGCCGAGCACGGCTTCGGCGGGCTGGACCTCGCCGATGTCGCACGCCGGGCTGAGGTCGGGAAGACCACCGTCTACCGGCGCTGGTCGTCCCCCACCGGCCTGATCGCGGACCTTCTGGACGACATGGCCGAGCAGTCCTCGCCCCGTACGGCCACGGGTTCGCTCGCCGAGGACCTCAGAGCCAACGCCCGGCTGGTGGTGGACACCCTCACCGACCCGCGGCAGGGCGCGCTCTTCAAGGCCGTGATCGCCGCGGCCACCTGCGACCCGCATACGGCGAAGGCCCTGCACCGGTTCTACTCGATCCGTGTCGAGGAGTGGTCGGGCTGCGTCACCGAGGCCGTCGGACGCGGCGAGCTGCCCGCGGGCACGGACCCGGGCGAGGTGATCCGCGCGGTCTCGGCACCGCTCTACTACCGGCTGCTGGCCAGCGGGGATCCGCTCGACCATGCGGCGGCGGACCGTGCCGCCGCGGCCGCCGGGGCCGCGGCGCGGTCGGGAGCGTACGTCGTATGAGCGCGCGGCGGGCCCGCCCGCTCCCGCGGACGCCCGCCGCCGCGCCGACGGGTGCGGTCAGCCCGTTCCGAGCAGGTGCCGGTAGCTGTCCGGATGCCGCCGCAGGAAGTCGGCCAGGCCCGTCGCGGGGTGCCCGGTGAGCTGTGGAACGGCGTCCGAGACCGTGGCCATCTCGCCGGCGGCGATGGCCTCGTACGAGGTGACCCAGCCGGCCACCTCCCAGTCCTGCGCCCCGTAGTGCGCCCGTGAGGCGTACGCCTCCTCGCGGGTCTCCGGTACGTAGGTGACGGTCCGGCCGCTGGCCCGGCTCAGCTCCTGGGCCGCCTCGGCGAGCGTGAACGCCTCGGGGCCGGTGAGGTCGTAGCTCCTCCCGTCGTGACGGGCCGCGCCGTCCCCGGCGTCGGCCAGCAGGACGGTGACCGCGGCGTCGGCGATGTCGTCGTGCGCCACCGCCGCCACCCTGCCGTCGCCCGCCGGTCCGCGCAGCACCCCGTCGGCGCCGGTCATGGCCGGGATGCCCGCGAGGTACAGGCTGTCGCGGAGGAAGGTGTGGCGGACGTCGGCGGCCCGGATGTGCGCCTCGGTGTGCCAGTGGTCCCGGGCGAAGGTGAACGTGGCGTCCGGCGCCGCGCCCAGGAAGGAGATGTACACGATGCGTTCGATGCCCACGGCCACCGCCGCGTCCACCGCCGTGGTGTGCTCCCGTACCCGGTGCGGGCTCTCGTGCGCCGAGACCAGGAAGAGGGTATGCGCACCGGCCAGGGCGCGCCGCATGGCCTCGCCGTCGCCGTACGGGGCGGGCGGGGCGGCCAGCGCGCCGGGCAGTTCAGGCAGCCGGGACGGGTCGCGGCCGAGCAGCCGTACGGGCACACCGGCGCGGACCAGCCGCCGGGCCACCCGGCCGCCGACGGCACCGCCCGCCCCGGTGACGGCGACGATCGGGGCGTCCGGCCCGGGGCGGGCGGCCCGGGAGGAGTCGCTCATGCGGGGCCGTCCCCCTTCCGGGGCCAGGGGCGCACCTCCACGACCGCGTCCACCGGGACGGGGCCGTAGATGTGCGGGAACTCCTCGCCGCCGGGCGCGGCGGACTCGTACCGTACGGGCGCCGTGAGCTGGTCGGGGTCGATGACGAGCACGACGAGTTCCTGATCGCCGGACCCGGCCCCGCTTCCGGTGCCGTACAGCATCTCCGCCACACCGTCGAGCTGGTGCGGCAGCGAGCAGTGGATGAAGCCCTCTTCGTGCAGGGTGCGGCCGCGGGTGGACATCTCGAACGTCCCGATCCCGCGGGCCGCCTCCCACAGCGGGCCTTCGGTGAGGTGCAGCAGCAGTTCGGCCATGGGGCAAAACTACGGGCTGGGCCGTGCTCCCCGGTGGATCAGCGCGCGGCCCGGACCCGACGGGTCACGGCGCCGGGCCCTTCCCGCCGGTCAGGCCGGGTCCGCCAGGAGCCGGGCCTCCACCTCCGGGTCCAGGCCGACCTCCGGCCGGTCCGGTCGCTGCGGGGCCCGGCCGCCCAGCTCCTCCAGCCACTTCCAGGTGTCGGCGACCGTCTCCTCGACCGGGCGGCAGCGCAGCCCGCTCGCGTACGCCCGCTCGACGTCGCCGCGGTGCAGCGTGTCGTACAGCTCGCCCGGCGGCAGCCAGACCGGCAGGTCGTTCCACGGCTCCACGCCCGCCGCGAGGATCGTCTCCGCGGGCGTCCAGCGCAGCTCGGCGCCGGAGCCGGTGGCGCGCACACAGGCGTCCAGCAGCTGTCCCATGGTGGCGTGACCGGTGCGGCTGACCAGGTTGTACGGGCCGTGCAGCCCGTAACGCGCCGTGTCCAGGAGCCAGTTCGCGAGGTCCCGGGCGTCGATGTACTGGAGCTCCACGTCCGGTGTGCCCGGGGCCAGCACGGGCCCGCCGCGGGCGATCCGCCGCAGCCACCAGGGCAGTCGGCCGATGTTCTCCCAGGGGCCCAGGATCAGTCCGGCGCGGGCGAGCACCGCCCGGTCACCGAACGCGTCGAGCGCGGCCAGCTCACCACCGCGTTTGGCCAGCGGGTACGAGACGTCCCCGCCCGCGTCCGGCGAGGCCCCGGCCACCACCGGGCCGTCCTCCGAGAGCCCGGCCGGGGCGGGGTCCGCGTACACGGAACGACTGGACACGTACGCGTACCGGGCGGCCCGGCCGGCCAGCAGCCGGGCGGCGTCCCGGACGGCCGAGGGGGCACCGCTCCAGGTGTCGACGACCAGGTCCCAGGCGGGCTGACCGGCGGTGCCCCGGGCCAGTACGGCGAGGCCGTCCTGCGTGGTGCGGTCGCCGAGCAGCTCCGTCACGCCCGGCGGGGCCGCGTGCCTGCCCCGGTGGAACACCGTGATGTCCCAGCCGCGTGCCAGCGCCTCCTCGGTCACCGCGCGCCCCACGAACTCCGTACCGCCCAGGATCAGTAGCCTCATGGGCCCGACTCTGCCCGGTCGGCGGCGTGCCGGGAACGGTTCCTCGCTCTCGGCGGAATCGGGGACCGGGCGGCGGGGCCGGGAACCGGGGAACCGGTCCGGGAGTCAGCCGCACGGTTCGGGCCCCTCGGGTCAGGGCGTGCGGGCGAGCGGGCTTCGGTGGCGCAGCAGCCACTGGTGGTATCCGGCCGCCCGCGAGGCGGCCTCCCGGTACGCCTCCTCCAGCTCCGCGTACACCGGCGCCATGTCGGCGCCCGGCCGGGACACCAGCAGCAGCCGTACGGCGAGGGGGTCGTCGCGCAGCGGGCGGATCGCCATGTCGTCGCGCGGCCCGGAGGTCGGCTGGCAGGGGGCGACCGCCTCGCCGAGCACGATGAGCGAGGCGGCGGTGAGGTAGTCGCCGTGCAGGACGGCCGGCGCGAGACCGGCCGCGTCGAACACCCGCCGCAGCCCGTCCCACTCGCCGTCCACCGTGGGATCGACCATCCACCGGTCGGCGGCCAGGTCGACGAGGTCGACCACCGGGCAGGCGGCGGCCGGGTGGTCCCTGGCCATGGAGATGAACTGCGGTTCGCGGTCCAGGAGTACGCGCTGGTCCAGTCCGTCCGGCACGGCCAGCGGGCAGCCTTCGACCTCGTGCACGAAGGCGACGTCCAGCGTGCCGGTCGCGACGTCGCGGAGCAGGGCGCGGGCCGACACGTCGACCCGCAGCGAGATGTCCGTACCGGGCAGCCGGAGCCGGAGCCTGCGCAGCCAGCCGCCGATGACCCGGCTCGCGGTGCAGCCGATGCGCAGCCGCGGACCGGTGGCGCGGACCGCGTCGGCCTCCGCCCTGGCATCGCTGACCAGGGCGGTCATGCCGTCGACCAGGGGGCGGGCGCGGCTGAGGACGGCGCGGCCGAGCAGGGTCGGGCGGCAGCCGGTCCGTTCGCGCCAGAACAGCTCGGCGCCCAGGGTGTTCTCGATGCGGCGCAACTGCGTGGTCAGGGAAGGCTGGCTGACGCCCAGCCGGCGGGCGGCTCGGTGCAGGCTTCCCGCGTCCGCGATGGCGCACAGCGCCCGGAGGTGCCTCACCTCAAGCTCCATACGAGGGAGCGTAGGGCGGCGGGCGACAGTCGCACCAGACTCCCCAACCATCTCAAATCCCGTTAATTCAACGGGAGTTGATGGAGATGTCGACGCCCGTACGAGAGACGGTGATAGTGCGGCGCTATCGGCGGTTGACATCATCCGCCGCGGCCTCCGCTCCCCGACACTCACTGCGTACCGCACCCGTCCGAGTCCGATCATCGGACGGGCCCCTCGGACAGGTAACGGCAGGAGACCCCCCATGAAGCACCCCAGGACCGTCATGTCGGCCGTGGTCGGCCTCGGCTTCGGCCTCGCGGCCGCGCTGGGCACCGCACCCGCGATCGCCGCCTCCCCGGCCCCCGCCGCACCCGTCGGCCAGGTGGCACAGAACGGCGCGGACTACGCCGCGTACGCCGGTTCGGCGGAGAACGCCGCCGGGAACAAGGCGTTCTTCGAGGCGGTCGCCAAGTCCGTCGCGAAGAAGCGGGCGGCGAACCCCGGCCTCAAGGCCGTCACCGTCGTCTACAGCGCCGCCAACGCGCCGAGCTTCCGCAGCCAGATATCCAGCAGTGCGCAGATCTGGAACAGCTCCGTCTCCAACGTCCGTCTCCAGGAAGGGGCGAACGCCGACTTCACCTACTACGAGGGCAATGACTCGCGGGGCTCGTACGCGAGCACCGACGGGCACGGCAACGGCTACATCTTCCTGGACTACGCGCAGAACCAGCAGTACAACTCGACCCGGGTCACCGCGCACGAGACCGGGCACGTGCTCGGCCTGCCGGACCACTACTCCGGTCCGTGCAGCGAGCTGATGTCCGGCGGCGGCCCCGGCACGTCCTGCACCAACCCGTACCCGAACGCGTCCGAGAAGAGCCAGGTCAACTACCTGTGGCAGTTCGGCTTCGCGGCCACCGTGCTGAAGAACGCCTCCTGACGTTCCCGGCAGTTCCGTACGCGGTACGCCGCGGGGTGGCCGATGCCACCCCGCGGCGTACCGCGCCGGACGTCTCAGGGGGTGCGCAGCGCGCTGCGCACCAGCTCCAGCAGTTCCTCCTCCGTCAGGCCCAGCTCGCGCGCGTCGGCGGCCACTTCGCGTACGCGTTCCAGCAGCCGGGCCCGGTGCGGCGGGACGCCCGCGGTGACGACGGCGCCGCGGCCCCGGCGCAGTTCGATGAGCCCTTCCTCGCGGAGCCGCTGATAGCCGCGGAGCACGGTGTGGACGTTGACACCGAGGGAGTCCGCGAGCACCCGGGCCGCGGGCAGCCGCTCGCCGGGCACCACCGCCCCCTCGGCGACCGAGCGGCGCACGCAGGCCGCGATCTGGTCGCCGAGCGGCACGGCGGAGGCTGGATCGACACGGAACAACATGCTCAGCGGCCCGCCCGACGCCGGTCGACCAGGGTGTTGAGAAGCGCGGCGCCGGTCTTGGAGTCATCGACGGTCACGGCGAACTTCCGGCCGTCGGCCAGTGTCGCCACGATCCCCTCGCCGGAGCGGAGCACCACACCACGGCCGCCCGGCCGGACGCGGTACCCCCAGCCGCCGAACTCCGCGAAGGGGCTGATGTGGCGGCTGCCCGCGGACTCGATCCGGTCGAGCGGCACCCTGACGCGCGGCCAGCGCAGCATTCCCGACACGGTGATGCCGCGCCGGTCCACCACCACGTACACGCGGGCGAACGCGGCCAGCAGCAGCCCGGCGGCCAGCAGCGGCAGCCCGACGTCCCACCGCCACAGCAGCGTCTGGGCCAGCCCCGCGACGACCAGCAGCACGATGAGCGGCAGCGACCACCTGCTCCCGGCGCCGCGGGCCCATCCGGCGACCTCCCCGTCCGTCAGGGCGATCCGGGCGCCGTCGGCGGTCTGCCCGCCTCCGCCCGGCCCGCCTTCGCCCGGCCCGCTCCCGGCCAGCGGTTCCGGCGCGGGGCGCAGCGCGGCCAGCGCCATCCCGGCCCCGCCCGCGAGCGCGGCGGCCCCCAGAGCGGCGGCGAAGTGCCACATCGGGAGCGAGACACTCAGCGCCTCCCCCCGCGGACCCGTGGCCGCGTCCAGGTTGGCGAGCAGCGCGGCGGCCATCAGCCAGCCGAGGAATCCCGCCAGGGCGAAGCCGCTGGCGACGAGCCACTGACGGGCCCGCCCGTACAGCTCCCACCGGGCGGCCATGAGCAGCCAGGACGCACCGGTCACGGCGAACGCCAGCACGGAGAACAGCACGTACCAGTCCCGCCCCATGTACTGGTCAGCCCGGCCGCCGCCCGTGAAGTGGCTCGCGACGCGCTCCGGGAGCCGGTCGCGGAACACGAGGAAGAGCGTCAGATCGGCCACGAGGGCGAGCATGAACGGCAGGACCACGAAGAGGGCCCCGCCCAGGTTCTTTCGGTTCATCAAAACCTCCCTTGTTCGCATGCTAGTAGAACAACGGGCGGGTGACAATTCCGCCCCGCACCGGGACTGTTCCGATACGGGGCGGTGTGTGGCAGGAAGGCGGAGGAGTGACGGAAGGGGCCGCGCGGGGCGGGCGCGGGCGGGATCAGGCGTGTTCGAGCGGGAAGGCGCCCCGGTGGCCGGTGCCCGCGCCGGTGTCCGGGCGGGGCTCGTACGCGCGGCAGCTCCAGATCTCCTGGACGAAACCGGTGCGCCGGTCCCAGAGGTCCCGTACGTCGCTCTCGCCCGCCGCTCCGCGGTAGGCGTCCCTGGCCCCCCGGAAGCAGGCGAGTGTGCCGGAGAGCCCGCGGGCCGCCTCCGGGGCCGGGAAGTAGTCCGAGAGGGCGCAGGCGACGCAGGTCCTCAGCCGCACCCCGGGCGGCAGCGCGCACTGGATCGTGGCGAGAGCGGAGGCGAAGTCGCGCTCGGCGCGGTGCGACGCGTAGGAAGCACCGCCGAACTGCAGCTCGAGACTGAGGTGCGCATCAGGTGTGCGCAGCGACAACAGGCAGCTGAGCGTGGCCTGATGCACTGCCCCGTCCCAGCCGACCGGGAACGGCAGGTCCCACTCCAGCACGCAGTCGCTCAACGCCCCGTCCACCAGGACGAACCGGTCGTCGGCCGGTGGTGTGCCGACGACGGGGACGAGGCCGTCGAAACTCGCGCCCTCGAAGTCGGTGCCCCGTGTCCGGAGACGTAGTTGCTGTCCGTCGGTGGTGAGGACGACGGCGTCGGAACCCTGCCGGTCGCGGTACCACCCTGCCCATGACTCGTCTGTCATGGGCACGGACTGTAGCCCGTGCCCACGACAATCACCCCGTCACCCTCCCGCTCGGCCGCCTGGACGAAAGCGCGTCCGGCGGACGTGGCGGGAGCGCGTCCTGCGGGACGGCGGGAACGCGTCCTGCGGGTGCGGCGGGAGGGCGCTCAGTGGCTCCGGCGGGTGACGAACTCCGCCAGGGTCAGCAGGTCCCCCGCCCCGGCCAGGTCGCCCACCGCCCGGGACAGGTGGTGGACCGCGCGGGACATCCGCTCCGCCGCACCCGCCTGCGCCCAGTCCCGGCCACCGGCCCGCTCCACGGCGTCAGCGGCGCGGCTCACCTCGCCGGGGGTGCCCATCGGTCCCCGGTAGAGCGCGGCGAGTTCGGCCGCCGCGGGGGTGCCGGAGGTCAGCGCGGCGACGACGGGCAAGGACTTCTTCCGGGCGGCGAGATCCGCCCCGACCGGCTTCCCGGTCCGGACGGGGTCGCCCCAGATGCCGATCAGGTCGTCGATGAGCTGGAAGGCGAGGCCCGCCTCCCGGCCGAATCCGTCCATCGCGCCGACCGCGCGCTCCCCCGCGCCCGCGTACAGCGCCCCTATCGCACAGGCGCAGCCGAGCAGTGCGCCGGTCTTGGCGGTGGCCATCGCCAGGCACTCGTCCAGCGTGACCTCCTCGGGCCCGCGGTCCTCGAAGGAGCAGTCGGCCTGCTGGCCCGCGCACAGCTCGATCATGCAGGTCGACAGCCGCGCCACGGCCTGGACACCGGCCGGTGACGGGTCCTCGGCAAGCAGCCGCTGGGCGAGGGCGAGCATGGCGTCGCCCGTGATGACGGCGTCCGGGATGCCGAAGACCGCCCAGGCCGTGGGGCGGTGCCGACGGGTGCGGTCCTCGTCGATGATGTCGTCGTGCAGCAGGGTGAAGTTGTGGGCCAGCTCCACGGCGACGGCCGCCCGCACCGCCTGCTCCGAGTCGCCCCCGAGCGCGCGGGCGGCGGCGAGGACCAGCGCGGGCCTGACCGCCTTGCCCGCCGGTCCCGAGGACGGACTGCCGTCGGCCTCCTGCCAGCCGAAGTGGTACATCGCGACGCGCCGGATCGATCCGGGCAGCGACTCGACGGCGGCGCGCAGCCGGGGGTCGACCAGGGCCCGGGTCCGCTCCAGGAGGGACTCGGCCTCCCGGCCGCGGACCACTGGCTCGGGCGGCGGTCCGTCGCCGAGGAGCACGGCGACGGGCGGGCCCGCGGCAACGGGTGCCGCCCGGCCGGACAGGGCGGTGTCCCCCGGTACACGGGGGGCCGGTGGCGGGGTCATCGCGTGCGGGGTCTTCTGGGTCACGTGCTGGGTCTTCACTGGGGGATCCTCCCGAGGCCGCCGCGGGCACGACTGCCCGGCGGCGGAGGCTGACGGGGCCCGGACGCCCCGTCCGGGCCCCGATGGACTACCGCCAGCGGCTGACTTCGACGTTCTCCAGTACGCCCAGGGCGTCCGGGACGAGAACGGCCGCGGAGTAGTAGGCCGTCACCAGGTAGGAGATGATCGCCTGCTCGTCGATGCCCATGAAGCGGACCGAGAGGCTGGGCTCGATCTCGTCGGGCAGACCGGTCTGGTGGAGCCCGACGACGCCCTGGTCGGACTCGCCGGTCCTCATGCAGATGATCGAGCTGGTCCGGGCCTCGGTGACCGGGATCTTGTTGCACGGGAGGATCGGTACGCCCCGCCAGGCCGGTACGTGCTGTCCGCCGAGGTCCACGCTCTCCGGCACCAGACCGCGCCTGTTGCACTCCCGGCCGAAGGCGGCGATGGCCTTGGGGTGGGCGAGGAAGAGCTTCGAGCCGCGGCGGCGCGAGAGGAGCTCGTCCATGTCGTCCGGGCCGGGCACGCCGTCGTGCGGCTGGATGCGCTGGCCGTAGTCGCAGTTGTGGAGCAGCCCGAACTCGCGGTTGTTGACCAGCTCGTGCTCCTGGCGCTCGCGCAGCGCCTCGACCGTGAGCCGCAACTGCTGCTCGGTCTGGTTCATCGGCTGGTTGTAGAGGTCGGCGACCCGGCTGTGCACCTTCAGCACGGTCTGCGCGACGCTCAGCTCGTACTCGCGCGGGGATCCCTCGTAGTCGACGTACGTATGCGGGACGACGGCTTCGCCGACATGACCGGCGGACAGGTCGATGGCCGCCTCGCCGTAGGCGTTGGTGCGCTGCTTGGGGATGTTGCGCAGGCCGACGAGGTGGGCGCGGAGCGAATCGGCGCGCTCGGCGAGGTTCAGCACATCGGCGCGGCTCAGCGTCAGCACCGTACAGGCGGTGACGGCACGGGTCGTATACTCCCAGACCGCGTCGCCGTCGATCAGTGCCTGGTCCCCGAAGTAGGCTCCGTCGGCGTGGACCCCGAGCACCGTCTCGTCGCCGTAGGGGCCGGTGCCGACCTTCTCGATCTTGCCGTGCGCCAGGAGGTAGACGCTGTCCGCCGTGTCCCCCGCCACGCCCAGCACCTGGCCCGCCGCGATCTCGCGCTGCTCGCACCGCCGGGCCAGCTCGCCCAGCACCTCCTCGTCACCGAAGTCCCGCAGCGCGGGGAGCTCCCCGAGCTCGGCGGGGATGACCGCCACCCGGTCGCCGGTCTGCACGAAGGTCACCCGGCCGTCCCCGACCGCGTAACTCAACCGGCGGTTCACCCGGTAGGTACCGCCCTGCACCTGAACCCACGGCAGCATCTTCAGCAGCCACCGCGAGGTGATCTCCTGCATCTGCGGGGCGGACTTGGTGGTCGTCGCGAGGTTCCGCGCCGCCGCCGTCCCCAGACTCTGCTGCGGAAGCGTCGCCGCGCCCTGAACCTCTTCGCCAACGGACATCTGACGTTCTCTCCATTCTTCGGATGACCTGCGCGAAGAAGCCTTTCAGCGCGGAGAGTACCGGCGCCATTACACAAAAGAGTGTGACTAATCTGCCTGGCGCTGGGCATATGCGAGCAGGTGTGCGGTGGCGCGCATCACACTCCGCTTTAACTTGCATCTCGTATGCAAGTTATCTACGGTGACGACCATGCGGCTGACAAGATTCACCGATGTGGCACTGCGCGTACTGATGCGCCTCGCCGTCGCGGAGAACGAGGATCTGCCGACCACCCGGGAGGTGGCGGCCACCATGCAGGTGCCGTACACCCACGCGGCGAAGGTCGTCGCCAAGCTCCAGCACCTCGGCCTCATCGAGGCGCGACGGGGCCGCGGCGGCGGACTCACCCTGACCGGAGCGGGGCGTTCCGCCTCGATCGGCGGACTGATCCGGGAACTGGAAGGCCCCGGCGACGTCGTCGACTGCGAGGGCACCACCCCCTGCCCCGTACGGTCGGCCTGCCGCCTCCGCGGCGCCCTGCGCGGCGCGACGGAGGCCTTCTACGCCACGCTCGACCCGCTCACCATCACCGAACTCGTCGCCGCACCCACCGGGCCGCTGCTGATCGGCATCAGCCGCACCCGGCCGGACACCAGCTGAGCCGTACCGCGACCCGCGCCACGGCCCGAACACTCCCCCCCTCCGCCGGTCCCCCGCTCCGCGCAGCCTGACCGCGCGCCGCCCGGCCCCGGCATGCCCAAAAATACGCATCTCACATACCAATTAAGATCGCAAGGAGTCCCGATGCTCTCCGAGACGTCGACCGCCACCGTTCGTGCCACCCTGCCCGCCGTGGGCGCGGCCATCGGGGACATCGCCGACCTCTTCTACCGCAAGCTCTTCGAGGCCCACCCCGAGCTGCTGCGCGATCTCTTCAACCGGGGCAACCAGTCGTCCGGCGCCCAGCGGCAGGCCCTCGCGGGCTCCATAGCCGCCTTCGCGACCCACCTGGTCGAGCACCCGGACACCCGCCCCGACGTGATGCTCGGCCGGATCGCCCACAAGCACGCCTCGCTCGGCGTCACCGCCGCCCAGTACGAGATCGTGCACACCCACCTGTTCGCCGCCATCGCCGAGGTGCTCGGCGACGCCGTCACCCCGGAGGTCGCCGCCGCCTGGGACGAGGTCTACTGGCTGATGGCCGGTGCCCTCACATCCATCGAGGAGCGCCTCTACGCGCAGCAGGGCGTCGTCGCGGGCGATGTGTGGCGCACCTGGGAGGTGGTCGCCCGGACCGAGGAGACCGACGACGTCGCCACCTTCCAGCTCCGCCCGGCCGACGGGGCGCCCGCGCCCGCCTTCCGGCCCGGCCAGTACGTCTCCGTACAGGTGGAACTCGCCGACGGGGCCCACCAGATACGCCAGTACAGCCTCTCCAGCGCTCCCGGTTCGGAGCTCCGCTCCCTCACCGTGAAGCGGGTGCACGAGGCCGGGGCACCCGACGGCGAGGTCTCCAGCCACCTGCACGCCAAGGTGGCCGCCGGTGACCTGCTGCGCGTCTCGGCCCCGTACGGCGACCTGGTGCTGGACTCCCCCGACGCGCCGGTCCTGCTCGCCTCGGCCGGCATCGGCTGCACCCCGATGCTCTCGATGCTGGAGCACCTCGCGGCGACCGGCCACAGCGCCCCCGTCACCGTCGTGCACGGTGACCGCTCCCCCGCCACCCACGCGATGCGCACCGACCACGCCCAGCTCACCGCCAAGCTCCCCGACGCCGCCGCCCACTTCTGGTACGAGACCCCCGGGCCGGACCACCCGGCCGACCGCACCGGCAGGGTCGACCTGAGCGGCATCGCCGTCGCCCCGGGCACCCACGCCTATCTCTGCGGTCCGCTGCCCTTCATGCGCGGCGTCCGCACCCAGCTGCTGGCCAAGGGCGTCCGGGCGAACGACATCCACTACGAGGTGTTCGGCCCGGACATGTGGCTGGCCCAGGACTGACATCCATAGGAGCATCCCCCCGGCCGGGCCGCGAAGTCGCCCGGCGCCTCTGGGCACGGCGACAATGACGGCATGGCCTCCGAAGCGCTCGACCTCTCCCGGCTGCAGCCGGTGCTCCCCTCACCCCTGCAGCCGGTCGAGGACGAGCGCTTCGCACGTCACGGCGTACGGCTGGTGCTCAAGCGTGACGATCTGATCCACCCCGGCCTGCCGGGCAACAAGTGGCGCAAGCTCGCCCCCAATCTGCGGGCCGCCGCCGGGCGCACCGTGCTGACCTTCGGCGGCGCGTACTCCAACCACCTGCGGGCGACCGCCGCCGCCGGACGGCTGCTGGGTTTCGGCACCATCGGGATCGTGCGGGGCGAGGAGCTGGCGGACCGTCCGCTGAACCCCACCCTGGCCGGATGCGCCGCCGACGGGATGACCCTGCGCTTCGTGGACCGCTCGACGTACCGCGCGAAGGGCGATCCAGCGGTCCTGGAGGGGCTGCTGAGCGCCTGCGGGGAGTGCTGTGTCATCCCGGAGGGCGGCAGCAACGCCCTGGCCGCACAGGGCTGTACGGAGCTGGGGAGGGAGCTGCGCGGCGTGGCCGACGTGGTCGCGGTGGCCTGCGGGACCGGGGGCACCCTCGCCGGGCTGGCCGCCGGGCTCGCGCCGTCTCAGCGCGCCCTCGGCATCCCCGTCCTGCGCGGCGGCTTCCTCGGGGACGCGGTGCGGACGCTTCAGGAGGCGGCCTTCGGCGCCCCGGCCGGGGACTGGTCGCTGGACGAGCGCTTCCACTTCGGCGGCTTCGCCCGCACCACCCCGGCCCTGCACGCCTTCGCCGACGACTTCGAGCGGCGCCACGGCCTGCCGGTGGAGCGGCTGTACGTCGCCAAGCTGCTGTACGCGCTGACCGAACTGGCCGGGGAGGGTGTGTTCCCTTCGGGAACCACGGTCGCGGCGGTCGTCACGGGCCGCCCTCAGGAGGCGTCCGACTCCTCCCGGTAGGCCGCCGCCTCCTCCAGGTCGAGCCGTCTGAGGAGGGTGCGCAGCATCTCGTCGTCGATGTGCCGCTCGTCCCGCAGCCGGACGAAGACCTCGCGTTCGGCGTCGATCATCTCCCGCGACAGGCGCCGGTAGGTGTCGTCCGCCGACTCCCCGGTCACCGGATCGGCCGCGCCCAGCCGCTCCCACACGGCGTTGCGGCGGCGCTCCAGAACGGTGCGGAGGCGGTCGGCCAGGGGGCCAGGCAGCCGGTTGCGCCGGTCGGCGAGCAGTGCGTCCAGGCGCGCCTCGGCCGCCGCGGAGGCCTGGCTCTGGGCCTGCGCCTCGGCCAGTGTCGCGGTCTTCGCGTCCCTGCCCGGCAGTCTCAGGACCCGCACCAGCACGGGCAGGCTGAGCCCCTGGATCACCAGGGTGCCGATGACGGTGGTGAAGGTCAGGAAGAGCACCAGGTTGCGGGCCGGGAAGGGGCTGCCGTCGGACACGGCGAACGGGACCGAGAAGGCGATCGCCAGGGAGACGACGCCGCGCATCCCGGCCCAGCCGACGATCAGCGGCGCGGTCCAGTCGGTGTCCGGCTCGCGTTCCCTGATCCGCCTCGACAGCAGCCGGGGCAGGTAGGTCGCCGGATAGACCCAGACGAAGCGGACCACGACCACGGCGAGGAAGACGGCGACCGCGTACCAGACGGCCTCACCCACGCCGTACGCGCCGAGCCCCTTCAGTACGAAGGGCAGCTGGAGTCCGATCAGCGCGAAGACCACGGACTCCAGGATGAACGCGACCATCTTCCAGACGGCCTCCTCCTGGAGCCGGGTCGCGAAGTCGACCTGCCAGGACCGGTGCCCCAGGTGGAGCGCCACCACGACCACGGCGAGCACCCCGGAGGCGTGGACCCGCTCGGCCGCCGCGTAGGCGACGAAGGGGATCAGCAGCGACAGGGTGTTCTGGAGCAGCGCCTCCCTGAGGTGGGTGCGCAGCCAGTGCAGCGGCACCATCAGGGCCACGCCCACCGCTACCCCGCCGACCGCGGCGAGGAAGAACTCGCCCACCCCCGCGCCCCAGCTCATGCCCTCGCCCACGGCGGCGGCGACCGCCACCTTGTAGGCGGTGATCGCGGTGGCGTCGTTCACCAGGGACTCGCCCTGGAGAACCGTCGTGAGGCGGCCGGGCAGCCCCACCCGGCGGGCGATCGCGGCGGCCGTGACCGCGTCCGGCGGAGCGACGACCGCGCCCAGGACCAGCGCGGCGGTGAGCGGCAGATCGGGCACGATCCGGTAGGCCAGCCAGCCGACCGCGACGGTCGCGAACAGGACGTAGCCGACCGAGAGCAGCGCGACCGGCCGGAGGTTGGCCCGCAGGTCCAGGTACGAGCTGTCGACGGCCGCCGTGTAGAGCAGGGGCGGCAGCAGCAGCGGCAGCACGATGTGCGCGTCCAGCGCGTACGCGGGCACCCCGGGCAGACAGGAGGCGATCAGGCCCGCGGCGACGAGGAGCAGCGGGGCCGGGACCGGAGTGCGGCGCGCCGCCCCCGCGACCGCCGCGCTGGCCGCGACCAGTCCCACCAGCGACAGTGCGTCCATCCCAGGGCCCCCTCATCCACGGTCCACGATCCGCGGCTCCGACGTAACCTGAACATCATGAGTGACTGCCCTCACGTGTCCGCGCTGCCGCGCGCCGAACCGGCCCCGCTGAGCAGCACCTGTCCGGGCTGCCTCGCGGCGGGCACCCACCCCGTCCAGCTGCGGCTCTGCCTGGTCTGCGGCCATGTCGGCTGCTGCGACTCCTCGCCCCTGCGGCACGCCACGGCGCACTTCGAGGAGACCGGTCACCCGGTCATGCGGAGCTTCGAGCCGGGAGAGAGCTGGCGCTGGTGCTACGAGGACGGTTCGATCGTCTGACGTCTGGGTACGTCAAACCGGCGCCGGTTGTTCGCAATTGACCGCGGCAGACCTCTAGCCACTGTGCGTACCCATGGGCTTACCATGAGTGACAGTCATGGGCTGAGGCTCTGACGACACGGCATCATGGGTCGCGACAGCGTCGCGGACCAGAGCCGACGACGTACCACACGGCTCCGGGGCACCCTTCCCGGATCCTCGAAAGAGTTTGTGCCACCTTGGAGGTGAGGGTGTCCCAGATCGCAGGCGAGCCCGGGAACCAGGACTTCGTGGAGGTCCGGCTGCCCGCTGCGGGTGCCTACCTGTCGGTGCTGCGGACGGCCACGGCCGGTCTGGCAGCGCGCTTGGACTTCACGCTCGACGAGATCGAGGATCTTCGCATCGCGGTCGACGAGGCCTGCGCGATCCTGCTTCAGCAGGCCGTGCCGGGGTCCGTCCTCAGCTGCGTCTTCCGGCTCGTCGATGATTCTCTCGAAGTCACGGTGGCCGCCCCCACGACGGACGGACGGGCGCCGGAGCGCGACACATTCGCCTGGACGGTGCTTTCCGCACTGGCCGGGAAGGTCGATTCCTCGGTCGCCGACGACCGTACGGTCAGCATCAGCCTCTACAAGCAGCGCGGCGCGGGCCCCGGGCCGGCGTGAGCAACGGGAACGGGGACGGTCCTGTGCGGGACGAATCGACGCGGCCAGGGGTGGTGCGAGCAGCAGGCATCCCGGAACAGCAGGCCCTGCCGCATCCGGAGGACGGGGCGGACGGGCCGGCAGGCCGTACGGTCGCGGTGGAGCAGTCGCAGGCGGAGCGGGCAGGCCAGATGAGCGAGCACGGGCACCACGATCCACATGACCGCAGCGGGGCGCGGGCACTCTTCATCGAGCTGCGCGCACTGCCCGACGGTTCGCCCGAGAAGGCGGAGCTGCGCAATCGGCTGGTGCGGATGCACCTGCCGCTCGTGGAACACCTGGCCCGCCGCTTCCGCAATCGGGGCGAGCCGCTGGACGACCTGACCCAGGTCGCCACGATCGGCCTGATCAAGTCGGTGGACCGGTTCGACCCGGACCGCGGCGTCGAGTTCTCCACGTACGCGACGCCGACGGTGGTGGGCGAGATCAAGCGCCACTTCCGCGACAAGGGCTGGGCGGTGCGGGTACCGCGCCGCCTCCAGGAGCTGCGGCTCTCGCTGACCACGGCCACCGCCGAGCTGTCCCAGCAGCACGGCCGCTCGCCGACGGTCCACGAGCTGGCGGAGCGGCTGGGCATCTCCGAGGAGGAGGTGCTGGAGGGCCTGGAGTCGGCCAACGCGTACAGCACGCTCTCGCTGGATGTGCCGGACACGGACGACGAGTCCCCCGCGGTCGCGGACACGCTGGGCTCCGAGGACGAGGCGCTGGAGGGGGTCGAGTACCGGGAGTCGCTGAAGCCGCTGCTGGAGGACCTGCCGCCGCGCGAGAAGCGGATCCTGCTGCTGCGCTTCTTCGGCAACATGACCCAGTCGCAGATCGCGCAGGAGGTCGGCATCTCTCAGATGCACGTCTCGCGGCTGCTGGCGCGCACGCTCGCGCAGCTGCGCGAGCGGCTGCTCGTCGAGGAGTAGCGAGGCGGCGGGCGGCCCCGGCCGGCCCGCTCCGCACGTCCCCGCCCCCGTCCGGTCCCGCCGGCCGGGGGCGGCTCAGTCCTGCGGCCCGGCGCCCGGCCCGCGGATGCCGAGGGCCTCGATGGTGGCGGGCCTGACCAGCTGGAAGAGCGCGGTCAGGCTGACCACGGCGAGGACGATCCCGGCGGGGATCAGCACGCCGTGCGACCGCAGCAGCGTCCAGACCACCGGGAGCGCGATGATCTGCGTGATGAGCGCGGGGCCCCGGCTCCAGCTGCGCCGCCGCAGCAGGCCGCGGGCGGCGGCCAGCGGGATCACCGCGAGCGCGATCAGCGTCAGTCCGCCGGTCTCCGCCTGCTGCGGGCTCTCGGGGCGGCCGAGCAGCCCCATGACCAGCATGTAGATCCCGCCGATGGCGAGGGCCGCCCCTTCCAGGGCGGTGAGTGCGGCGACAAGAGTGATCCTGCTCGGCTTCGCCGGTTCGAGCCGCTGCAGAGGCGTCGAGGCGGGCGTGTTCTGCTCAGTACTCACCCCTGCAGGTTGGCATCCCGGCGGGGCAAAGGCGAAGCCGGGGTCGGGAACGGCACGGAATCCGGTGAGCGGTTCGCCCGGCGGCACCCGCGTCGTCACCGAGCGTAAAGGCCATGGGGAAGGACTTCAGAGTGATACCGCGCGGTAGGTAGGCTGGCGGTCATGCGCGCACTTCTCGTGGTCAATCCGGCAGCTACCACCACCAGTGCGCGGACCCGTGACGTGCTCATCCACGCACTGGCCAGCGAGATGAAGCTGGAGGCCGTGACCACGGAGTACCGGGGACACGCCCGGGACCTGGGCCGACAGGCCGCGGAGGCCGACGACATCGACCTGGTGGTGGCCCTGGGCGGCGACGGCACGGTCAACGAGGTCGTCAACGGACTCCTCCACCACGGCCCGGATCTGGACCGGCTGCCCCGCCTGGCCGTGGTGCCCGGCGGTTCCACCAATGTGTTCGCGCGCGCCCTGGGTCTGCCCAACGACGCGGTGGAGGCGACCGGCGCGATCCTGGACGCCCTCGCCAACCGGACCGAACGCACGGTCGGCCTCGGTCTGGCGTCCGGCACGCCCGGCACCGAGGACGAGTCCATCCCGGAACGCTGGTTCACTTTCTGTGCCGGAATGGGATTCGACGCGGGCGTGGTCGGCCGGGTCGAACAACAGCGCGAACGCGGTAAGCGCTCCACCCACGCGCTCTACGTACGCCAGGTGGTCCGGCAGTTCTTCGACGAGCCGCACCGCCGCCAGGGCGTGATGACCCTGGAAACGCCGGGGCACGAGCCGGTGACGGATCTTGCACTCTCGATAATCTCGAACACCGCCCCCTGGTCCTACCTGGGCAATCGCCCGCTGTACGCATCCCCGAAGGCCACTTTCGACACCGGGCTGGACGTACTCGGACTGAAGCGGCTCTCCACTCCGGCGGTCGCCCGGTACGGCACCCAGCTGCTCACGTCGAGCCCGGAAAAGGGCCCTTCCGGAAAGCACGCCGTTTCACTTCACGACCTCACAGACTTCACCTTGCATTCAAAGGTTCCGCTCCCCTTCCAGATGGACGGTGACCACCTGGGAGTGCGTACAAGTGTGACGTTCACAGGCGTACGCCGTGCACTGCGTGTGATTGTGTGAGTGGAAGGGTCCAAAGTCCTTTAACTCGAACGTTTGGGCTGGGATCCACCCCATAGAAGTACGGCTGTGACCTAGTCGACACCGAGGAATCAAAAAAAACTTTCCAGAAGGGGTTGTATCCGCCGCTGAGGTTTGCGAATCTCTACATGGCGATCGGGACGGCCCGCAACACCAGCCTCCACTGAGAGCCAGAACCCCTCCACTGCACAGGACCACAACCAGTTCATCTGGGTGTCGGCCCGTCACCTGCGGGGGGATTCGTGAAAGCGTTCACATTCACAAGCAACAGTATGCAATACCAAGGAGAGGTAGCAGCCATGGACTGGCGTCACAACGCCGTTTGTCGTGAGGAAGACCCCGAGCTGTTCTTCCCCATCGGCAACACCGGTCCTGCGCTGCTGCAGATCGAGGAAGCCAAGGCCGTCTGCCGTCGC
This sequence comes from Streptomyces sp. NPDC058195, assembly GCF_042883525.1. NCBI lineage: Bacteria > Bacillati > Actinomycetota > Actinomycetes > Kitasatosporales > Streptomycetaceae > Streptomyces > Streptomyces sp. NPDC058195. The sequence goes on from NZ_JBHVVM010000038.1 coordinate 64,793, forward strand.
TGCCCCGTCATGGAGCAGTGCCTGCAGTGGGCGCTCGAGTCCGGCCAGGACTCCGGCGTCTGGGGTGGCCTCAGCGAGGACGAGCGCCGCGCGATGAAGCGCCGCGCCGCTCGCAACCGGGCGCGTAACGCCAGCGCCTGACCGACGCCACCGCTTCGAGCCTCAGCCAGGCGGCGCGTACAGCGCGTACGCACCACCCCGCCCCCCGAGTCGCAGCGCGCAGTACCCCCCGAAGCGCACGTTTGACCAGTGAGCCCGGACCGTCACAACGGTCCGGGCTCACTGCTGTGTTCGGGCCCGCTCACCCGTGCGACAGAGGAACGGGCGTGCCGGGTGGACTACTTACCGGAGCGGACCGGGATGTCGAGCACGACCTGGGTGCCGCGTTCGGGGGCCGGGACCATGCCGAAGGTGCCGCCCAACTCGCCCTCCACCAGCGTCCTGACGATCTGGAGTCCGAGGTTCCCGGCGCGCTGCGGGTCAAAGCCCTCGGGCAGCCCGCAGCCGTCGTCCTGGACGGTGATCAGCAGCCGCGCACCGGCCGAGGAGCCGCCGCGCACCGCGGACACCTCCACCGTGCCGGACTCGGCGAGCGTGAAGGCGTGTTCCAGCGCGTTCTGGAGAACCTCCGTGAGCACCATCGCCAGCGGCGTGGCCACTTCGGCGTCCAGGATGCCGAAGCGCCCCGTGCGACGGCAGGTGACCTTGCCCGGCGAGATCTCGGCGACCATCGCGATGACGCGGTCGGCGATCTCGTCGAACTCCACCCGCTCGTCCAGATTCTGGGACAGCGTCTCATGCACGATGGCGATCGAACCGACGCGCCGTACCGCCTCGTTGAGCGCCTCACGGCCGCGCGCGGAGTCCATCCGGCGGGACTGGAGGCGCAGGAGGGCCGCCACGGTCTGGAGGTTGTTCTTCACCCGGTGGTGGATCTCCCGGATGGTGGCGTCCTTGGTGATCAACTCGCGTTCGCGGCGGCGCAGTTCGGTGACGTCGCGGAGCAGGACCAGGGAGCCGATACGGACGCCCTTGGGCTTGAGCGGGATCGCCCGGAGCTGGATCACCCCGCCCTCGCACTCGACCTCGAACTCCCGGGGCGCGTAGCCGCTGGCCATCTTGACCAGGGCCTCGTCCACCGGGCCCCGGGAGGGGGCGAGTTCGGCGGTGATCCCGCCCAGGTGGTGGCCGACCAGGTCGGAGGCGAGGCCGAGGCGGTGGTACGCGGAGAGGCCGTTGGGGCTGGCGTACTGGACGACCCCGTCGGCGTCGAGCCGGATCAGCCCGTCGCCGACGCGCGGCGAGGCGTCCATGTCGACCTGCTGGCCCGGGAAGGGGAAGGCCCCGGCGGCGATCATCTGGGCCAGGTCGGAGGCCGACTGGAGGTAGGTGAGCTCCAGCCGGGAGGGGGTCCGGACGGTGAGGAGGTTGGTGTTGCGGGCGATCACCCCGAGCACCCGGCCCTCCCTGCGGACCGGGATCGACTCGACCCGCACCGGCACCTCCTCGCGCCATTCCGGGTCGCCCTCACGCACGATCCGGCCCTCGTCCAGCGCGGCGTCCAGCATCGGGCGACGGCCGCGCGGCACCAGGTGGCCGACCATGTCGTCCTGGTAGGAGGTGGGGCCGGTGTTGGGGCGCATCTGGGCCACGGACACGTAGCGGGTGCCGTCGCGGGTCGGCACCCAGAGCACCAGGTCGGCGAAGGACAGGTCGGAGAGCAGCTGCCACTCCGAGACCAGCAGATGCAGCCACTCCAGGTCGGTGTCACCGAGGGCTGTGTGCTGGCGGACGAGATCGTTCATGGAGGGCACGTGTGCGAGCGTACCCGCGCGCGGGCGATCACCCCGAACCGGACGACCGCACCGTACGTGCGGGGGAAGAGACCGAAATTACGGCGTCCGGACGGATGGACACAGCTAATGGTCTAGTCCACAATGCTCAAGAAGAGACTTCCGCTCTCCCCGCACAGGAGGGCGGATCGAGGTACCGCGCTCTCTGCCCTGACCGCGTCGGTGCCTCTCCCCGGCCGGGGGCACCGCACACCGCCGGCCGAACCGGACCGTCCGTGACGGACGGTCTTACTCCGGGCTGCGGTGCCGGACAGGCTGAGGGTCCTGTCCCGGCGCCGTGGCCCGCGGGTGTCTCCGGGCCCGTTCCGCCGCCCCGGCCCCCACCCGCCGGACCACTCCGCCAGCGACCGCCGAAGCGGGCCCCTGTCTCCGCGCCCGCGTTGCCCGGGTCTGCTAAATTGGAAGCCGATTGGTCTATACCACCTGACTCAACTCTTCAGATCGGCAGGCCCCGCGTGGAAGTTGTCATCGTCCCGGACGCCCAGGCAGGCGGCGAACTCATCGCGGAGGCCATCGGTGCCCTGCTGAGCCGCAAGCCCGACGCCCTGCTCGGCGTTGCCACCGGCTCTACCCCGCTGCCCATCTACCAGGCGCTGGCGGCCAAGGTCCGCTCCGGTGCCGTGGACGCCTCGCGCGCGCGCATCTGCCAGCTCGACGAGTACGTCGGCCTGCCGGCCGGCCACCCCGAGTCCTACCGCTCGGTGGTGCTGCGCGAGGTCGTCGAGCCGCTGGGCCTGTCCGAGGAGTCCTTCATGGGCCCGGACGGCGCCGCCGAGGACGTCCAGGCGGCCTGCCTGGCGTACGACAAGGCGCTCGCCGAGGCCGGCGGGGTGGACCTCCAGCTCCTCGGCATCGGCACCGACGGGCACATCGGCTTCAACGAGCCGTGCTCCTCGCTCGCCTCCCGTACCCGGATCAAGACGCTCACCGAGCAGACCCGGATCGACAACGCGCGCTTCTTCGGCGACGACATCACGCAGGTGCCGCACCACGTGATCACCCAGGGCATCGGCACCATCCTGGAGGCCCGTCACCCGATCCTGCTCGCCACCGGCGAGGGCAAGGCGGACGCCGTGGCGCAGACGGTGGAGGGGCCGGTCGCCTCGGTCGTGCCCGCCTCGGCGCTCCAGATGCACCCGCACGCGACGGTGGTGGTCGACGAGGCCGCCGCGTCCAAGCTGAAGCTGGCGGACTACTTCCGGGCCACCTACGCGGCCAAGCCGTCGTGGCAGGGGCTGTAGACCGTACCGGAGAAGCACGAGGGCCCGGGGCACCCACCAGGGTGCCCCGGGCCTTCGCCTGCCGGGCGAGGCGGGGGCGGGGGGGGGGCGCCCCCCCCCCCCCCCCCCCCCCCCCGCCCGCCCGGCCGGCCCCCGCGCCCCCC
>NZ_JBHVVM010000039.1:0-62743 GCF_042883525.1 Streptomyces sp. NPDC058195
GAACGGCTCTTGAACGAGTCGAACGCCACCCGCCCCGCACCGTGGAACTTCCCCTCCAACGGCGCCGCCGCCTGCACCAGCTGACGGATCAGCGTTCCCAGGTCATCACTCGACCCACGCGACTTCGACGACAGCGTCGTCAGAACCTGCGACCCCATATCGAACTTCATCCAGTCCCCCTACCGAGCCCGATCAAACAAACGTACTACGCATGCCTATCAACTCCGGGGGCGCTGAGGCAATCGAGGCCGTCGGGGCTGTGGACAGGCTGTGACATGCCCACCGCGGCAGCGCAGGGTCAACGAGGTGCGGAAACGAAGCGCTTGACCGGACGGCCGTGCGCGGGAGCCCTCCCGGCGCGACCGGGCTCCCGGGGATCTTCCGCGGATCTTCACACCGCGCACAGACAGCGGGCGGCAGGAGCCGTGCCGGTGCTGGTCTCGATGCCGGTGTCGGGCGGTCGCGGGAGCGCGGCCGAGCCGCGGGATGAACTCCCGCTCGCTCCCGCGCGACTGGGCGTCCCCGGTACCGGGCACCGGGCGCCGACGTGACCGGGCGGACCGGTCCGCCGCCGGAGCGATGCGGCAGACGGCCGTGCGGCCGTGCGCGCTGCCCGGCCGCCGGGAGAGGCCGGTGACGAACGCGTTCTCGGCGCGTGCAAGGTTCGTAACAAAGGTTCCTCTCCATATCGACCCGACGCGGCGCCCGGTTACGCTCGCCCCGCATATTCGAACTAGCGGAAATGAAAGGAAATTGAATTGAGAAAGACAGCAATAGCGTTCGCCGTATCAGTGATGGCCGTGACCGGCTTCATGTCAACTGCGGGCTCAGCAGCGGCGGTGGACTCTGAAACCCGCTGGGGCTGCAAGGCGAAGTACACGGCCCTGGACGCGGACCAGGGCGGTGGCACCGGGTATTCGTCCTGCCCGCAGCTTCCGTCCAACCGCCGCCATGCGGTCGGTCTCTACTGCAACGGCAAACATGCCGGAATCGGCCCCTGGGTAAAGGCTGGAAAGCTCTCCACTAATCATTGTCCCGGTGGAGTGAAGGCCACGGCCGCCTACGTGAGAACCATTACCGTGTAGGTGCTGCCGAGAACCGCTGACCCAGAGGCAGGCGCCGACGTCGGCGCCTGCCTCTGCCGTTGGGCGATCGGCAGGTCATGCCGTGACGCCGGACAGCACGGGGCCACCGCGCCGTGGCGGGTCCGGCCTGTACCTGGCTCGGCGCTGCTGACCGACCCGAATACTCCCGGCCGTCCCACCCGCGGTGGTGCCGAACTCACGGATCCGCCCCGCTGATACGCGCGGATCGAACCGCGGGCCACCGCTGGACACGCTGCGGATTCCCTGAGAGCCCGCGGGCCGCCCCGATCCTGGGAGAGGCTGGGCGGTACGAGGCCGCTGGCCACCGTGAGGGAGGCGGTGGCCCGCGCCCACGGGGCCGCACGGCGCATGCGCTCACGCGTCAGCGTGGTGCGCGAACGCGCGTGGACGAAGGCCGCTTTCCGGACCGTCCCGGTCGACGGCCCGCAGCCGTCCGGGAATGGCCTCCAGCGATCCGCTGTTCATCCGACATCCACCCCGGATCGCCGCCCCCGCACCGCCGACAGGCTACTGTCCCCTGCTCGCGCCCGTCGCGTGCCCGAAGCCGCGCCCCGCCGCCGGCCGGTTCCGGTCGTCGCGCCGGGCCGGAACCAGCGCTCGGCGTCAGGAAACGCCGCCCGTACGTCGGTCCGGCCGGGGCGGAGGGACTCAAGGGCAGGGACGAAACGGACACCGGGTGCGTGAACGGGGCACGTACGCACGGCAGCCGGACCGCTCCGGTACCGCAGAGGCACCGCCCGTTCACGCTCTGGGTCAGAATGCCGTGCGGCGAAAGCAGGGCCGTTATGGCCATCGAGCGCATCCCGACCTGCCGTTCGTACGTCCTTATCCATGTCCGCACGCGTTTTCCGTTTCCGATTTCCCCATCCGTTCTTCCTCCGTCCGTACCCGGTGCACGGGGCGCACGACAACCACTGGAGTGCAGATTGACTACGACGTTCCGCTCCCGTATCACCGCCCGGATCGGGCGCGGCTACCTGTCCCGTATCCAGAAGTACGGGATCGGGTCCTCCACGGTCCGGCTGCTCCCCGACGACCTGCTGATGATGCTGCGCAGGGACGGGCTCGACCCGGTGGACAAGCTCGCCAGGACCCGGGCGAAGCGGCCCGTGCACAAGGTCTCGCTGCCGTTCGGAATGGACGCCTGGGTGGTCACCGGCTACCAGGAGTCGAAGGCCGTCCTCGGTTCGGCGGACGGCTTCAGCACCGACTTCGCCCATCTCGCGACGAACGCGGGGGTGGCCGCCGAACAGAGCCCCGGCGGGCTCGGCTTCAGCGACCCGCCGGTGCACACCCGGCTGCGCCGCATCCTGACCCCGGAGTTCACGATGCGCCGGCTGCGGCGGCTGGCGCCCAGGATCGACGCCATCGTGGCGGAGCGGCTCGCCGCGATGGAGTCCGCGCCGGGCCCGGTCGACCTGGTGAAGGAGTTCGCGCTGCCTATCCCGTCGCTCACGATATGCGAGCTGCTGGGCGTGCCCTACGAGGACCGTGCGGACTTCCAGCAGCTCGCCATGGACCGCTTCGACCTCTTCGCCAGCCCCACCGCCCCGTTCGGCGCGATGTCGGAGTCGATGGAGTACTTCCGGGGTGTGGTCCGGGCCCAGCGGCGCAATCCGGGGGACGGGCTCCTGGGCATGATCGTGCGGGAGCACGGCGACGACATCGGCGACGACGAACTCGCGGGCCTCGCCGACGGGGTGCTCACCGGCGGCTTCGAGACCACCGCCAGCACGATCGCGCTCGGCTCGCTCGTACTGCTCCAGAACGCGGACGCGCGGGAGCGGATGCGGACCGACGACGCGGTGGCCGCTCCGTTCGTCGAGGAGGCGCTGCGCTACACCTCCGCGGTGCAGATCGCCTTCCCGCGGTTCGCCCGCCGGGACATCGAGATCGGCGGCGTGGTGATCCCCGAGGGCGACATGGTGCTCTGCTCGCTGAGCGGTGCCAACCGCGACGCCGGGTACGTCACGGACGACGGCCGCTTCGATCTGGACCGCGTCACCTCGGCTGGCCACCTCGCCTTCGGCCACGGCATCCACCGCTGCGTCGGCGCCGAACTGGCCCGCATGGAACTGCGCGTCGCCTACCCGGCCCTGGTCCGGCGCTTCCCGGCGATGCGGCTCGCCGTCCCGGCGCAGAACCTCGCCTTCCGCAAACTCTCCATCGTGTACGGCATCGAGGCGCTGCCCGTGCACCTGCGCTGAGGGACCGGCGGTGCGACGACCACGCCAGCCACGGTCACGAGCACGACGAGAGCCTCCCCGGCGGGCGTCCGCCGGAGGGCCCTCGGCGCGCGCGATCCCCTCCGGGGCAGGTCTTCGCCTCCCCGGCCGATGACCGGCACCGCACGGACCGTGTGCGCATGGCGACCGCGGGATGACAGAGCCGGGGCATGGGCAGTGATGAGGCGGGCGTGACGGGGTCGGTCCCCGGCTTCGCCCGGGAGCGGTGGGGCGTCGCGCTGGGCGGAACGTTCCCGGCACGGTTCGCGGAGCCGGGATGGAGCTATGAGGCGGAGCCGGGATGGAGCTAGGAGAAGGAAGTGGACCGGCGCTGACCGCGATGCGACGGCGCGCCGCACGCTCTGCGCAGACCGTATGAGTCCCAGGGCCGCACCTATCAGTACTCGGCGCTCGTCTGCCCCGGTTGCCCGGCCGCCCTCGCCCTCGCGGATCTCGGGGTGAAACGGGACGACCAGCTGGGCGGTGGCGCCGTGGCGCGCGAGGCGGCGCGGGCGGCCCCGGCCGTCAGCGTCCCGGCGTCCGGCCGCGCCCGCGGGGCCCGGCGCCTGTGGAACGGGGCGGCCACGGCCTCGTCCTCCGCCCACGGTGAGGAGACCACGCTGCCCCTTCCGCCCGCCGGACCGGCCGACCCGTCGGCGGGGCGCAGCGGTGCGGCGGTCTTCACCCGTGGCGACCGGGTGGCCTCGGGCTGGCTCGGCGCGTACGCGGCGGCGGGTTCCTGACCCCCGCTCCAGGGGGCCAGGCCCGTCCGGAACTGTCCCCGCACCGGCGGGAACGGCTGTGGACGTGCGGCGAAGAGGGTCACACGCGGGTGAGGTCCGGGGCCCTCAGCACTCGATGATGTTCACCGCGAGCCCGCCGCGCGCGGTCTCCTTGTACTTCACGCTCATGTCGGCGCCGGTCTCCTTCATGGTCTTGATGACCTTGTCGAGGGAGACCTTGTGGCTGCCGTCGCCGCGCAGCGCCATCTTCGCCGCCGTGACGGCCTTGACCGCGGCCATGCCGTTGCGTTCGATGCACGGGATCTGGACGAGACCGCCGACCGGGTCGCAGGTCAGGCCCAGGTTGTGCTCCATGCCGATCTCGGCCGCGTTCTCCACCTGCTCGGCGCTGCCGCCGAGCACCTCCGCGAGGGCCCCGGCCGCCATGGAGCAGGCGGAGCCGACCTCGCCCTGACAGCCGACCTCGGCGCCCGAGATGGAGGCGTTCTCCTTGAAGAGCATGCCGATGGCCCCGGCCGCCAGGAGGAAGCGGACGACGCCGTCCTCCTTCTCCGCCTCGGTGGCGCCGCCCGCCGCGAAGTTCATGTAGTAGTGCAGCACCGCCGGGATGATGCCCGCGGCGCCGTTGGTGGGCGCGGTGACGACCCGGCCGCCCGCCGCGTTCTCCTCGTTGACCGCCATCGCGTAGAGGGTGATCCACTCCATCGCGTGGGTCTGCGGGTCGCCCTCGGCGCGCAGCTGGCGGGCGGTGGTCGCGGCGCGGCGGCGGACCTTGAGGCCGCCGGGGAGGATGCCCTCGCGGGACATGCCGCGCGAGACACAGGCCTGCATGACGCGCCAGATGTCCAGCAGACCGGAGCGGATCTCGTCCTCGGTGCGCCAGGCCTTCTCGTTCTCCAGCATCAGCGAGGAGATGGACAGGCCGGTCTCCCTGGAGAGCCGCAGCAGCTCGTCCCCGGTGCGGAAGGGGTGCGTGAGTACGGTGTCGTCGAGGACGATCCGGTCCTCGCCCACCGCGTCCTCGTCGACGACGAAGCCGCCGCCGACCGAGTAGTAGGTCTTCTCCAGGAGCAGGGCGCCCTCGTGGCCGTAGGCGTGGATGCTCATGCCGTTGGCGTGGTACGGGAGGGCCTTGCGGCGGTGCAGGATCAGCTGCTCGTCGGCGTCGAAGCCGATCTCGTGCATGCCGAGGAGGTTGATCCGGCCGGTGGCGCGGATGCGCTCCACCCGTTCGTCGGCCGACTCGACGTCCACCGTGCGGGGCGATTCGCCCTCCAGCCCGAGCAGGACCGCCTTCGGCGTGCCGTGGCCGTGGCCGGTCGCGCCGAGTGAACCGTACAGCTCGGCACGTATCGAGGCGGTGTGGGCGATCAGGCCCTCGTTCTTGAGCCGGCGAGCGAACATACGGGCGGCGCGCATCGGGCCGACCGTATGGGAGCTGGACGGGCCGATGCCGATCGAGAACAGGTCGAAGACCGAGATGGCCACGGGGACTCCTCAGGGGCTGGTAGACGTCGTTGTCTGCCGGTGGTGCGGTGGGACAAGGACGGGGGCACCGCGCTCACGACACGTGCGCGCGGTGCCCCGCCCCCGATGATGACGAACCGCGTCCCTAGCCGAGGCCGGGGTACAGCGGGTACTTCTCGGCCAGCGCGACGACACGGGCCTTCAGCGCGTCCGCGTCGTAGGACGGCTTGAGCGCGGCGGCGATGATCTCCGCGACCTCGGTGAAGTCCTCGGTCAGGAAACCGCGGGTCGCCAGGGCGGGCGTGCCGATCCGCAGACCCGAGGTGACCATCGGCGGGCGCGGGTCGTTCGGAACGGCGTTCCGGTTGACCGTGATGCCGATCTCGTGGAGCCGGTCCTCGGCCTGCTGGCCGTCCAGCTCGGAGTCGCGCAGGTCGACCAGGACCAGGTGCACGTCCGTGCCGCCGGACAGCACGGAGACACCGGCCTCGGTGACGTCCGGCTGCACCAGGCGCTCGGCGAGGATGCGGGCGCCGTCCAGGGTGCGCTGCTGGCGCTCCTTGAACTCCTCGGACGCGGCGACCTTGAAGGAGACCGCCTTGGCCGCGATCACGTGCTCCAGCGGACCGCCCTGCTGACCCGGGAAGACCGCGGAGTTGATCTTCTTGGCCAGCTCCTGCGTCGACAGGATGACACCGCCGCGCGGACCGCCGAGGGTCTTGTGCGTGGTGGTCGTGACGACATGGGCGTGCGGCACCGGGTTGGGGTGCAGGCCCGCGGCCACCAGGCCCGCGAAGTGGGCCATGTCGACCATCAGGTACGCGCCGACCTCGTCCGCGATCCGGCGGAAGGCGGCGAAGTCCAGCTGGCGCGGGTACGCGGACCAGCCGGCGACGATCAGCTTCGGCTTGGACTCCTTGGCGAGCCGCTCCACCTCGGCCATGTCCACGACACCGGTCTCGTCGACGTGGTACGGGACCACGTTGTAGAGCTTGCCGGAGAAGTTGATCTTCATGCCGTGGGTCAGGTGACCGCCGTGGGCCAGGTTCAGGCCCATGATCGTGTCGCCCGGCTTGAGCAGCGCGAACATCGCGGCGGCGTTGGCCTGCGCACCGGAGTGCGGCTGGACGTTCGCGGCCTCGGCGCCGAAGAGCGCCTTGATCCGGTCGATGGCGATCTGCTCGACGACATCGACGTGCTCGCAGCCGCCGTAGTAGCGGCGGCCGGGGTAGCCCTCGGCGTACTTGTTGGTGAGGACGGAGCCCTGGGCCTCCATGACCGCGACCGGAGCGAAGTTCTCCGAGGCGATCATCTCGAGGGTGGACTGCTGACGGTGGAGCTCGGCGTCGACAGCGGCGGCGACGTCCGGGTCCAGCTCGTGGAGGGAGGAGTTGAGAAGCGACATCAGGTGGTCCCTTGGGGTCTCTTTAGTTGCCGGAGAACTCGGTGTACTCGTCAGCGGAGAGCAGGTCCCCCGGCTCCTCCGCGACACGTACCTTGAACAGCCAGCCGCCCTCGAAAGGAGCGGTGTTCACCAGCGACGGGTCGTCCACGACGTCCTGGTTCGCCTCGGTGACCTCACCGGTCACCGGCGAGTACAGGTCGCTCACGGACTTGGTGGACTCCAGCTCGCCGCAGGTCTCGCCCGCGGTCACCGTGTCACCGACCGCGGGGAGCTGGGCGTAGACGACGTCACCGAGAGCGTTCGCCGCGAATTCGGTGATGCCGATCGTGGCCACGCCGTCCTCGACGGCCGACAGCCACTCGTGCTCCTTGCTGTACCGCAGCTGCTGGGGGTTGCTCATGACCTGAATTCTCCTGTACGCGGGGGAGTGCTGATGAACGGTGGTCTTACGGTGTGAGACGCGACTACGTCACTTCTGCGACGCGGACGCGGCCTTTCTTCCGGGTGCCGGTGCCGGATCCCGGGGACGCCGGTGTGCCTTACGGCGCCTGACGTCGCTTCCGGGCCCGGACGTTGCTTCCGGCGCCCGACGTCACTTCTGGCGCTTGTAGAACGGCAGCGCCACGACCTCGTACGGCTCGTGGCTGCCCCGGATGTCCACGGCGACGCCCTCGGTGCCGGGCGTGGCGTGCGCGGCGTCGACGTAGGCCATGGCGATCGGCTTGCCCAGGGTGGGAGAGGGGGCGCCGGAGGTGACCTCGCCGACGACCTCGCCGCCGACGGTCACGGGGAAGCCGGCGCGCGGCACCCGGCGGCCCTCGGCGACCAGCCCGACCAGCTTGCGCGGCGGGGCGGTCTCGGCGCGCTCGGCGGCGGCCTCCAGGGCCTTGCGGCCGACGAAGTCGCCCTCCTTCTCGAACTTCACGACCCGGCCGAGACCGGCGTCGAACGGGGTCAGCGCGGTGGTCAGCTCGTGCCCGTACAGCGGCATGCCCGCCTCCAGGCGCAGCGTGTCGCGGCAGGACAGCCCGCACGGGACCAGGCCGCGCCCGGCGCCCGCCTCGGTCAGCGCCTTCCACAGCTGCTCGGCGTGCTCGGGGGCGACGAACAGCTCGAAGCCGTCCTCACCGGTGTACCCGGTACGGGCGATCAGCGCGGGAACCCCGGCGACCGTGCCCGGCAGGCCGGCGTAGTACTTCAGACCGTCCAGGTCGGCGTCGGTGACCGAGGCCAGGATCGCGGAGGACTCCGGGCCCTGGACGGCGAGCAGCGCGTACGCGGCGCGGTCGTCGCGCACCTCGACGGCGAAGCCCCCGGCCCGCGCGGTCAGCGCGTCCAGCACGGTCTGGGCGTTGCCCGCGTTGGCCACGACCATGTACTCGCTCTCTCCGAGCCGGTACACGATCAGGTCGTCCAGGATGCCGCCGTCCTCGGCGCAGATCATCGTGTAGCGGGCGCGGCCCACGGCGACGGTGCCGATGTTGCCGACCAGGGCGAAGTTCAGGAACGCCGCCGCCCCGGCGCCGGTGACGGTGATCTCGCCCATGTGCGACAGGTCGAAGAGCCCGGCCCGGGTGCGCACCGCGTGGTGCTCGTCGCGCTCACTGGCGTACCGCAGGGGCATGTCCCAGCCCGCGAAGTCGGTCATGGTCGCGCCCAGCGAACGGTGCAGGGCATCGAGGGCGGTGAGGCGGGGTGCGGTGCTCATGAGTGTGACTCCCGGAACATGACGACATGGACGAACCCTCCCCATCTGTCATCGGAACCTGAGAGGTTCGCCGAGAGCCCCGGAAGGGTTCGGCTTGCACCTTGGGTGGAGCCGCGAAGCGGCCCGCTTTTCAGATCTGCCTCATCCACGCGGTACGGGGCCTGAGAGATTCAAGGGAGGAACTTGCTCCTTCGGCGCCCGGCACGGACAGTGACCGGAACTCTCCCGCGCGGATTCAAGCGGCCTTTATGCAGTTGGCCGGGTCATCATCGCACGCATCGCGTCGGAATGGTCCCCCGGTCCCCCGGTGGAAATAACCGGCGCGGGCGGTTGTATCGCATTACCTTTTCTTTACACTTCATGGGCAGGGGGTTGGGGTGAGCCGACCATGGGGGAGGGCGATGACGTTGCAGCGGTACGCGACGACCGCGGGGGTCGCGCACGGCGCGGTGGCCGCGCGGTCCGGGGCTCCGGCGCGGGAGGCGTCCGGCGGGCTCGCGCCCGTCGTGCGGGATCTGCGCGAACGGGCCGGGCGCAGCCCGCGAGGGCTGCACTTCGCCGCGGGGGACGTGGTGGTGGTCTCCGGGCTTCCCGGCAGCGGGAAGTCCACGCTGATCCGGCGGGTGGTGAGGACGGCCCACGCCATCGACTCGCAGGACACCCGGGACCGCTGGGCGCGGGTCATGCCCCGCTTACTTCCCTACGCCCTCTACCGCCCGCTGGTCCGCGTCGCCCACTACTGGGGGCTGTGGCGGGTGCTGCGATCCGGGGAGTCGGCCGTCGTCCACGACTGCGGAACCCAGGCGTGGGTCCGCGGCTGGCTGGCGCGGTCCGTCCGGCGCCGGGGCGGGCTCCTGCACCTCGTGCTGCTCGACGTCAGCCCGCAGACCGCCCGGGAGGGCCAGCGCGAGCGCGGGCGCGGGGTGTCCGCGTACGCCTTCGCCCGGCACCGCAGAGCGGTGGGCCGGCTGCTGGCGGCGACGGCCGACGGCGTGCTCCCGGCCGGCTGCGCCTCGGCGGTACTGCTGGACCGGGAGGCGGCGGGGCGGCTCGGGCGGATCGCCTTCACGGCCGGGCGGCCCGGGGCCGGGCGCTAACCTTCTGCGCGGAAGCGCGGAAGCGTGGGTGAGAAGGGGAAGCAGGGGAAGCAGTGGACATTCCGGCGCAGGCCCAGGCGCATCCGCAGAGCGGGTGGCCGGCCAATGAGCTCGAAGAGGTGCTGATGGCCTCGGTGGGCAACCCGGAGGCGGGCGGACGCCTCGTCGAGGTGCTCGGCCGCAGCCAGGTCTGGGTGCCGCTGCCCAACGGCGGCGGACCCGACTCCCCGTCCCTCGACCTGCCCACGCTGGAGCTCGACGGCGCCGCGTACGTCCCCGTCTTCAGCTCCGAGCAGCAGTTCCTCGCCTGCGTCGGCGGCCCCATGTCCTTCACGGTCGCGCCCGCCCGCGAATTCGCCCGCGGCCTGCCGCCCCAGCTCGGCATCGTGGTGAACCCGGGCGGCGCGGTCGGGATGCCGCTGCCGTCGCCCGCCGTCGCCGAGCTCTGCCGGATCGGCCGCACCCCGCTGGACGGCCCGGCCAGTGGCGGCCGGGTCCGGCTGTACGAGCCGGACTGGCAGGAGGAGCCCGTCGACTTCCTCGCCGCGGCGGCCGGGGAGTTCGAGGAGAGCGGCGTCGTGCTCTCCGCCCGCCGGGCGCTGGCCAGCATCGAGGGCGGCGAGCCCGTTCTCTTCGTCGGCGTGGAGTTCTCCACCTGGGAGGGCGCGGGGCGCAACGCCCCGATGGACGCCCTGGGCCGCGCCCTGGGCCGGGTCGCGGTGCCCTGGCCGGTCAACCTGGTGCTGCTCGATGTCGCCCAGGACCCAGTCGGCGACTGGATGCGCGAGAAGGTCCGGCCGTTCTACCAGCGGGCAGGCCAGTAGACGGCCGGTAGACGCCCGCCGGACGGGCCGCCGGACGGTCCGCTCAGGGGTGTCATGTACGTTTCCGGCCGTGCCGGAGCCGGGTGCCGCCGCGGACCATGGCGTCAAGTCGGTGTCATGACCGGCGCATAAGCTGGTTTCATGGCGGGTGCCTCGGCACCGGCCGCGCCCGTGTGCCCGGGAGCGGCCGACCGGCACAGTGGATCGAAGAGGGGCGGGACCAGGTGAGTGCGTCAGGCACCGCGGCGGCCGGGCAGGTCGAGCACATGCTGCGCCAAGTGACGCCCGGACGCTACGACGCGTACGAGGCGCTGCTCCAGGCCCTCGCCCACGGCCGGATCTGGATGCTGCTGTGGCAGGGCCAGGCCGGATCGCCCGACGCGCAGTACGGGAACATGGAGGTCGACGGCCTCGGCTACGCCCCCTGCGTGACCTCCGCCCAGGAGCTCTCCGCCAGCGGCTGGAACCGCGCCCACGAACTGGTCGACGGCCTGGACATCGCCCGCGCCCTCTTCCCCGACCGCTGGGGCATCTGGCTCAACCCGCACGCCCCCGGCGGCGGCATCGGCATCCCCTGGCTGGACCTGCGCCGGATCGCCACGGGCCTTGACCGGATGCCCGCGGGGCCGCTGCGCCTGACCGAGCCGGCCATCGAGATCCCGCAGTTCTACGCCCTGCTCACGCAGAACGCCCACCGCACTCCCGCGGTCCGCTCGCTGCGCCGCGCCTGGGTGCAGCCCGCGCTCGGCGCCCCGTACCTCACGATCGGGCTCGACCTCTACGACACCGGCCCGTCCTCGGTGGACGCGGCGCGCACGATGATGCAGCAGTCGATCTCCGCCGTCCCGGACGGGCTGCCCGTCTCCACCGTCGCGATGTCCGACGACTACGACCCGGTCGCGATGTGGCTGCGCGCCAACGCCCGCCCGTTCTACGACCGCGAGGCGCACGCCCCGGTGGCTCCCGCCGCGGGATACGGCTACCCGCCGCAGTCCACGTACTGAGACCCGCCGCGCCCCGCGCACTGATACCCGCCGCAGTGCACGCACTGATGCCCGCCTCGGGCCGCGCACTGATGCCCGCCGCGGGCCGCGTACAGGCGAAAACGCCCCGAAGGCGAAGAAAACCGGAATGGCACGTTACGTTTCCAGATTTCCGCAACGTGCGCATAAGACGCCAACTCCTCATGATCTGATGCGTGTTCACCCCCATCCGGGCCCATCGGGCCTTCAATGTCCGGGAATTGCGCACTGCGCACCCCTGGTGACGATTGCGCCGTGATTCTGCGCGACTGCCCCCTTACGCCTCAACTGACCAGTGTTCGGCGGTCGTTCGCCCGCGTCCGGATAACGGAACACCCAGGACCGCATCACGGTTAGGCATCCATTCGCCTGCCGGTATGGCTCCCTGTAGTGACGGCAATGAAGACTCCCGCAGCAAGGGCGTCTTGCCGCTCCGCGTACGACTGACTGATCCGCGCCGCCACAGCGGCCAGTTCGGCCCGGCCACCGCCGGTTGAGAGGGGTCCTTGCCACGATGACGGCACCACTGCACGAGCCGACCAAGGAAGCGGATCCGGACGCGGTCGGCGGCCTTGCGGTCGACTCCGGGGCGAAGAAGGTCGAGGGACGGTCGCTCAAGCAGATCGCCTGGAGCCGTCTGAAGCAGGACAAGGTCGCGCTGGCCGGCGGCATCACCGTCCTCGTCCTCGTTCTGGTGGCAATCTTCGCGCCGCTGATCGTCAGCCTGTTCGGACACCCGCCGAACGAGTTCCACCAGGACATGCTCGATCCGCTGACCAACCTCCCCCAGGGCAGCCTCGGCGGGGTCAGCGGCGACTACCTCTTCGGCGTCGAGCCGAACAAGGGCCGCGACATCTTCAGCCGGATCGTCTACGGCGCCCGGATCTCCCTGCTGGTGGCCTTCCTGGCGGCGCTGGTCGCCGTCGCGCTCGGAACCCTGTTCGGGATCATCGCCGGATACTTCGGCGGCTGGGTGGACGCGGTGATCAGCCGGGTCATGGACGTGCTGCTGTCGTTCCCGCAGCTGCTCTTCATCATCTCCCTGGTGTCGGTGCTCCCCGACGACCTGCTCGGCCTCACCGGCAGCGGCGTACGCATCGCCGTGCTCATCGCCGTCATCGGCTTCTTCGGCTGGCCCTACGTGGGCCGCATCGTCCGCGGCCAGACGCTCTCGATGCGGGAACGGGAGTACGTGGAAGCGGCCCGCAGCCTCGGCGGCGGACGGACCTACATCCTCTTCCGCGAGCTCCTGCCGAACCTGGTGGCGCCGATCACCGTCTACGCGACGCTGATGATCCCCACCAACATCCTCACCGAAGCCGCGCTCAGCTTCCTCGGCGCCGGTGTCCGCCCGCCCACCGCCTCCTGGGGCGGCATGCTCCGAGACGCGCTGGAAACGTACGAGCACGACCCGATGTTCATGGTCTTCCCCGGCGTGACGATCTTCATCACCGTGCTGGCCTTCAATCTCTTCGGGGACGGGCTGCGCGACGCCCTGGACCCCAAGGGAACCCGATAGCCCACGATTTGCCCCTGCCGCATCGTCAGGTGGCTCTTCCCATGGTTCTTTGGCAAGCAACTGCCTGGGACCGCGATCTCGGAGGTTGCGAGAAAATGTCCACAGTCACCTCGAAACGACGGCTCACCGCGGGTGCGGCCCTCGTGGTCGCGGCGCTGATGACCACCTCGGCGTGCGGCGGCGGCGACAGCGAAGGCGGCGGCAAGTCGAAGGGCGCCGGTTACAACGCGGCGTTCAACAAGGTCGCCAACCCGTCCGCCAAGAAGGGCGGGACGCTGAAGTTCGTCGGCAAGCAGGACCTCGACTCCGCCGACCCCCAGCGTGCCTACTACGGCATGGCCTGGGACTTCATGCGCTTCTACACCCGTCAGCTGGTCAGCTACGACACCAAGCCGGGCGAGGCGTCCACCAAGCTGGTCGGCGACCTGGCCACCGGCCCCGGTGAGATCACGGACGGCGGCAAGACCTACACGTACAAGCTGCGTGACGGCCTGACCTGGGAGGACGGCTCCAAGCTGACCTCCAAGGACGTCAAGTACGGCATCGAGCGCATCTGGGCGACGGACACCATCACCGGTGGCCCGCAGTACCTCATGCAGACGCTGGACCCCAAGGGCGAGTACAAGGGCCCCTACAAGGACAAGTCCGCGGACAAGCTCGGCCTGAAGGCGATCGAGACGCCGGACGACAACACCATCGTCTTCAAGCTGCCCAAGCCCAACGGTGACTTCGAGCAGTTCCTCGCCATGCCGTCCGGCACGCCCGTGAAGGCGGACAAGGACACCGGCACGAAGTACACCCAGCGCCCGTTCTCCTCCGGCCCGTACAAGTTCGAGTCGTACAAGCCGGGCAAGAGCATCGTGCTCGTCCGCAACGACAAGTGGCAGAAGTCCTCGGACCCGCTGCGTGCCGCGCTGCCGGACAAGATCACCGTGACGATCTCCGCCAACCTGGAGGAGAACGACAAGAAGCTGATGGCGGGCGACTACGACGTCGACCTCAACGGCACCGGCATGACCCAGTCCGGCCGCGTCACCGCCGTCCAGGACCACAAGGACAGCGTCGACAACATGCAGACGTCCTTCGTCCGCTACGTCGCGCTGGTCCACACCGCGAAGCCGTTCGACAACGTCCACTGCCGCAAGGCCGTCTTCTACGCGACGGACTTCGCCGGTCTCCAGCAGACCCGCGGTGGCGAGCTCGCGGGCGGTGCGATCGCCAACAGCACCCTGCCGGCCTCCATCAAGGGCCACAGCGACTACGACCCGTACGGCGTCCTCGCCCGCAAGGGCAAGCCGGACCTGGCCAAGGCCAAGGACGAGCTGAAGCAGTGCAACCAGCCGAACGGCTTCTCCACCAAGCTCAGCGCCCGTAACAATAACCCGGGCGAGGTCGACACCGCCGAGGCGCTCCAGGAGCAGCTCGGCAAGGTCGGCATCAAGGTCGAGGTGGACCCGATCGACGGCGCCGAGTCGTCCAGCATCACCGGCTCGCCGTCCGTCGTGAAGAAGCGCGGCTACGGCATGACGATGAGCGGCTGGGGCCCGGACTTCCCGTCCGGCCAGGGCTTCGGCCAGCCGCTGTGGGACAGCCGCTTCCTCGCGGAGACCGGCAACTACAACGAGTCGCAGCTGAACGACCCGAAGATCGACGGGCTCTTCGACAAGGCGATCGCGGAGACCGACCCGGTCAAGGCCGGTGAGGTCTACAAGGAGCTCGACAAGCGGATCCTCGACCAGGCCGACTGGATGCCCTTCATCTACGAGAAGAACATCACCTGGCGCGGCAGCCGTCTGACGAACGCCTACATGTCCGACGCGTACAACGGCCGTTACGACTACGTCTCGCTCGGCGTCGTCAAGTAGTCGCTTCAGCCGACAGCATTCGCAGTCAACGCGGTTGACTGCACCTCCGCCGCCGAAACCCGCCAGTCCGAAGGGCAGGTGATGGCCGGGGCGGTGGCCGGGAGCCCCGCAAGGGGTTCCCGGCCACCGCCGGGCCGCGCACAGTGCTTGCTTATCTCATCCGGCGCCTGTTCGCCGTAGTCATCATGGTGCTCGTCGTACTGCTCGCGACGTTCACCATCTTCTTCATGCTGCCCAAGTGGGCGGGTCAGGACGTCGCAGTCCTCTTCGCCGGCAAGGCCACAGGGGCCGAGCAGCTCCAGGGCATCCGGATCAAACTGGGTCTCGACGACCCGCTCCTCGTCCAGTTCTGGGAGTTCGTCAAGGGCATCCCGATGGGTCGCGACTACGCGAACGGTGCCGACGTCACCCACTGCGCCGCGCCCTGCTTCGGCTACTCCTTCCGTACCGAGGTCCCGGTGTGGACCACCCTGAAGGACGCGCTGCCCGTCACCGGCGCGCTCGCCGCGGGCGCCTGTGTCCTGTGGCTCCTCGGCGGTGTCGCCACCGGCGTGGTCTCGGCGCTGCGGCGCGGCACCATCTGGGACCGGGCCGCGATGACCACGGCGCTGGCCGGTGTCTCGCTGCCGATCTTCTTCACCGGCATGGTCGCCATGGGCCTGTTCGTGCACACCTTCGGCTGGGTGCGCCTGGCCGACAACCTCTCCACCGACGACGGCATCGGCGTCTGGTTCCAGACCCTGATCCTGCCGTGGATCGTGCTCGCCTTCCTGAACGCCGCGATGTACGCCCGGCTCACCCGGGCCACCATGCTGGAAGTGCTCGGCGAGGACTACATCCGTACCGCCCGCGCCAAGGGTCTCGGCGAGGGCACCGTCATCACCCGGCACGCCCTGCGCTCCGCGATGACGCCGATCCTCACCGTCTTCGGCCTCGACATCGGCGTGCTCCTCGGGGGCGCCGTGCTCACCGAGTCCACGTTCAACCTGCCCGGTCTCGGGCTCGCCGCGGTCCAGGCGATCAGCAGCAAGGACCTGCCGGTGATTCTCGGCGTCACCCTGTTCGCGGCCCTCGCGATCGCGGTCGCCAACCTCGTCGTCGACATCATGTACGCCGTCATCGACCCGCGAGTGAGGCTGGGATGACCGAACCGAACAAGAGCGGTGCCGCGCTGGGCGAACCCACGCAGGCCGGCTCGCCCGCCCCCACCGCCTTCCTTGAGGTGCGCGACCTCAAGGTGCACTTCCCGACCGACGACGGCGTGGTCAAGTCCGTCGACGGGCTCAGCTTCCAGCTGGAGAAGGGCAAGACCCTCGGCATCGTCGGCGAGTCCGGCTCCGGCAAGTCCGTCACCTCGCTCGGCATCATGGGCCTGCACACCACCGGCCAGTACGGCAAGCGCAAGGCCCGGGTCTCCGGCGAGATCTGGCTGGACGGCAGGGAACTGCTCTCCGCCGACCCGGACGAGGTGCGCAAGCTGCGCGGCCGCGACATGGCCATGATCTTCCAGGACCCGCTGTCCGCGCTGCACCCGTACTACACGATCGGCAAGCAGATCGTGGAGGCGTACCGGGTCCACCACGACGTCGACAAGAAGACCGCCCGCAAGCGGGCCGTCGAGATGCTCGACCGGGTGGGCATCCCGCAGCCCGACAAGCGCGTCGACAGCTACCCGCACGAGTTCTCCGGCGGAATGCGCCAGCGCGCGATGATCGCCATGTCGCTGGTCAACAACCCCGAACTGCTGATCGCCGACGAGCCGACGACCGCACTGGACGTGACCGTCCAGGCGCAGATCCTCGACCTGATCCGGGACCTGCAGAAGGAGTTCGGCTCCGCGGTCATCATCATCACCCACGACCTGGGCGTGGTCGCCGAACTGGCCGACGACCTCCTGGTCATGTACGGCGGACGCTGTGTGGAGCGCGGACCGGCCGAGAAGGTGTTCTACGAGCCCCGGCACCCCTACACGTGGGGGCTGCTGGGCTCCATGCCGCGCCTCGACCGCGAGCAGACCGACCGGCTCATCCCGGTCAAGGGCTCCCCGCCGTCGCTCATCAACATCCCGTCCGGCTGCGCCTTCAACCCGCGCTGCACGTACGCGGACGTGCCCAAGGACGACGTCACCCGCACCGTACGGCCCGAGCTCCAGGAGGTCGGGAGCCGGCACTGGGCGGCCTGCCACATGTCGCAGGAGCAGCGGGAGCGTATCTGGACCGAAGAGATTGCGCCCAAGCTGTGAGCGAGGACAAGGCCGTGACGAGCGAGGACAAGGGCGCGGACGTGCCCGCGCAGAGGTCCGCCGGAACCGTTGCCCCGGCCGACGGCACCGCCTCCCGCGAGGTGCTGCTCAGGGTGACCGGGCTGCGGAAGCACTTCCCGATCAAGAAGGGGATGCTCCAGCGCACCACCAGTGCCGTGAAGGCGGTCGACGGGATCGACTTCGAGGTGCGCTCGGGCGAGACCCTGGGCGTCGTCGGGGAGTCCGGCTGCGGGAAGTCGACGATGGGCCGCCTGATCACCCGGCTGCTCGAACCCACCGCGGGAAACATCGAGTTCGAGGGCAGGGACATCACGCACCTCGGCGTGGGCGGCATGCGCCCGATGCGCCGGGACATGCAGATGATCTTCCAGGACCCGTACTCCTCGCTGAACCCCCGGCACACGATCGGCACGATCGTCGGCGCCCCCTTCAAGCTCCAGGGCGTCACGCCCGAGGGCGGTGTGAAGAAGGAGGTGCAGCGGCTGCTGGAGGTCGTGGGCCTCAACCCGGAGCACTACAACCGCTACCCGCACGAGTTCTCCGGCGGCCAGCGCCAGCGCATCGGGATCGCCCGCGCGCTCGCGCTCAAGCCCAAGCTGGTCGTGGCGGACGAACCGGTCTCCGCGCTGGACGTGTCGATCCAGGCGCAGGTGGTGAACCTGCTCGACGACCTCCAGACCGAACTGGGCCTCACCTACGTGATCATTGCCCACGACCTGTCGGTGGTCCGGCACGTCTCGGACCGGATCGCGGTGATGTACCTGGGCAAGATCGTGGAGCTGGCCGACCGGGAGTCGCTCTACAAGGCGCCCATGCACCCGTACACCAAGGCGCTGCTCTCCGCGGTCCCGATCCCGGACCCGAGGCGCCGTTCGGCCAAGAGCGAGCGCATCCTGCTCAAGGGGGACGTCCCCTCGCCGATCTCGCCGCCCAGCGGCTGCCGCTTCCACACGCGGTGCTGGAAGGCCACCGAGGTCTGCACGACGCAGGAACCGCCGCTGGCCGCGCTGAGGACCGGGCACCAGGTGGCCTGCCACCACCCGGAGGAGCAGCCGGCCGCCACCGCCGCCTCGCCCGGTACGCCGGAGGACAGCACGAAGGAGTAGTACCGGCACAATTGCCCGGTGCTCAACGAACTGTTCACGCCCTCCGTCCAGCATGCGCTCGACATCGTCGGAATCTTCGTCTTCGCGATCTCCGGCGCTCTGCTCGCCGTACGCAAGAACTTCGATGTCTTCGGCATCGCGGTCCTCGCCGAGGCGACCGCGCTGGGCGGGGGGCTGTTCCGTGACCTCGTCATCGGGGCGGTCCCGCCCGCCGCGTTCACCGATCTCGGCTACTTCACCACCCCGCTGCTCGCCGCGGCGCTGGTGTTCTTCCTCCATCCGCAGGTCGAGCGCATCCAGGTGGGCGTCAACGTCTTCGACGCGGCGGGCCTCGGCCTGTTCTGCGTCACGGGCACGGTCAAGGCGTACGACTACGGACTCGGCCTCACCGCGTCGGCGGCGCTCGGGCTCGCCACCGCGGTCGGCGGCGGTGTGCTGCGCGACGTACTGGCCAACGAGGTGCCCTCGCTGCTGCGCTGGGACCGCGACCTGTACGCGGTGCCCGCGGTCGCCGGTGCCGTGATGACCGTCCTGTGCATCCGCTTCGGCGCGCTGAACGCCGTCACCAGCGGCACCGCCGTGATCGCGGCCTTCGCGCTGCGGCTGCTGTCGATGCGCTACCACTGGCGGGCCCCGCGCGCCTACAACCGGAAGTCCGCCACGGCCGAGGAGAGCTCCGCGACCGCCTGAGCCGGTCGGCGCGGACCGCTGCGACCACGGTGATCCGCTTGGCTGCTGCTGCGACCGCCGCCACCCGTGTGACCCGTGTGAGGCGCATCAAAAAGCTACCGCTCAGTAATGCAATCGGTGTACGGTGCGGGGCATGGCACAGGCAACAGAGCAGGCGGCGCACCCCGGACCGGCGGCCGCCGGGAACCCGGCGACCATCGGCGACAGCGAGTTCGACCGCGACACCGCCGTCACCCTTCGCGAGGAGGGCGTCTACGACGCCGAACTCTCCGCGGGCTGGACGATCATCCACGCCGTCAACGGCGGCTACCTGCTCGCCATGCTCGGCCGTGCGCTGGGCCAGGCCCTGCCGCACCCCGACCCGTTCTCGGTCTCCGCGCACTACCTCACCGCGTCCGTCCCGGGCCCCGCGGTGATCCGGACCCAGGTCGTCCGTACCGGCCGCACCCTCTCCACCGGCCAGGCGTCCCTCTTCCAGTACGCGCAGGACGGCACCGAGGTCGAGCGCATCCGGGTCGTCGCCACCTACGGTGACCTGGACGCGCTGGCCGACGAGGTCCGCACCACGGCGAAGCCGCCGGCCATCCCGCCGCTGGAGCACTGCCTCGGCGCGAACGACGGCCCGGCCATGATCCCCGGCAGCTCCGCCATCACCGGCCGCCTCGACATCAGGCTCGACCCGGCGACGGCCGGCTGGGCGGTGGGCGCGCCCTCGGGCAAGGGCGAGATGCGCGGCTGGTTCGGCCTCGCCGACGGCCGCGACGCCGACGCGCTCTCGCTGCTGCTCACCGTGGACGCGCTGCCGCCCACCTCCTTCGAGCTGGGCCTCAAGGGCTGGACGCCCACCATCGAGCTCACCACCCACATCCGCTGCCGCCCGGCCCCGGGCCCGCTCCGGGTCTCCATCACCACCCGCAACCTCGCGGGCGGCTTCCTGGAGGAGGACGCGGAGGTCTGGGACAGCGCGGACCGCCTGGTCGCCCAGTCCCGTCAGCTTGCCCGCGCCCCGCGTTCCTGACGCTCCTCGGCGTGCCCGCCCGGTGAGTCCTCCCGGGCGGGCCGCCGGTCCTCGTCGTCCAGCCAGTGCGCCCGGCCGAGGGTGACCAGTCTGAGCCGGCGGCGGGCCACCTCGGCCACCTCCCGCTCGCCGTCGGGCCCCGCGTCCAGTAGTGACGAGGCGATGACCACCATGTGGTCGACGTAGAAGCCGCCCAGCATCAGCAGGTCCTCGCCGCTCCACCCCCGGGACTGCGGCTCCTCGGCGAGCGCCGCCGCCACCTCCTTCGCGAACCGCCGCAGCTCGGCCGCGATGGCTTCCCGCACCGGGCCCACCCCGCCGTGCTGCTCGCGCGCGATGAAGCGGAAGTGGGCGGGCTGCTCCGCGACGTGGCGCAGTATCAGCCCGATGCCACGCCCCAGGCGCTCCTCGCTGTCCCCGCTCTCGGCGAGGACCGCGCCGATCATCCCGTGCAGGCTGCCCAGCGCCTCCTCGACGAGCGCCACGCCGAGCGCCGCGGTGTCGGCGAAATGCCGGTAGAACGCGGTGGGCGTGACGCCCGCGGCCCGGGTCACCTCCCGCAGGCCGAGGCTGCTGAGGCTCTGGTGCTCCAGGAGGCCGAGCGCCGCGTCCAGCAGGGCCTGACGGGTTCTCATCTTCTGCGCCAGACGCGTGCCGGTGGTGTGACTCATGCCATTGAGTAAACAACTGTTCTCCGGAGCGGGGAAGCCCCGCACGGGTCTAGACTGAGCAGTCAGTGAACAGTCGTACTCTCAAGTGCTCGTGGAGAGCCCGCGGAAAGGCTGAACATGGTCGTCCTCGTTGCCGTACTGCTTCTGTTCGGGGTCGTGCTCGGAGCGGTGGCCCAGATTCCGCTGCCCCTGAGCTTCGCGCTCGCCGCCGCGATCGGCTGCTGGCTGCTCGTCTTCGCCGTACGGGAGAGGGCCGGGGCGCAGCGCCGTTCCCGCTGACCGCCCGGCCGTCCTCCGCCGCAGATCCGAAGGAGCCCGCACCATGACGCTCACGCACCGGTCCGCCGCTCCGAGGCGGGGGGCGGGCCCGCCCGGGACGCCGACGCGCTGGCCGTCGCCTCCTTCGTGCTCGGGCTCGTCGGCCTGCTGGTGATGAACGTCCTGCTCGGCCCGGCCGCGATCGGCATGGCGCTCGTCGCCCTGTCCCGCGCCACCTCGCGGCGCGGCCGTGCCTGGCTCGGCCTCGTTCTCGGGGTCGCCGATCTCGTCGTGCTGGCCTGTCTGATGACCGGCTCGGGCGCCGTGTCCTGGGGCTTCACCGGCTGACCGGGCCGCCGGTCCCGCGGGCGCGCGCGGCGCGAGCGGGCCGAGTCGCGGTGCGCCCGCCATACGCCCCGCCCGGGGCTCGTAGAATCGAGCTCACCATGGCTTACCTCGACCACGCCGCGACCACGCCGATGCTTCCGGAAGCGATCGAGGCGATGACCGCCCAGCTCGCCGTCACCGGCAACGCGTCCTCACTGCACGCCGCCGGGCGCCGGGCCCGCCGTACCGTCGAGGAGTCGCGGGAGACCCTCGCCGAAGCCCTCGGCGCGCGCCCCAGCGAGGTGGTCTTCACCTCGGGCGGCACCGAGGCCGACAACCTCGCCGTGAAGGGCCTGTACTGGGCCCGACGCGACGCCGACCCGCGCCGTACCCGGGTGCTGGCCAGCCCGGTCGAGCACCACGCGGTGCTGGACGCCGTCGACTGGCTCGCCGGGCACGAGGGCGCGCACGTCGAGTACCTCCCGGTCGACCGGCACGGACGCGTCCACCCGGACGTGCTGCGCGAGGCGGTCCTGCGTGACCCCTCCGATGTCGCGCTGATCACCGTGATGTGGGCCAACAATGAGATCGGCACCGTCCTTCCGGTTCACGAACTGGCCGCAGTGGCCCAGGAGTTCGACGTGCCCATGCACGCGGACGCGGTGCAGGCCGTCGGGCAGCTGGAGGTCGATTTCGCCGCTTCCGGGCTGGCCGCCATGACCGTCAGCGCGCACAAGATCGGCGGACCGTTCGGCATCGGCGCGCTGCTGCTCGGCCGCGAGCACACCCCCGTGCCCGTGCTCCACGGCGGCGGCCAGGAACGGCACGTCCGCTCGGGCACGCTCGACGTGCCCGCCGTCGCCTCCTTCGCCGTCGCCGGGCGGCTGGCCGCCGAACGGCGCGAGGACTTCGCCCGCGAGATCGGCGGACTCCGCGACGGCCTGGCGGACGCCGTGCTGGCGGCCGTGCCCGACGCGATCCTCGGCGGCGACCCGGCCCCCGGCGGCCGGCTCCCCGCCAACGCCCACTTCACCTTCCCGGGCT
This sequence comes from Streptomyces sp. NPDC058195, assembly GCF_042883525.1. Lineage (NCBI taxonomy): Bacteria > Bacillati > Actinomycetota > Actinomycetes > Kitasatosporales > Streptomycetaceae > Streptomyces > Streptomyces sp. NPDC058195. The sequence goes on from NZ_JBHVVM010000039.1 coordinate 22,359, forward strand.
GCGAGGGCGACTCCCTGCTCCTGCTGCTGGACGCCCAGGGCATCGAGTGCTCCACCGGCTCCGCCTGCACCGCGGGGATCGCCCAGCCGAGCCACGTGCTCCTGGCCACCGGCACCGATCCGGACCTGGCCCGCGGCACCCTGCGCTTCTCGCTCGGCCACACCTCCACCAGGGAGGACGTCGACCACGTGGCCCGCGCGATCGGACCGGCCGTGGAGCGGGCCCGGACAGCCGGGCTCAGCTGACCGTCAGCGCGTGCCCGCCGCCCGGACCAGCTTCAGGTAGCGGGCCCAGTCCCAGTGCTCGCCCGGGTCGGTGTGGTCGGCGCCGGGCACCTCGGCGTGCCCGATGATGTGCGTGCGGTCCACGGGTATCCCGTACCGCGCGCAGACCGCCGCCGTGAGCCGGGCCGAGGCCCCGTACATCTGCGCCGTGAAGTCCTGCGGGCGGTCCACGAAGCCCTCGTGCTCGATGCCCACACTGCGCTCGTTGTACGACCGGTTGCCCGCGTGGAACGCCACGTCCAGCTCACGGATCATCTGGGTCACCCGGCCGTCGGCGCGCACCACGTAATGCGCCGCCGCCCCGTGCGCCGGGTCCTGGAAGACCTTCACGGCGCTCGCGTAGCTGCCCTGGGTGACATGGAGGACGACCCGGTCGATCGTGTAGTCGTCGGGGCGGTCGGCCCGCCGCCAGTTCGCCGGGGAGGCCTCTATCCAGCGGGCCCGGCCGTAGTCCACCTCGCCGGGCCTGCGGGGCTTCTCCACCCCGGGCAGCCGCCACCAGGCGCGCTCCAGATCGTCCCGCGCCAGCACCGCCGCGCCCACGGCCGTGGCGGCGGCGCCGATCAGCAGCCCGCGGCGGCCGATGCCGCGCCCGGACTTCCCGCCGCCGCTCCCGGCATCCGATGTCCCCTTGCTCCCCATGTGATCCACAACGCATATCGGAGAGCGTTCGGTTCCCGGCGCCCCGTACTCTGGTGGAGCTATGACTGAGACTTCCCAGCGCCCCCTCCGCGTGCTCGCCGCCATGTCGGGCGGTGTCGACTCCGCCGTCGCCGCGGCCCGTGCCGCCGAGGCGGGGCACGACGTGACGGGTGTGCACCTCGCCCTCTCCGCCAACCCGCAGTCCTTCCGTACCGGGGCACGCGGCTGTTGCACGATCGAGGACTCGCGCGACGCCCGCCGTGCCGCGGACGTGATCGGTATCCCGTTCTACGTCTGGGACCTGGCGGAACGGTTCCGCGAGGACGTCGTGGACGACTTCGTCGCCGAGTACGAGGCGGGCCGCACGCCCAATCCCTGCCTGCGCTGCAACGAGAAGATCAAGTTCGCCGCGCTCCTCGACAAGGCACTCGCCCTCGGCTTCGACGCCGTGTGCACCGGCCACTACGCCACGGTCGTGCTGAACACGGACGGCAGCCGCGAGCTGCACCGTGCCTCGGACATGGCCAAGGACCAGTCCTACGTCCTCGGTGTCCTGGACGAGAAGCAGCTCGCCCACGCGATGTTCCCGCTCGGCGACACCCTCACCACCAAGGACGAGATCCGCGCCGAGGCCGAACGGCGTGGGCTCGCCGTCGCCAAGAAGCCCGACAGCCACGACATCTGCTTCATCGCCGACGGTGACACCCAGGGCTTCCTGGCGAGCCGGCTCGGCACCGCCGAGGGCGACATCGTCGACGAGTCCGGCACGAAGGTCGGCAGCCACGAGGGCGCGTACGGCTTCACCATCGGCCAGCGCAAGGGACTGCGCATCGGCCACCCCGCGCCCGACGGCAAGCCGCGCTACGTCCTGGACATCTCCCCGGTGGACAACACCGTGACGGTCGGCCCGGCCGAGTCCCTCGACGTCACCGCGCTCACCGCCATCAAGCCCCGCTGGTGCGGCACCGCCCCGTCCGGACCCGGCGCCTACACCGCCCAGCTCCGCGCCCACGGCGGCGAGACCGGGGTCACCGCCGAGCTGCTCGACGGCACCCTGCACGTCACCTTCACCGAGCCGGTCCGCGGCGTGGCCCCGGGCCAGGCGGTCGTGCTCTACGACGGCACCCGGGTGGTCGGCTCCGCGACGATCGCCACGACGGCCCGCCGCCAGAAGGCGGCCGTCTCCGGCTGACCCGGGCGTACCCCGCCGCGCGCGCTCGCGTCCGACCCCCGTACGGGCGGGAGCGCGCGGCGGCGGAGCCGCGGTCTCAGCAGGCCCGGCGGGCGTACAGGTCCCGCGCGAAGAACTCCGCGAGGACCGGGGCCACGGCCTGCGGCGCCAGGTCGCGGGTCTGGCCGGTCAGGGTGCGGTGCCGGGCACGGGGCAGGGCGTCGGCCAGGGCGCGGGTGGACATCCGCGCCGGGGTCGGGCTGAAGCCGCCGCAGATCACCAGCGTGCGCGCGGTGACGGCGGCGAACCGCCCGGCGGGGATCGAGCCGTCGCCGAGCAGCGCGTCGTCGTACGCCAGGGTGTGGGCCATCGCGACCAGGCCGCTCCACAGCGGGGCGCGGCGCATCCGGGCGATCAGGTCGGCCGGTACCCCCGTCACGGACAGGTACAGCTCGACGGCTCCCGCGCGGTCCCCGCCGCTCAGCAGCTGATGCAGCCGGGAGGTGCAGCACGCCTTGTAGCGCAGACCCGCGGCGCCCGGGGTGTACGGCGGCTCGTACACCGCCAGCAGGTCCATGGGAACCCCGGCCGCCTGCGCCTCCAGGGAGAGCGCCCCACCGGCTCCCACCCCGAACACCGAGGCCTCGCCGCCGACCGAGGCGATGAGCGCCGCCAGGTCCTCGATCTCGCGCTCCCGCGCGTAGGGACCGCTGTCGCCACTGGCACCCCGGCCGCGCCGGTCGTACGTCACGACGTGGAAACGCGGCGCGAGCAGGCGCGCGAGCGGTGCCTCGGTCGCCGCCGTACCCAACGAGCCGCCGACCAGGACCACCGGCGGGCCTTCGCCCCGGTGCCGGTACGCGATCAAGGTGCCGTCGCGGGAGAGAATCTTGTCCATACGAGGGTGGACCGCCGGTCCCCGGGAAACTCATCGCTCCCGCCCAAGTTTTTTTGAGATTCCATGAACCAGCAGGTCAGGGCTTTGGAACGGGTACTGATGGCCGGTCGGGGGCAGCGGGTGCACCGGCTGTCAGCGGTGGCGCCTACGGTGGTCGCATGAAGATCTGTGTCTTTCTCTCCGCCGCCGACCTCGATGAGCGCTACACCCAGCCCGCCCGTGAATTCGCCGAGCTGCTCGGCAGAGGCGGGCACACCCTCGTCTGGGGCGGCTCGGAGAGCGGGCTGATGAAGGTCGTCGCCGACGGCGTCCAGGAAGCGGGCGGGCGGCTGGTGGGGGTCTCCGTCGACTTCCTCGCCGCGTCGGCGCGCACCAACGCGGACGAGATGGTGATCGCCCGCGATCTCGCCGAGCGCAAGGCGCTGCTCCTGGAGAAGGCGGACGCGGTCGTGATCATGGTGGGCGGCACCGGGACGCTCGACGAGGCGACCGAGATCCTGGAGCTGAAGAAGCACGGCAAGCACGCCAAGCCGGTCGTCCTGCTCAACACCGCGGGCTTCTACGACGGGCTGCGCCAGCAGTTCCAGCGGATGGAGGACGAGGGCTTCCTGCCCGTGCCCCTCACCGAGCTGGTGTTCTTCGCCAAGGACGGGGTGGGCGCTCTGGCCTATCTGGAGGAGTGGTCCGGCCTGCAGTGACGGGGCGGCGGGGTGCGATCATGAGGCGCATGTCCACTCATGTCATCACCGGCGCCGGCTCCGGCATCGGAGCCGCAGTCACCCGCCGTCTGCTGGAGCGCGGCGACGAGACCGTGCTGATCGCCCGTGACGCGGGCCGGGCCCGGGAGCTCGCCGAGCTCCACCCCGGCGCGCGCACGCTCGTCGGCGACCTCTCCAACCCCGACCGGCTCTCGTGGGCGCTCGCCCACCAGAAGATGCCCGACCGGGTCGACTCGCTGCTGCACGTCGCGGGCGTCGTGGAGCTGGGACCGGTCGGGGAGCTGACGCCCAAGGCCTGGCACCTCCAGCTCAACGCCAACCTCGTCGCCCCCGCCGAGCTGACCCGGCTCCTCCTGCCGCAACTGCGGGTCGCCCAGGGCCATGTCGTCTTCGTCAACTCGGGTGCCGGTCTCGCCGCGCACGCCGAGTGGAGCGCCTACGCCGCGAGCAAGCACGGTCTGAAGGCGCTCGCCGACGCGCTGCGTCAGGAGGAGCACGGCAACGGCGTCCGGGTGACCTCCGTCTACCCCGGCCGCACCGCCACCCCGATGCAGGTCAAGGTGCACCGCCAGGAGGGCAAGGAGTACGACGCCTCCCGCTGGATCGACCCCGAGTCGGTGGCCACCACGATCCTGATGGCCGTCGACCTGCCCCACGACGCCGAGGTCAACGACCTGACGGTCCGCCCTGGCCGCTGACCGCGATCCGCCGCGCTTAGGCTTCCCGTGTGAGCGAGAAGAGCGAGTTCAGCGGTTGCCCGGCCACCGGGATCGGGTCCATGCCCGGAGGAGACGCCCGGGAGGCGGCGAAGACCGTCACCGGTTCCCTCGCGGGCGGTGAGGGGCTGCCCCACCTGGCGGAGCTGCCCGCCCGCGGGCCCGGCGCGGACATGATCGGGCGGACGGTCGGGCTGCTCGTCGACCTGTACGGGCACGTCGAGCCCAGCGGCTGGCGGATCAGCGACCGGCCGGGCCGTGACACCCGCCGGGCCCGGTCCTGGCTGGGCGAGGACCTCGACGCCCTGGAGGAGTTCACCCAGGGGTACGAAGGCCCCCTCAAGGTCCAGGCCGTCGGGCCGTGGACGCTGGCCGCCGCGCTGGAACGCCGGGGCGGCGAGGCCGCGCTCGGCGACCCGGGGGCCTGCCGCGATCTGGCGGACTCACTCGCCGAGGGGCTGCGCGCCCATCTCGCCGAGGTGCGGCGCAGGGTGCCCGGCGCCCGGGTGATCCTCCAGCTCGACGAGCCGTCGCTGACCGCCGTACTGCGCGGGCGGATCAAGACCGCCAGCAGCTACCGCACGTACCGCGCGGTGGACCGCCAGACCGTGGAGGGCACGCTGCGCGACGTCCTCGCGGCGGCCGGGGACGGGGCGACGACGGTGCACACCTGCGCCCCCGAGGTGCCGTTCGCACTGCTGCGCCGGGCCGGGGCCGGCGGCATCTCCTTCGACTTCTCGTTGCTCACCGAGCGTGAGGAGGAGGCGGTCGGGGAGGCCGTCGAGGGCGGCACCCAGCTCTTCCTCGGAGTAGTGCCGGGCACCGACCCGGCCTCGGCCGGATTGTCGGACCCGGGCGGTAGCGTCATGGGTGTCAGGACGCTGTGGCGCAGGCTGGGGCTGAATCCGGGGACTCTGCCGGAGTCCGTGTCCCTCACCCCGTCGTGCGGGCTGGCGGGTGCCTCGCCCGCGTACGCGCGCGCCGCGCTCGCCCACTGCGTCCGGGCGGCGAGATCACTCGCGGACAACCCTGAGTAGCGGGGCAACGGGTAACGGGAGGACAGGACGATGGCCGGCGAACAGCAGACGGCGGTGCCCGCACAGGCGCAGGAGCGGCACGCGCTCCTTGCCGAGCAGGTCGAGGAGCACCGCTTCCGGTATTACGTGAACGCACAGCCGACCGTGAGCGACGCCGAGTTCGACCGGCTGCTGCGCGAGCTGGAGGCACTGGAGGAGAGGTACCCCTCGCTGCGTACGCCGGATTCGCCGACCCAGAAGGTCGCCGGGCCGTACCGCACGGAGTTCACCTCCGTCGAGCACCGCGAACGGATGCTCTCGCTGGACAACGCCTTCGACGACGCGGAACTGGCCGCCTGGGGCGAGCGGATCGTCAGGGACGTCGGCACCACCGGCTACCACTTCCTGTGCGAGCTGAAGGTCGACGGCCTGGCGGTCAACCTCACCTACGAGGACGGAAGGCTGACCCGGGCCGCCACCCGCGGCGACGGCCGCACCGGCGAGGACATCACGCCCAACGTCCGTACGATCGCCGAGATCCCGCACCGGCTGAAGGGCGACCGGGTGCCGCGGCTGGTCGAGATCCGCGGCGAGGTCTTCTTCCCGATGGAGGCCTTCGAGGAGCTGAACGCCCGGCTCGTCGAGGCCGAGGAGAAGCCGTTCTCCAACCCGCGCAACGCCGCGGCGGGCTCACTGCGCCAGAAGGACCCCAAGGTCACCGCCACCCGTCCGCTGCACATGGTGGTGCACGGCATCGGTGCCCGCGAGGGCTTCGGCATCGACCGCCTCTCGCACGCCTACGAGCTGCTCCACGCGTGGGGCCTGCCCACCGCCAAGTACAACAAGGTGGTCGGCTCCCTCGACGAGGTGCGGGAGTTCATCGCGTACTTCGGCGAGAACCGGCACTCGGTGGAGCACGAGATCGACGGTGTGGTCGTCAAGCTCGACGAGATCCCGCTCCAGGGGCGGCTCGGCTCCACCTCGCGCGCCCCGCGCTGGGCGATCGCCTGGAAGTACGCCCCGGAGGAGGTCAACACCAAGCTGGTCAACATCCGGGTCGGCGTCGGCCGGACCGGCCGGGTCACGCCGTACGCCCAGGTCGAGCCGGTCGAAGTGGCGGGCTCTGAGGTGGAGTTCGCCACCCTGCACAATCAGAACGTGGTGAAGGCGAAGGGCGTCCTCATCGGGGACACGGTGGTGCTCCGCAAGGCCGGTGATGTGATCCCGGAGATTCTCGGGCCGGTCGCCGATCTGCGCGACGGCACCGAGCGGGCGTTCGTGATGCCGACGCACTGCCCCGAGTGCGGTACGGAGCTGCGGCCCATGAAGGAGGCCGACATCGACCTCCGCTGCCCCAACGCGCGTTCCTGCCCGGCCCAGTTGCGTGAGCGCCTGGCCTATCTCGCGGGGCGCAAGTGCCTCGACATCGACCACTTCGGCTATGTCGCCGCCGCGGCCCTGACCAGGCCGCTGGAGCCCGCCGAGCCGCCGCTGGGCGACGAGGGCGACCTGTTCGGGCTGACGATCGAGGAGCTGCTGCCGATCCGGGCCTATGTCCTGGACCAGGACAGCGGGCTGCCCAAGCGCGATCCGAAGACGGGTGAGGAGAAGACCGCCTGGGTCTTCGCCAACCAGCAGGGCGAGCCGAGGAAGAACGCCCTGGCCATGCTCGACGCCATCGCCGCGGCCAAGGCCGCCCCGCTGGCCCGGGTCCTCACCGGGCTCTCCATCCGCCATGTGGGCCCGGTCGCCGCCGCGGAGCTGGCCCGTCAGTTCCGTTCCATCGACCGGATCGACGAGGCCACCGAGCAGGAGCTGGCCGACGCGGACGGGGTCGGCCCGATCATCGCCGCCTCGGTGAAGCAGTGGTTCGCCGAGGACTGGCACCGGGAGATCCTGCGCAAGTGGCGCGAGGCCGGGGTCCGGATGGAGGACGAGCGGGCCGCGGAGGACGAGGGGCCGCGCCCGCTCGAAGGGCTCACCGTCGTCGTCACGGGCACGCTGGCCGACCACACCCGGGATGGCGCGAAAGAGGCGCTCCAGAGCCGGGGCGCGAAGGTCACGGGTTCCGTTTCGAAGAAGACCTCCTTCGTGGTCGTCGGCGACAACCCCGGTTCGAAGTACGACAAGGCCATGCAGCTGAAGGTTCCGGTACTGGACGAGAGCGGCTTCGCCGTCCTGCTCGGACAGGGGCCGGACGCGGCGCGTGAGGCGGCGGTGCCCGTGGAGGAAGCGGCGCAATAGGGCAGAACCCCGCCGCCGGGCGGCAGAAGGACCGGCGCGGGGATCTCCGGCGGGTGCCGGGGGCGGTCGGCGGCCGTCCGGGACCGGCGGTCGGCGGTGGCCGGCCACCAGGGCCAAAAGGGTGGATTGAGGGCCCGTCGGGGCAGAGCGGGGCGAGTGTCCCGACAGGTGACCGGTTCACTCGATCGGTGCATAGCAGATGGTGACGGACGGTCGGTTCGCATTCGGGCAAGAGCGTCCGAGCGCTGCCCGTAAGCACCTTCCGCGCCCTACTGTTGAGACGTGCACCCGCCGTGCCCGGCCGCGGGGTGGCAGACCGGGCCGTGGCGGCGGGGGGAGCGGAACAACAGGTGACATCGGCATCGCCGGCTGTGAGAGGGACGGAATGAAACCGACCGAGAGCGCCGCACCGGTGTCGCGGCTGCAAGGTTTCACCGGCCTCACGCCGAAAGTGGGGGCCGTTCTCATCGCGATCGCTGTTGTTCAGATCGCGACCGGTTTCTATCGCACGGTGAGCGAAGGCGCCGCGCTCTTCCCCGACGGCAGGGTCGGCTGGTCCCTCGCCGTCCTGACCGGGATCATCGTCGGCCATCTCGTCGCGCTCGGCCGCGACCGCTGGTGGGGAGGGACCGGTTCCGGCGCCTCCCTGACCCTGGCCGTGCTGCTGCTCTACGGCTGGGTGTCCGCCGGTCTGGTCAGCCTGGTCGTGGTCGTCCTCGTCGGCATCGCCCGCAGACACCGCTGGTACCAGGGGCTGTTGCACGGCGCGGTGGACATCCTGGGCATCGGCGCCGCGGGCCTGGTGCTCACGGTGTTCGGCGAGACGCAGAGCGTCGAAGCGCCCTGGCACCCACTCGACTGGGGCATCGGCGCCGTCCCGGAAGTCCTCCTGGCCGCCTCCACCTACCTCCTGGTCACCCGGGTCCTGCTCTGGTACGCGCGGACTCCGCAGGGCGGCGGGCTGCCGACCATCGCCCGCACCGCCCTGCTGCGGCAGGGCCTGGTCGCGCTCGGCCTGGTCGCCATCGCGCCGCTCATCTGCGTCGTCGCGATGGCCACCCCGCTGCTCCTGCCGCTCTTCGCCGTTCCGCTGATCGCCCTGGACTCCGCGCTCTGGATCGCACGGGCCCGCGCCGAGGAACAGCTACGCGATCCGTTGACCGGGCTGCCCAACCGGCAGTGGCTGCTGGAGCGCACCTGGACGGCCCTGGAGGAAGCCGAGTCCGTCGGCGCCAGGGCCGCTCTGGTTCTGATCGATCTCGACCGTTTCCGCGCGGTCAACGACACCCTGGGGCATCTCGCGGGGGACCGGCTGCTGCTGCAGATAGCGGACCGGCTCCGGCTCGCGCTGCCCCGGGGCGCGGAGGTCGCGCGGCTCGGCGGCGACGAGTTCGCGGTGCTCCTGCCGACCGCCGACTCCACCACCAGCGCCCAGCGGGTCGCCCGCCACCTGGTCGCGGAGCTGTCCTCCCCGCTGGACCTCGACGGCCTGACCCTGGTGCTGGAGGCGAGCGCCGGAGTCGCCGTCCACCCCGATCACGCGCTGGACGCCGAGGGATTGCTCAGACGCGCCGACGTGGCGATGTACCAGGCCAAACGCGACCGTACGGGCGTCGAGGTCTACGAGTCGAAGCGGGACAGCAACACCCCGGACCGGCTCGGGCTGCTGGGCGATCTGCGCCGCGCGCTGGACGCCGGCGAGGTCGAGCTGCACTACCAGCCGAAGGTCCGCTTCGACGGCCAGGTCGCCGGGCTCGAAGCGCTGGTGCGCTGGGTGCACCCGGAGCGCGGACGAGTCCCCCCGGACGAGTTCATCGCCATCGCCGAGTCGTCCGGCCTGATGCCCCACCTCACGGAGTACGTGCTGGAGACGGCGCTGGCCCAGGTTGCCCGGTGGCGGGCCCAGGGCCTGTTCGTCCCGGTCGCGGTGAACGTCTCCCCGCGCGACGTCCACACCCCGGGCTTCGCGGGCGGCGTCGCGGCCAGGCTCGCCCGGCACGGCGTCCCGGCCGGGGCCCTCCAGCTGGAGATAACGGAGCACGTGCTGCTGGAGGACCCGCAGCGCGCCGCCGACACGCTCGCCGGGCTGACCGGGCACGGCGTGAAGATGTCCCTCGACGACTTCGGCACCGGCTACTCCTCACTCGTCCACCTGCGGCGGCTCCCGGTCAGCGAGCTGAAGATCGACCGCTCGTTCGTGGCCCGGCTCGCCGTGGACAACGAGGACGCGGAGATCGTCCGCTGCACGATCGACCTGGCCCACTCGCTCGGACTGCTGGTCGTCGCGGAAGGGGTCGAGGACGACGAGACCTGGGAGCGGCTGCGGGATCTGCGCTGCGACGCGGTGCAGGGCTGGCTGGTCGCCGCCGCGATGCCGCCGCAGGAGACCACGGCCTGGCTGCGGGCGCGCGGGCGGCACGGCTGGCGGCGTCCGGCCGAGCTGGCGGCTGCCGCCGCGGCCGCGGCGGCAGCCGCAGCAGCGGCACCGGAGCTGGAACAGCGCCCGGGTGCCCGGACGGCCGCGCCCCGTCCGGCCCCCCGCCCCGCGACGCCCCGGGGACACGCCACCACCTGAGCCGACGGGCCTGGCCGGGGCCGGGCGGGCGGCGCCCCGGGCCCGTACGCGGCGGCCGGGGCCGACCCGCGGCGGGCCGCCCCCAAGGGCCGTCCAGGGGCCCGGCCCCGTGCCGGAAATCCCTCTCCGGCCGGCACCTTCGCCCGGGTGGCGGAACCGGTGGCGAGCGACCCCATAGGATTGGGCCAAAACCACACACCAACCCCTGAGGATCGCTGCATGCCTGGCATCACGCGCGAGGAGGTCGCCCACCTCGCCCGGCTGGCGCGTCTGGAGCTGAAGGGCGAAGAGCTCGATCACTTCGCCGGTCAGCTCGACGACATCATCGGCGCGGTCGCCCGCGTCTCCGAGGTCGCCGACCAAGACGTACCGCCGACCTCCCACCCGCTGCCGCTGACCAACGTCATGCGCGCGGACGAGGTCCGTCCGTCGCTCACCCCCGAGCAGGCGCTCTCCGGCGCCCCGGCCCAGGAGCAGCAGCGTTTCAAGGTGCCGCAGATCCTGGGGGAGGACTAAGAAGCCATGACGGACAACAGCATGATCATCAAGCTCACCGCCGCCGAGATCGCCGGGAAGATCGCCTCCGGCGAGCTCACGGCCGTCCAGGTCACCGAGGCCCACCTGGCCCGGATCGACGCGGTCGACGAGAAGGTCCACGCCTTCCTGCACGTCGACCGCGAGGGTGCCCTCGCGCAGGCCCGCGCCGTCGACGCGAAGAAGGCCGCCGGTGAGAAGCTCGGCCCGCTGGCCGGCGTCCCGCTCGCGCTGAAGGACATCTTCACCACGAAGGACATGCCGACCACCGTCGGCTCCAAGATCCTTGAGGGATGGGTTCCCCCGTACGACGCGACCCTCACCCAGCGTCTGAAGGCCGCCGACGTCATCATCCTCGGCAAGACCAACATGGACGAGTTCGCCATGGGGTCCTCCACCGAGAACAGTGCCTACGGCCCGACCGGCAACCCGTGGGACCTCACCCGTATCCCCGGTGGTTCCGGCGGCGGCTCCTCGGCCGCCCTCGCGTCCTACGAGGCCCCGCTCGCCATCGGAACGGACACCGGCGGCTCCATCCGCCAGCCCGCCGCCGTCACCGGCACCGTCGGCGTCAAGCCCACCTACGGCGGGGTCTCCCGCTACGGCATGGTGGCCTTCTCCAGCTCCCTGGACCAGGGCGGCCCCTGCGCCCGTACCGTCCTGGACGCGGCCCTGCTGCACGAGGCGATCGGCGGCCACGACCCGATGGACTCCACGTCCATCGACGCCCCCGTTCCGCCGGTCGTCGAGGCCGCGCGCAACGGCAGCGTCGAGGGCATGCGCGTCGGCGTCGTCAAGCAGTTCGCCGGCGAGGGCTACCAGGCCGGTGTCGTCCAGCGCTTCAACGAGTCGGTCGAGCTGCTGAAGTCGCTCGGTGCCACGGTCGTCGAGCTGGACTGCCCGTCCTTCGACCTGGCGCTCTCGGCGTACTACCTGATCGCCCCGTCCGAGTGCTCCTCCAACCTGGCCCGCTTCGACGCCATGCGCTACGGCCTGCGGGTCGGGGACGACGGCACGAAGTCCGCCGAGGAGGTCACCGCGCTCACCCGCGAGGCCGGTTTCGGCGACGAGGTCAAGCGCCGCGTCATCCTCGGTACGTACGCGCTCAGCTCCGGCTACTACGACGCGTACTACGGCTCCGCGCAGAAGGTCCGCACACTCATCACGCAGGACTTCGCGAAGGCCTTCGAGCAGGTCGACGTCATCGTCTCGCCGACGACGCCCACCACCGCCTTCCCGATCGGCGAGCGCGCCGACGACCCGATGGCGATGTACCTCGCGGACCTGTGCACCATCCCGACCAACCTCGCGGGCAACGCGGCCATGTCGCTGCCCTGCGGTCTGGCCCCCGAGGACGGGCTGCCGGTCGGGCTGCAGATCATCGCCCCCGCCATGAAGGACGACCGGCTCTACAAGGTCGGAGCCGCCGTCGAGGCCGCCTTCGTGGAAAAGTGGGGACACCCGCTGCTGGAGGAGGCTCCGTCGTTGTGAGCGCACTGACCAAGGCCAAGGGCTTCAAGAAGTCCAAGACCGGCACGTACCTGTCCATCGGCACCACCGCCTTCGGGGCCGTCAGCGTGTTCAAGCAGGCCAAGAAGGCACGCCACGAGCACGACACACTCCGGCTGCTCGACGCCGTCGTCTCCGCCGCCGCCATCGCCACCGGCGTCGCCCTGCTGCTGCGCGAGCTCAAGCGCCTCGGCGACGACGACGTACTGCTGGGCTGAGAGGGAAGTTTCACCGTGACTGTCACCGACCTGGTGTCGTACGAGGACGCGCTCGCGTCCTACGACCCCGTCATGGGCCTGGAGGTCCATGTCGAGCTCGGCACCAAGACCAAGATGTTCTGCGGCTGCTCCACCGAGCTGAAGCAGGACGCCAACTCCCAGACCTGCCCGGTCTGCCTCGGCCTGCCCGGCGCGCTCCCGGTCGTCAACGAGATCGGCGTCGAGTCCGCGATCAAGATCGGCCTCGCGCTGAACTGCGAGATCGCCGAGTGGTGCCGCTTCGCCCGGAAGAACTACTTCTATCCGGACATGCCGAAGAACTTCCAGACCTCCCAGTACGACGAGCCGATCGCCTACGAGGGCTATCTGGACGTCCAGCTGGAGGACGGGGAGATCTTCCGGGTCCACATCGAACGCGCGCACATGGAGGAGGACACCGGCAAGTCGACGCACGTCGGCGGTGCCACCGGCCGTATCCACGGCGCGTCCCACTCCCTGCTCGACTACAACCGCGCGGGCATCCCGCTCATCGAGATCGTCACCAAGCCGATCGAGGGAGCGGGCGCCCGCGCCCCCGAGGTCGCCAAGGCGTACGTCGCCGAGCTGCGCGAGCTCATCAAGGCGCTCGGCGTCTCCGAGGCCCGCATGGAGATGGGCCAGATGCGCTGCGACGTCAACCTGTCGCTGCGTCCCCACGGCACCGAGACCTTCGGTACGCGCTCCGAGACGAAGAACGTGAACTCGCTGCGTTCTGTGGAGCGGGCCGCCCGCTTCGAGATCCAGCGTCACGCCGCGGTGCTGTCCTCCGGCGGCACGATCGTGCAGGAGACCCGGCACTTCCACGAGGAGGACGGCTCCACCACGGCCGGCCGCATCAAGGACAACGCCGAGGACTACCGCTACTTCCCCGAGCCCGACCTGGTGCCGGTCGCCCCGGCCCGCGCGTGGGTCGAGGAGCTCCGCAAGGGGCTCCCCGAGCTGCCGCGGCTGCGCCGGGCCCGGCTCAAGGAGGACTGGGGTGTCTCCGAGCACGACATGCAGTCCATTCTCAACGCCGGAGCGGTCGACCTGATCGTCGCCACGACCGACGCGGGCGCCCCCTCGGACCAGGCCCGCAAGTGGTGGATGGGCGAGCTGGCCCGTAACGCCAACGAGACCGGCCGCGGTCTCGACGAGCTGCCGATCACCCCGGCGCAGGTCGCCCGGGTCGCCGCGCTCGTCACCTCCGGCGACCTCAACGACAAGCTGGCCCGCCAGGTCATCGAGGGTGTCCTCGCGGGCGAGGGCGACCCGGACACCGTCGTCGAGAAGCGCGGCCTGAAGGTCGTCTCCGACGAGGGCGCGCTTTCCGCGGCCGTCGACGAGGCCATCGCGGGCAACGCGGCCATCGCGGACAAGATCCGCGGCGGCAAGGTCGCGGCGGCCGGCGCGCTCGTCGGCGCGGTCATGAAGGCCACCCGCGGCCAGGCGGACGCGGCCCGGGTGCGCGAGCTGATCCTGGAGAAGCTCGGCGTCGAGGGCTGATCCCGCACCACCGGCACGTCCCCGAGGGGCGGCACACCCGCGAAGCCGGGTGTGCCGCCCCTTTCGCCTGTCCGGAGGGTTCGCCGGGCACCCGCCTGTCCGGAGGGTTCGCCGGGCACCGTCACGGCCGGGACCGTCCACGCCGCCCCGCTGCTGACCGGGGTGGGAGAGGCGGGCCCGGGGCGGGGCTACTTCCTGAGGAGGGGAGTGCCGAGCGCGAGCTGTGCGCCGTTGCAGTCCTCGTCGACGCGGATGCGCAGCCGCAGCCCGTTCTCGACCTTCAGGGACAGCTTCTGCGGCTTGCCCAGGGTGAGCCTGCCGACCCACAGGGTGGTGTCGTCCACCTTGACGGTCAGCCGCCCCGACTCGTAGTTCGATCTGTCGTCGATGCCCGCGGTCAGATCGAAGGTCCGCCAGGCCCGGCCGAGGTCGAACTCCATGTAGGGCGCCTCGTCGCAGTCGGGTGAGGCCACATAGGCGTCCGTGTGCTGCTGGGTGTTGAGGGTCGCCGCCCCCACCTCGAAATTGTAGGGGTCGCTGATCGCGGTCAGCGTGGTCAGCGAGACCTCCGAGGCGTCGGCGGCGGTGCCGGGCGCCGACGGGTCGCTGTCCGCGCTGTCTCCGCTGTCTCCGCTGTCCCCGCTGTCCCCGGTGTCCGCGCTGTCCGTGCTCCCGGCATCCGGTTCGGCCGTGCCGGTGCCGGTGTCGGATTCCGGGGGTGTGGGAGTCCGGGACGAGGTACCGGCGGTGCGGTCCGTCCGGCCGCCGTCGCCGTTCTCGCGCAGGAGCGCCCACGTCCCGCCCGCGCCGAGCACGGCGGCGACGAGCACGGCCGCCACCGTCAGGGCGACGGTCGGCCGCTTCCGCTTCTTCCCGGGCTGCCGCGGGCTGGTGGCCGACGGCCCCTCAGGCGGTTCGTGCCGCTCTCCGGCCGCCGTCGTCCCCGGCCCCGGCACGGTGGCGGGCGCGGTCGCGGGTCTGACGGTGGTGGGCGGTGCCACCCCGGGATCGGCGGACGCGGTGATGGGCGGCGGGAAGGCGGGTGCCGCGCCGGGGACGGCGGGCGGTGCGCCGGGAGGCGGCAGCGGAGGAAGCGGTGGCACGGGGGGCGTTCCCGTACCCCGCGGTTCCGTGCCCGGCGCGGCCGGGACCGCGTCCCGCGCCGTGTCCGGCGCCTTCGCGCCCGGTACGGCGTCGTGGACCGGGGCCGCCAACGAACCGGTGACCGTGGTCGACACCACCGCCGAGCGCATGTCCTTCACCCAGGCCGTCAGGTTCTCCGGCCGCCGGTCCGGCTCGGCCGCGCAGATCCGCAGCAGCCGCTCCACCCGGTCCGGGGCCGCCGCGGCCACCTGGGGAAGGGCGGCCAGGGCGGCCCTCAGCTGCTCCGGGGTGCTCGGCGGGGACTGGCCGCTCAGCAGGAAGTAGGCGATCGCGCCGAACGCGTACCGGTCGGTGTGCGGTGTCCGCTTGCCCTCGAAGACCTCCGGCGCCGCGTACCCCGGGGTGAACCAGACCTCCGCCGTCCGGTGGTCGGCCGTCAGCTTGCTCAGCCCGAAGTCGACCAGCGTGGCCTGCCCGTGCACGTCGACCATCACATTGCCCGGGGACAGGTCGCCGTGCACGACGGTCCGGCCGGAGGGCGTCGCCCGCCCCGAGTGCAGCCAGTCCAGCACGTCGGCCAGCTGCTCCAGCGTCCGCAGCACCTCGCGCCGCTCGGCGTGGCTGACGAGGGTGCGCTCCTCCCGCCAGTCGCGCAGGTCGAGGCCCTCCACATGGTTCATGACCAGGACCAGCGAGCGCCCGGCCGCGGTCGAGGAGGCGCCGGGCCCGTGGATCGGCGGTCCCTCGAAGTGCTCGCGCACGCCCACCACCCCGGGACGGTTCACGAAGCGCAGCAGCTCCGCCTGCTCCTGCCACTTCGTGCTGAGCCGCTGGAACTGTTCGATGGTGATCGTGGTCTTCGAGTCCATGACCTTCACGACCACGGTCTCCGGCGCCCCGTCGAGCTCGATCTCGGCCCGGTACAGGACGGCCTCGCCGCCCCGCCCGATCGAGTTGAGCAGGCGGTATCTGTCCGGGGCGGAATCCGGCCCGATGTGGTGTGACGCACTGTTCAACTGGTCCCCCAACACAAGTAATTGACGATCCATAAGGGTGCCGTCCGGGAGGGGGCCGGTCAATGCGCGGACGTCGGCGGACCGCCCCGCCGGGCGGGGGCGCGCCGCCCCGGGCCGGCATGGACTTTCCGTCCGGCCTGTTGGACGTTCACCGCCAAGCCCCCGCCAGTCCTTCCGCCCGCCACCCGGCCGGATTAGCTTCCCGGCTGAACGACAGGACTCGGGAGGCTCACATGACCACGGACATCTCACGGCGGCGGCTCCTCGCGATCGGCGGCGGCGCGCTCGGCG
The DNA here is from genome assembly GCF_042883525.1 of Streptomyces sp. NPDC058195. Classification (NCBI taxonomy): domain Bacteria; kingdom Bacillati; phylum Actinomycetota; class Actinomycetes; order Kitasatosporales; family Streptomycetaceae; genus Streptomyces; species Streptomyces sp. NPDC058195. The sequence goes on from NZ_JBHVVM010000039.1 coordinate 38,820, forward strand.
CCGCGGCAGCCGGGTCGCTGCTGCCGCCCTCGCTCCAGGCCGCGATTGCCGCACAGCCCGCCCATGCCGCGGGCCCCGGCGGCCACGACGGGCTCGGCGCCATCAAGCACGTGGTGATCCTCATGCAGGAGAACCGTTCCTTCGACCACTACTTCGGCACGCTCCGCGGCGTACGCGGCTTCGGCGACCGCAACGCCGTCGAGCTTCCCGGCGGCCGGCCGGTCTTCGAGCAGCCCGCGCCGCTGGGCGCCTCCGTACTGCCGTTCCCCGTGCGGGACGCCGCCGAGACGCAGAAGAAGGACCTCCAGTACATCGGCGCGCTCGACCATTCCTGGAGCGGTGGCGGCACGGCGTGGGCCGGCGGCTGGATGAACGGCTGGATCTCCGCGAAGACCGCCGCCACCATGGCGTACTACGACCGCCGCGACCTCCCGCTGCACTACGAGCTCGCCGACACCTTCACGGTCTGCGACGCCTACCACTCCTCCATCCACTCCTCCACCAGCCCCAACCGCAACCACCTGTGGAGCGGGAAGACCGGCGACGAACCGAACGGCGAGCGGGCCGTCGGCAACGACGCGTACGACGAGGGCACCCACCCCGGCTACGACTGGGGCACCTACGCCGAGCGGCTGGAGAAGGCCGGGCGCAGCTGGCGCACGTACACCGAGTGGGAGAACTTCACCGACAACCAGATCGAGTTCTTCGCCACCTTCAAGGCCATCGCCCTCAAGGCGCTGGCACACACCGGCGGCCACACGTACATGGAGTCGTTCTACTCCGCGATACGTGACGCCGACGAGGCCGGACGGCAGCGCCTGCTCGGGCTGCTGGAGGAGGGCGTCGCCACCCTGGACAAGGCCGAGCGCAGCCTCTTCGAGCGGGCGCTGCGCCGGGTGGAGACCGGGAAGCTGGCCGAGGAGTTCGCCAGGGACGTGGCGGACGGGACGTTGCCCGAGGTCTCCTACCTGGTGCCCTCCGCCGTCGACTCCGAGCACCCGAGTGTCTCCTCGCCGGTCCACAGCGCCACCATCGTCTACAAGATCCTGGACGCGCTGGGCCAGCACCCCGACGTGTGGCGGCACACCGCGGTCTTCATCAACTACGACGAGAACGACGGCTTCTTCGACCACGTACCGCCGCCGGTGGCCCCGGTCGACGTGACCGAGGAGCAGTGGGAGGGCAAGCCGACCGGCCTCGGCATCCGGGTTCCGATGCTCGTCGTCTCCCCGTGGACCGTCGGCGGCTACGTCTGCTCCGAGGTCTTCGACCACACCTCCGTGATCCGCTTCCTGGAGCGCTGGACCGGGGTCAGGGAGCCGAACATCGGAGCCTGGCGGCGCACCGTCACCGGTGACCTGACCTCGGCCTTCGACTTCTCCCGCACCCGGCGCCGCCCCGAGGTGGAGCGGCCGGGCGCCATCCCGCCGTTCAGCGGCCGCTGGTCGCCGAGGCCGCCCGCCGTGCAGCGGATGCCCGAGCAGGAGCCCGGCCGCCGCCCGGCCCGCCCGCTGCCGTACCAGCCGGACGCGAGGGCGAGCCTGGTCAACGGCGCGGTACGGGTGGAGCTCAGCAACGCGGGCCGCTCCTCCGCCCACTTCGCCCTGTACCCGTACGCGGGCGAGTTCCCCGCCCCGCAGCACCGCGACGTGAAGGGCGAGGCGCGGTGGACGGTTCCCGTCGCCGGGGAGGCCTACCGCTTCACGGTCACCGGGCCGAACGGCTTCCGGCGAGAGTTCGCCGGGTCCGCGCGGGACGGCGCCGCGGAGGTCGCCTCCCGGATCGATGCCCGCGAACGCGATCTCCACCTCACCCTGCGCAACACCGGCCGCACCACGCTCACCTTCATCGTGCGCCCGCTCGGTTACGTCGACGACGCGGATCTGCGCGACTGGACCCGCACCGTCAAGGTGAAGCCGGGCCGCAGCCGCACGGTGGCGCACTCCGCGGCCGACGCGCACGGCTGGTACGACCTGGCCGTCACGGTGGACGGCGACGACGTCTTCCGGCGCAGGCTGATGGGCCACATCGAGAACGGCCGGGCCAGCGTCTCCGGCTGAGCCGCACCCGTACGCGTGGGGCCCGCGCCGGACGTCCGGACCCCGCCCGTACGGCCCCTCGCCGGGCCGCTGTGACGATGGCCACGAAAGGGACAAAGGATCACGTTCTCCTGCCAGAGTGGCGATTCTCAGGTCATGCGCCGCTTTACCGCTGAATCGTGTCTTGTCGCGGTGAAGAGCCACGAACCAGCAGGGAGCACGTCCGTTGGCTGCCATCGCCCGCTGGTGCATCAGGCACCGCCTCCTCACCGTCCTCGTCTGGCTGTTCGCCCTCGGTGGCACGGCCGCGGCGGCGGGTCTCGCGGGTTCCGCGTACTCCAACGACTACAACGTGCCCGGGACCGAGTCCGGCCGGGCCACCGAACTCCTCAAGAGCGGTTTCACGGACCTCGGGGGTGACACCGACACCCTCGTCTGGCACACCTCCGACTCCACCGTCCGGGCCGACGACGTCCGGCAGAAGATGACCCGCACCCTGCACGCGGTCGGGGAGCTGCCCGGGGTCGGCGCGGTCACCGGACCGTACGGGGCGGCGGGCGCGGGGCAGATCAGCGGCGACGGCCGTACCGCCTACGCCGTGGTCACCTTCGACCACCGGGTCGAGGACCTCTCCGTAGCGCAGGTCGAAGCCGTCGTCGACACCGCCCGCCAGGCCGCCACGGAGCACCTCCAGGTGGAGCTGGGCGGCCCGGCCGTCGCCCTCACCGAGGCCCCCTCCGTCCACCTCGGCGAGGCCGTCGGGCTGATCGTCGCGGCGGTCGTCCTCTTCCTGGCCTTCGGCTCGTTCGCGGCCAGCATGCTGCCCATCGCCACCGCGCTGGTCTCCGTGGGCACCGCCTACGCGGGCACCGTGCTGCTCGGCCACGCGATGACCGTCGCCGACTTCGCGCCCATGCTGGGCATGCTGATCGGGCTCGGAGTCGGCATCGACTACGCCCTGTTCATCGTCACCCGGCACCGCAGAGGACTGCGCCGGGGCCTCACCGTGGCCGAGGCCGCGGAGAACGCCGTCGCGACCACCGGCCGCGCCGTGGTCTTCGCCGGGGCCACCGTCTGCATCGCCCTGCTCGGCATGCTGATCCTGCGGCTCGGCTTCCTCAACGGGGTGGCGATCGCCGCCTCGCTGACCGTCGTCCTGACCGTGGCCGCCTCGGTGACCCTGCTCCCGGCCCTGCTGTCCTTCATCGGCACGCGGGCGCTGAGCGGGCGCGAACGCGCGCGGCTCGCCGCGCACGGTCCGCAGCCCGAGGTGCCCACCGGCTTCGCCGCCCGCTGGTCCGCCTTCGTCGAACGCCACCCCAAGCTGCTCGGGGCGGTGGCCGCCGTGGTGATGCTGGTCCTCGCGCTGCCCGCCTTCACCCTGCACCTGGGCACCTCCGACCAGGGCAACAACCCCGCCTCCTCGACCACCCGCAAGGCGTACGACCTGCTGGCCGAGGGCTTCGGCCCCGGCGTCAACGGACCGCTGACCATCGCCGCGCGGCTGGACGGGGCGGCCGACAAGCTGGCCCTGGACGGCCTGCCCGCCACGCTGCGGCACACCCCGGGCGTGGCCTCGGCGGGCCCGGTCACGTACAACAGCGGCGGGGACACCGCCTTCGTCACCGTCGTACCGACGTCCTCGCCGCAGTCCCGGGAGACCAGTGACCTCGTGGACCGGCTGCGCACCGAGGTCCTGCCGAGCACCGCGGAGAACACCTCGCTCCAGGCCCACGTCGGGGGAGTGACCGCCAGCTACGACGACTTCGCCCGGATCATCGTCGGCAAACTCCCGCTCTTCGTCGGCGTGGTCGTGGGCCTGGGCTGTCTGCTCCTGCTGCTGGCCTTCCGGTCGATCGGCATCCCGTTGAAGGCCGCGGTGATGAACGTGGCGGCCGTCGCCGCCTCCTTCGGGGTCGTCGTCGCGGTATTCCAGTGGGGATGGGGGAGCGAGGCGCTGGGACTCGGCAGCTCGGGGCCCATCGAACCCTTCCTGCCGGTGATCATGGTCTCGGTGCTCTTCGGGCTCTCCATGGACTACCAGGTGTTCCTGGTGGGGCGGATGTACGAGGAGTGGCTGGAGACCGGCGACAACCGGCGGGCCGTCCGGGTGGGCCTCGCCGAGACCGGCCGGGTGATCAACTCCGCCGCCGTGATCATGATCTCGGTCTTCCTCGCCTTCGTCCTCAGCGGGGACCGGGTCATCGCGATGTTCGGCATCGCGCTCGCCACCGCCGTCGCGCTCGACGCCTTCGTCCTGCGCACGCTGCTGGTCCCGGCGCTGATGCACCTGCTGGGCGGGGCGAACTGGTGGCTGCCGCGCCGTCTGGACCGGCTGCTGCCCCGGATCAGCATCGAAATCCGCGACGCCCCGGGCCCCGCGCGTGCGAAGATCCCGCAGACGCCGGAATCGGTACGAGAAGGAGCATGATGTTCGCGGAATCCCTGGGAGACGACGGAGCGGAGCTGCGCCCGCTGGAGATCTGGCAGGCACAGGAGTTCCTCGACCACGTGGACCGGGCCCGGGAGCTCGTCGACCCGTGGATCCCCTTCGCCTCCTTCGCCACCGACCTCGCGTCGGCCCGCGACCTGCTGCGGCGGTACGCGGAGAAGCAGGCGACCGACACGGGGCGGCTCTACGGCATCTGGCTGGACGGCACCCTGGTCGGCGGCGTGCTGTTCCGGATCTTCGACACCGATTCCGGGAACTGCGAGATCGGCTGCTGGCTGGAACCGGCGGGGCAGGGCCGCGGACTGATCACCCGCGCGTCCCGGAAGCTGATCGACTGGGCGGTGTACGAGCGCGGCATGCACCGCGTGGAGTGGGTCGCCTCCGGCGCGAACACCGCCAGCATCGCCGTCGCCCGGCGGCTCGGCATGAAGCGCGACGGGGTGCTCCGCGAGAACTACCTGTACCGGGGCACGCGGCACGACTCGGAGGTCTGGGCGGTGCTGGCACCGGAGTGGCGGTCCGGGCAGTCCTGACGGCGGACCGGATCGCAACGGCCCGCTCCTGACGGCGGACCGGATCGCGACGCCCCCGGCCCTGAGAGCGGGCCGGGCTCCTACGGCTCGGAGCCGAAGCTGGCCGGTGCGTAGCCGCGCTGGTGCTCGCGGTACGAACGGGCCAGGTGGTGCTGGAGCCGGATGTGCCGGAACTGGTACACCGCCCCGGCCTGCCGCAGCACACCCCGGCGGTACGCGTCGTCCAGGAAGGCCACCGTGTCCCAGGGCAGCCGGCCGGTCAGCGGCAGCCACACCCGCGACAGGACCAGCCAGCGCCCCCAGGCGGTGAACGAGAGCGCGTACGAGCAGGCGCCGCCGAGCCCGCCGATGGCACCGATGGACAGCGCGTCCGTCAGGGTCCAGGACAGCGGCCCGAGAATTCCGTCGAGCAGCCCGGCGAACACCCGGCCGCCCAGGGCGATCGCCAGGGTGAGCATCGGGGCCAGGACGAGCACCTGCCGGACCACCGTCGCCCGGTTCGAGGCCAGCAGACCGGCCGGGGTGGCCGCCGAGGCGACGTCCAGCGGCGCTTCGAACGCGGCCATGATCCCGAAGACCAGCCCCGCGCCCGTCCCGAAGATCAGGCCGAAGACCAGCATGTTGATGAGCACGCCCTTGATCACCAGCTCGTTGGTGAGCGGGACTCCGTAGAACAGCCAGCGCTGGACGGCGAGGGCGGAAGCGTAACCGACGCCCATGATGAACCCGCCCGGCAGCACGGCGCCGAACCGGACGGCGAACGTACGCACCGGTCCGCGGCCGGCCCCAGTACGCGTCCCGGCCAGCCGCAGCCGCACACGGGCGGGTTCGAAGGCCGTGGTGCCAGGCCGGACCAGGACCGCGTGGACGCACCCGAAGGCGAGGCCCGCGACCACCCCCATCGAACCGCCCACCAGGACGACCTCACCGTTCGGATAAGGCAGGTAGATCAGGCTGACGCCCCAGTCGGCGAGCGCGAGGCAGAGCGCCGAGGCCGTCATCACCGCCAGCAGCCGGGTGGACAGCCGCAGTGAATCGCCGATCCGCCACCACGCGAGGTCCTGCTGGTCGCGGTCGGAGCGGGCGAGGTGGTGGGCGAGATAACCGAGCCAGTGCTCGGCGCGCCCAGGGTCGCGCTGCCGCTCCCGGCGGCCACTGGCGCTCCGCTCGGCGACGCGGCGCCGGTAGACCGTCGGCACGAAGCCCGCCAGCAGATGCTCCTCCAGGGTGTTCTCGTCGGGGAACAGCTCGGTGTCCAGCAGGTCCGAGGGGTTCCGGTCAGGGGAGTCGCTGTACATCGTCCGCGCCAGCACGATCATCAGCGGGGTGCTCAGAACCCTGGCCAGAGGGGTGCTGGTGTCCTTTGGCGCGGCGCGCAGCCGGTCCAGTACGACGGTCCAGACCGCTGAGCTCCCGCCGTCGTCACGCGGGACCGGCCGGGCCGTCCGGGGCAGGTAGTCGTCGAGGTCGTCGAGGGTGAGATCGGTCAGCTCGATCCCGGCGGCCCAGACCAGCGGGGCCCGGACCTTCTCGACGGCCTCGGCGAACTCGTCGCGCCTACTGGTCAGGACGAGCGGGACCGAGGTGGCGTTGAGCACCTCCAGGGCCGCACCGCGCAGCCCTTCCGCGATCTCGTCGAAGCCGTCCAGGACCGGCAGCACGAGATCCGCGTCGACCAGCGCGGCGGCCAGCGTCGCCCCGTCAGGGGCCCGGCGGGTGAGATGCGGGTGGTCGCGGAGCAGCCGGTCGATCAGCCAGTCCCGCAGCGCGACGGCCGTGGGATCCCAGGAACCGACGCTGAAGAGCACCGGCACCCGTTCCCGCGGCTGGCGGGCCGCCAGCCGGTCCAGGACGAACCTGATCGTCAGGACCGACTTGCCGGACCCGGCCCGGCCCAGCACCACCAGCCGTCCGGACAGGATGCGCCGGTACACCTCGGCCACGCTGCCCAGGTCGCCGCTCAGATCCACGCGGCCGGGAACCGCTCCCGGTGGCAGGCGCTGGATGTTCTCCGCATGGTCGGTCAGCGAATCGGGAGCGTCCCGCCAGCGCACCGGAAGCGGAAAGGGGTCGTGCACCCGGCGGTGTTCCTCCTCGCGCTTCCAGCGCCGCCGGATTTCCTGAGCCAGTTCATCGGCGGCGGCTTTTACCTCATGGTGCATGGGGGCGGAGGCGGGGACGGAAGGATTCCGGGGTGCGGGAACGGGCGCGGAATGCGGCCCGGATGCCGTATCCGTATCCGTATCCGTATCCGTTCCGGAATTCCGCACGGAATCGGCAACGGGAGCGGGGTCCGGAGAGGGGAAGGCCGCCGCAGCGGATGGGCCGGCCGGTCCCGCGAGCGTGGCCACGAGCCGCTGCCGGTCCTCGGTCCCCGCCCCCAGCGCGTCCGCCAGCGCCTCCACCGTGCCCAGCCGGTAGTCGCCGGATCTGCCGGTCTCCAGTCTGCGGATCGTACGCACGCTCAGCCCGGACCGCTCCGCCAGCCGCTCCTGCGTCAGTCCGGCCCGATGACGCAGTCGGCGCAACAACGTGCCGAGCTGATCCGCCACTTCGACGTCCCTCCCACCCCCGTGCGCGGTCGCGACGACCCTACCGGCGGCGACCGGTCATATATGGCCGGTCGCATGTCCTGTACGCCGATTGGCGTGAACAGCACGATCGGTGGTGCCCGGCGAGGAGTGCCGACACGGGGCGGCGCACCCGCCGGGAACCCGTGGCACGAAGGGGAGCCACGGGCCCGGACCGGCCCGGCGCCGGACCTGACCACCTCTCATGGCTAAGGGCTGTCCCGTCATCCCTGGCGGGCGTGCGACGACAGCCACGGCACCTCGCCGCGTTGGCGGAGCGCCCGGATACATCCGGTATTCGGGCGTCCCCCCGCCGTGCGAGGCACCGCGTCTGACGCCGCACGCTGATCCACCAGGGATGACGGGCCAGCCCTTAGCTCCTGCCACGACTCATGAGGAGTTGACATGGCCTTCCGGTTCTGGTGCGGCGAATGCGGATTCAAGACGGCGTGGCTCGCCGAGTCCGAAGGCGCCAAGCGGCAATTGGAGCATTACGCCAAGAAGCATCCGGGAATTCTCGCCGGTGGCCATGTGGAGACTAACCGGAGGAACCCGCAGGGAAGTTCCGGCTGTCTCCAGGCCGCGGGAATTCTCGTCCTCCTGCTGATCCTCGCGGCCGCGTGCCGTCACTGAGACGCGGCCACCTCCCACCGGACAGGCGCGGAACGGCCACCGGTCCGAAGAGAAAGGAAAGGGAATGGGGAAGCTCAACGCATGCGGTACAGCCACGGCGACCGCGGCCCGCCCGCTGGTCACCGGGGCCGGCCCGGCCACCGCCGCGGCCCCGGCCGTCGGCTTCCCGACCACCGCCGACGCGCGGAGCCCGGACGGCATCCTCCTGGCGGGAGCCCCGGCAGGGCGTCACCGACGGATACCCGGGCGCGACCGGCCTGGTCAGGCAGGGCGACAGCGCCCCGTACGTGCACGCGGGCGTCGGCGACCTCGTCGACAAGGTCCCGCCGACCCGAAGGCCGCGTACCAGGTCTGCGGCAATACCCAGGCGTGCATCTCCCCCTTCTCCTCCTTCAGCTGGAGGAGGAGAAGAAGCTCTCGCTGGACGACACCGTGGCCCGCGGGCTGCCAGCGGCGGCCCGCACCAACGGCTACGACGGTTCGGGGATCACGATCCGTCAGCTGCTCGACCACGCCTCGGGCCTGCCCGACTGCTTCCAGGCCCTCCAGATCAGCGGACCGTACGTCCTCACCACCAGTCCGAGGGAGGTTTTCCCGCCGCAGAACCTCGTCGATGTCGCCCTCGGCAGGCACGCGCCGACGTCCGAGCCGGGCGAGAGACGCGGCTGTGCCACCACCGGCTACCTGCTCGCCGGCGGGGTGATCAAGGCTGTCACCGGCTCGGAACCGGCCACGGAGGTCCAGCGGCGCGTCATCGGACCGCCCGGTCCGCGCGACACCGCCCTCCCCGCCTCCGACCCCGCGCTCCGCGGCAACCACCTGCACGGGTACGTGATCCGGACGCTGTTCATCCACGACGGCACGGCGTCCAACGTGCAGGTATGCGGCAGCGCCGGGGCGTTGGCGCCGACCCTGGACGACATGGCCAGGTTCTCCCGGGCGCTTATGGCCGGAAAGCTACTGAAGCCCGCCCAGATGGCAGAGCTCAAGACTACGGTTCCCGTATCCGACGGCGTCACCTACGGGTTGGGCACCTCACACACGAAGCTGCCCTGCGGCACGTGGGCCTGGAGACACAACGGCGCGGTGCTCGGCTGCTTCGCCGGCTGGCTGGGCAACGAGCACGGCACCGAGCAGGTGCTGCACGCGAACAACGAGTACCACCTGGTCAGCGGTACGCCTGGGCGGATCCGCGCGGACCGGGCCAGGAGCGACGCGTTCTGCGCGCTCTGAACCACCGCACCGCCACCCGCTCGTCCACGAGAGCTCCCGAGCATCCGCGAGCGCACCCGCTCACCCGTTCCCGAGAGGACACCCGATGAGAATGCCGCTTCCCGCCACCTGGCGCGCACGGACGAGGACGGCCGTGGCCGCCGCCGCGCTGACCGTGACCGCGACCCTCACCGCCCCGCTCGCCCACGCCGACGGCGCCGCCCCTCCCGTGCTGACCGACGGGTTCGGCCTGACCCAGGTCGCCGGAGGCACCCAGGTGCACTCGGACACCGACTTCACCATCACCGTCACCACCCCGCAGCTCTCCGGACAGCACAAGATCCGTATCTTCCTGCCCAGCGGCTACCGCACCCAGCCGGACAAACGCTGGCCGGTGACGTACTTCCTGCACGGCGGCCCGGGAAGCCCGGACGACGCCGCGGCCGTCCCCGCGCTGCGCTCGGACTCGATGATCACCGTCGTACCGGACGGCGGCCGGAAGGGCTGGTACGCCGACTGGCTCATGCAGAACACCGCCGAGGGCAAGGCGAACTGGGAGTCCTTCCACCTGAAGCAGGTCGTCCCCTTCATCGACGCGAACCTGCGTACCCTCGCCGACCGGGGCCACCGGGCCGTCACCGGTCTGTCGATGGGCGGTTTCGGTGCCCTGCGCTACGCCGAGGCCCGCCCCGACCTCTTCGGCCACGCCGCCGCGCTCTCCGGCGGCATCGACTTCGGCATGGCGGAAGTACGCGCGGCCGTCCTGGCCACGGAACTCAACATCACCGGTGCCTGGTGCGCCGTGAGCACCTCCGGTACCGGCGAGTGCACCGGTTACGGGCCCGTCGTCGACAGCGACGCGATCTTCGGATCCCCGTACCCGGTGTTCGACGCGGACCGGATCTGGAAGGCGGTCGACCCGGCCGCCCCGGTCAACCTGGCCAGGCTCGCCGCCACCGACGTCACCCTCTACACCGGTGACAACGACCTGATCGACCACTACACCGCGATCGCCTCCAGGAACGTCAAGTCCCGCATGGACGCGCTCGGTCTGAAGAGCCGGCTCGTCGACTACGGCGACGGCGCGTCGCTCTCGCCCCAGTGCAACGGCGGCCACAACTACGGCTGCTGGGCCGCCGCCTTCGCCGACTACGTACCCCGGCTCACGGCCGCCTTCGAGGCCGGAGCCGGTGTCACCCGCGGCACGAAGGGGAGCGGAGCATGACGGAGGAAACAGCGGCGAACGGCCCGCGCACGGGGAACGGGCGCGGGAGGGACGGGCGACCGGTCCCGCGCGACAGCGGCGCGAAGCGCCAGGGAGCCGCGCCGTACGAGGGGATGCGCAGCGACGCCACACGGCTGCTGTGCGCGGGGGTCCATCTCGACAGCGACTTCCGGGGGCGCGTGATCCAGGAGCTCGTCCTGCACGAGGAGCGCCCGGTCGCTCCCTCACTGGGCATCGACGCGGTGCCGGTCCTCGCCCACGCGCTGCGCGCCCGCCGCGCGGAGGTGCGGACCGCACTCATGCTGCTGGTCGTGTGGGTCCTGTTCATCGTGCTGGGATTCGCGGGCGTCGGTTCAGAGCAGCTGCTGCCCCTGCCCTGGTGGCTGGCCTACGCACTGGTCTGCGCCCTTCTGGGAGCCGTGCGCGTCGCGACCGGACTGGGGGTCGCGCTCTTCACCCTGGACCGGCGGATGGTCGAGCAGGCCACCCGCGGCCGGCTGAAGATGCTGCTCCCGGTCGTGCCCGCCGTCGCGGCGCTCGGGTACTGGGCCGCCGCGCTGTTCGCCCTGCTCGGCGGGGCCGACGCCTGGGCGGCGGTGCTCTTCCCCGCCCTGCTGACGCTGCCGGTGTGGGCGTACCGCAGCCATGTCACGGCGGTCATGCGTACGGAGCTGGGTGCCGAGTCCTTCCCTGAGATGCCGCGCGAGGAACTGCCCGACACCGTCCGCTACCGGCGCATCGGCGGGGCCATCGCACGCGAGCAGTACGCGGCCCTCACGATCTATGACCCCTTCCGTCCCTTCATCGGCGCCGGGAAGCCCTACGAAGAGCCGTGGTCGCTGGTGATGGAGCTGAAGAAGCGGGGCGGCGAACAGGCGGGCGGGGTGCCCGGCCCGCGGCCGGGGCCGGGGCCGGACATGGCGGCCGGTCCGCTCACCGGCCGCGAGGTCATCGACCTCATCAAGCCGCAGCTGGAAGCCCTGCGCACCTCCGCCGCGGCCTCCGGACGGGACCGGCTGCGCGCGCTGGAGGTCGCGGAGTTCGTCTACCTCCCGACCGGTGCGGCCCGCTGGGACGTCGACTACAGCCCGCAGACCGCCGACCGGCACGTCGCCCAGGCGGTGGGCGAGGGCGCGGAGGGGCGCCGCCACTTCCTGCGCATCCGGGTCGGGGCATGGGACGAGCAGGTCGTGGTCTCGGTGCTCGTACGCGTCCACACCCAGGGCGGCATGCTCGTCCTGGAGGTCGTCCCGCACGTCCTCACCCCGGTACGGCCCGAGTTCCGGGCCGTCGACGTGATCGAGGCGCGCGGCGAGCCCGACTCGCTCCGCGACGCGGTCCGCGCCGTGCTCGCGACACCCACCGCCAACTTCGCCGCGGCGACCTCCCTGACGGGAACGGTCGTGGCGGAGTTCCGCACCTGGCTGGCCAACCCGCGCCGCGCGTTCCCCGACGGACCGGTCGCCTCCGTACGGGAGCTGGGCAGCACCGCCGAACTGTCGGTGTTCCAGGAGATGGACGTCAAGCGGTACGTGCGGACGGTGCAGGACCGGATCGCCAGCGGGGTGCGCGAGGCGCTGCGGGCGAAGGACTACGAGACCGGTGACTTCGAACGCCAGGTCGTCACCGTCAGCGGGGGCGGGGTGTTCATCGGAACGATGCACGGAGGCGCGGTCGCCACGGGCGAAGGTGCCTCGGCGAGCCATAAGAAGGGAGACATCCGGTGACGGAGAACAGCAGGGACGGCGGCCACGGCGACGGCACGGAGGACCAGGACGGCCGGGGGGACCGCGCGGTGGCGGCGGGCCCGGCGCCCGGCGGGATCTCCATCGGCCTGATGACCGGCGGCGCCGCGGCGGCCGGCGCCCGCGCACACGCGGAGGACCAGGGACAGCGCGTCGGGGAACCCGCGGCGGCCCACCCGCCCGCCGCGGCGCCCGCCCCGCCCGTCGTCGCGGGCGGCATCGGCATCGGCACGATGACGGGCGGGGCGGTGGCCTCGGGGGACGACTCACGGGCGGTGGACTCCTCCCGGCAACTGGTCGCCGTGCCGCCCGAACTGCTCGCGGCCGTCGCCGCCCTGAGGGGACACCTGGGGGTGCTCACCCGGACCGACGAGATCGCGGAACTCGACGCGGGACTCGCGGAGGTCGAGGAGGGGACGGACCGTGACGGCCGGGTGAGCCGGGACCGGCTGCGCTGGCTCCGGGACCGGCTGGAGGCCGGTGCGACCGCGGCGGCGGGGCTCGCCTCGGCCGCCGCCGTGGTCCAGGCGATCGCCCAGCTGAGCGGATGAGGAGCGGCTCGCGATGAATCAGTGGGACGCGGAGGGGCAGCGCTGGGTACCGGGGACGGGCAGCGGACAGCCGTCCCCCGGCAGCGGACAGCCGCCGCCCGACAGTGACCTCTCCCGCGTGCTGATCGTGGGGGTCCTCGTCCTCCTCCTGCTCGCGGTGGCGGGGGCGGCGGTCTGGATGCGGTCGCGCGACGACGGTGCCGGGGGCGGGGGGACCACCTTCACCACGTCGTCCGAGCCGCCCTCGTCAGCCACCGGCGACGCGGACCCCAGCACCGCGGACCCGTACGGGAGCGGCACGTACGATCCCGGCACGTACGATCCCGATCCGTACACGAGCGACCCGTACGACCCGCCGGCCCAGGAGGAGGATCCGCCCGCCGAAGGCCCGGCGGAGACGGTGCGGAGCTACTACGGCGCGATCAACAGCGGGGACTACTCCACGGCCTGGGACCTCGGAGGCAAGAACCTCAGCGCGAGCTACTCCGCGTTCGAGTCCGGCTTCGCGGGGACGCAGAGCGACACCGTCTCCGTGACGGCCACCGACGGGGACACCGTCTACGTGGAGATCACCGCGGACCAGACGGACGGTGCCCGGCACACGTACACCGGCACCTACACGGTGCGCGACGGAACGATCACCGGAGCCAGGATCAGACGGACGAGCTGATGTACGACGGCCGGGCGCCCGCGGTGCTCACCCCTGAACGCCGGGGGCGCCCGGCCCCTCGCCGGGAGCGTCCGGCGCCGCGTGCGGACCGGACTCCAGGTCCGCGCCGGGCGCCCTGACCACCGCCTTCCCGCAGGCCAGGTCCATCGGACCGGGCCTGCGGGCCTCGGGCCGCCGACGCCGAGAGCCGCCCGGGACAGCTCCGGCCGCTTCTGCTCGCCGGAGGTGTGCTCGCCGCCCGGCGCGAGGAGTTCCCCGAAGAGGCAGGCCGAACACCCGGCGCACTCCCTCCCGCCGTCCGGCTACCGCACCGTCAGCAGCAGGATCCTGTCGTCCCCCGGCTTCGGGGTGCCCCGGGTGTCCGTGTTGCTGGTGACCAGCCAGAGCGAGTCGTCACCCGCGGCGAGCACGGTGCGCAGGCGGCCGTACGTTCCTTTCAGGAACGACTGCGGCGCGGCGAAGGGTTCCCGCTCGCCGCCGGAGAGCGGGATCCGCCAGAGCCGCTCACCGCGCAGCCCGGCCATCCAGACCGACCCCTGGGCGAAGGCGATCCCGCTGGGGGACGCCTGGGACGTCTTCCACTGCGCCACGGGACCGACGAACCCCTTCTCCCGCGTCCTGCCCTCGGCCTTCGGCCAGCCGTAGTCGCCGTCCGGAACGATCCGGTTCAGTTCGTCCCAGGTGTCCTGGCCGAACTCGGACGCCCACAGCCGTCCTTCCCCGTCCCAGGCCAGCCCCTGCACATTGCGGTGCCCGTACGAATACACCACGGAGTCGGCCGCCGGATTGCCGTGCACCGGCTGTCCGTCCGGGCTCATCCGCAGGATCTTCCCGGCCAGTGACTCCTTGTCCTGCGCGAGCCCGGTGTCCCCCGTCTCACCGGTCCCCGCGTACAGCATCCGGTCCGGGCCGAAGGCGATCCGTCCGCCGTTGTGGACCGACCCCTTCGGGATGCCGCGCAGAATCGTGTCCGGCGCGCCGAGCAGCTGACCCGGTGTCCCGCCGTCCTCGTCGTACTGCATCCGGGCGATGCGGTTGTCGGACTCGGTCGTGAAGTACGCGTACACCATGTGGTCCGCACCGTACGTAGGGGCGACGGCGATCCCCAGCAGCCCGCCCTCTCCGGCGGGCGACACTCCCGGCACCGAACCCAGCAGGGTCTTCTTGCCGCTCTCGCCGTCGATCCGGGTGATCGTGCCCTTGACGCGGGAGGAGACCAGCAGATCGCCGTCGGGGAGTGCCGCGAGACCCCAGGGCGAGTCCAGGCCCCCGGTGAGCGTCGACACCACCTTCACCGAACCCTTCGCGGGCGGTGTCCGGGGCGAGGCGGAGGGAGAGGGCGGGGCCGAAGCCGGGTGTGAGGCGGGCGGCGGGCTCGCCGTGCCCGCCGCGCCAGGGCCCCCGTCCGGGGAGCAGCCCGCGGTCAGCACCAGTGACCCGGCCGCCAGCGCGGTCATCACCGCGCCGACCGGCCCCCGGCGCCCCCTCCGCCCGGCAGGGTTGCGTACAGATCCGAACAGAACACCGCGCACTGCGAGCACCGATCCCTTCGACGGACACCTGACCACCGTTCCTACCCCGCGCACCCGCCCCAGGTCCGGGGAACCGGTCACCGGGAGCCGGAAGGCCGGGCCTCAGTCCCACGATCTCCGCGCCCGGGGCAGCGCGGCGATCTCCGCCATGTCCCGGGGGGTCAGCGTCAGCCGGGACGCCCCCGCGTTCTCCACCGCCCAGCGTTCCCGCTTGGTCCCCGGCACCGGCACCACGTGCGGCCCCTGCCGCAGCACCCAGGCCAGCGCCACCTGCGCGGCAGTCGCCCCGTGCCGCTCGGCGATCCGCCGCAGCCCCACGACCACCGGCTGGTTCGCCGCCATCATCTCCGCCGTGAACCGGGGGTGCCGGGCCCGCAGGTCCTCCGGCTCGAAGCCCTGTCCCGGCGTCAGCGTGCCCGTCAGATAGCCGCTCCCCAGCGGCATCGCCGCCAGCAGTCCCACCCCGCGCGAGGCACACCACGGCAGCAGGGACTCCAGCGGCTCCGGTGACCAGACCGACAGCTCCGCCTCCACCGCGCTCACCGGGAAGACCTGCTGCACCCGCTCCAGCTGACGGATCGTTTCGTCATACATGCGCGATCCGGGCCGCCGTGAGGCTCGCGCTCCGACCGCGCAGAGCCCCAGTGCCCGCACCTTCCCGGCGGTCACCAGATCCGCCATCGCGCCCCAGGTCTCCTCGACCGGCACCTCGGGATCGGCCCGGTGCAGCTGGTACAGATCGATCACATCGGTCTGGAGCCGGCGCAGCGACGCATCGCAGGCCCGCCGCACATAGCCGGGACGGCCATTGGCCACGATGTGCTGATCACCCACCAGCAGACCGCACTTGGTGGAGATGAACGCGTCCGGCCTGCGGCCCTTCAACGCCCGGCCGACCAGCAGCTCGTTGGTGAACGGTCCGTACATGTCGGCCGTGTCGAGCAGTTGGACGCCCGCGTCGAGCGCGGCGTGCACCGTACGCAACGCACGGTCACCGCGCTGCTGCGAGGCGCTGTACGCCCAGCTCATCGGCATGCAGCCGAGACCGACCGCCCCCACGGCGAGCGCCGCCGCACCGAGACTCCTGCGCTCCAACTCCCCGATCCTCCCCGGGCCCACCGCCGAACCGGGCCGATGCCCCGCCGTCGCGGGACCGCACCGCACACCCCAAAGTAACCTCTGCCGTCCACCGCTCCTCGCACGGCCTCCGGCGATCACCCTCCCGGCGGCGATTAGCCTCCTGACCATGACTTCGACGAACACTCCCGACGGCCCCGCCCCGGCGAAGACGCCCGAGGTGTGGCTGCCGTTCCCGGCCGGTGAGATCGACGGGCTCCCCGGGGGGCTCACGTACCGGTTCTGGGACGGCGGACCGGACTTCCCGGCCGATCCCGCCGACTGCGCCTTCTACGTCGTGCCGTACATGAAGGGGTCCGCCGTCTCGGTGCGGCCGCTCGCCGGGATGACGGGCGTCCAGGTCGTGCAGACGCTGACCGCGGGCATCGACCACGTCGAGCCGGGGCTCGGCGTGCTGCCCGCCGGGGTGAGGCTCTGCAACGCCAAGGGGGTCCACGAGGCGTCCACCGCGGAGCTCGCCCTCACCCTGATCCTCTCCTCCCTGCGCGGCGTTGCGGGTTTCGTGCGCGGCCAGGACGCGGAGGAGTGGCGGTCCGGCTTCTACCCGGCGCTCGCCGACAGATCCGTACTGATCGTGGGGTACGGGTCGATCGGCGCCGCCATCGAGGACCGGCTCGCGCCCTTCGAGTGCGCGCGGGTGGTGCGCGTCGCACGCTCCGCGCGGGCATCCGCACGCGGCCCCGTGCACGCGCTCGGCGAACTGCCGGGGCTGCTGCCCGAGGCCGATGTCGTCGTGCTGTCCACCCCGCTGAACCCGTCCACGCAAGGGCTGGTCGACGCAGGGTTCCTCGCCGCGATGCGGGACGGGGCCCTGCTGGTGAACGTCGCCCGGGGCGGCGTCGTCGACACCGAGGCCCTGCTGGCCGAACTGGAGTCCGGCCGACTGCGTGCCGCGCTCGACGTCACCGACCCGGAACCCCTGCCGCCCGGCCACCCGCTCTGGCATGCTCCCCACGTCCTGATCACCCCGCACGTGGGCGGCAGCTCCTCGGCCTTCCTCCCGCGCGCCAGGCGTCTGCTGGCCGCGCAACTGGGGCGGTTCGCGGCGGGGGAGCCGGTGCGGAACCTGGTGCTCACCACCGGCTGACCACGCAGTGAAGGGCCGCGGTCGCGCACCGTACAGGACAACCTCCCTGGTCGTCACGGAGAGTAGAGGAACTATGTCCCTGCGTGACGAGTCTGGTGTATCGTCCCGAAAGGGGCGCTGAGCCGCGGAGTGGAGGGACGGCGCCGGGGAGGACGCGACGACGCGAGGGGGCGACGGGCGATGCACGGGCGATGGGCGCACGATCCGACACCACCAGACAGCCGACGGGGGCCGGCGTACGAGGCGATGCCGGGGGCGCCCCGGTGAGCGCGCCGGCCGACGCCCTCGGGGCGCTGCTCTCCCGGAGGTCGGCCGCGGGCAGCGTGTCCCCGCTGCTCTGGCAGATCCTTCTCGGTGTCGTCTGGGCCGGGTACGCCGTGGGCTCGGCCTTCGGCTGGGGCTCTTCGCAACTGGCCCTGTTCATGGGGGACTTCGGTCTCAGCGCGGCCGCGCTGGTGGCCGCCGTCTCCTGCTACCGCTACGCGCGGGAGGGCAGCAGCCGGTTCCGGCCCGCCTGGCTGCTCTTCGCGCTCTCCTCGTTCATGGCCTCCGCGGGCAACGCGGTCTGGGGCTGGTACGAGGTGGTGCTCGGGCTCCCGGTGCCCACACCCTCCCTGGCCGACCTGCTGTTCCTCTGTTTCGCGCCGCCCGCCATCGTCGGGCTGCTCGTCCTCGCCAAACGCCCCGTCACCCGAGCCGGCTGGCTCTGCCTCGCGCTGGACGCCTGGCTGATCGGCGGATCGCTCCTCACGCTCTCCTGGAGCCTCGCCCTCGCCCACACCGCGCATCTGGTGGACGCCGAGGGCGTGAGCGTCGCCCGGGTGGCACTCGCGCTGGCCTATCCGCTCCTCGACATCGTGCTGGTCTCCATGGTGCTGGCCCTGCACTTCCGCCGCTCCAGCGTGAACCGCTCCGCGGTGAACACCGCCGTCGCCGCACTCGCCCTGACCGTACTGTCCGACGCCCTGTTCACCTCGCCACTGCTGCGCCAGACCTACCATTCCGGCCAGATGCTCGACGCGGGATGGTTCGCCGGCTCGCTGCTCCTCGCCTACGCCCCCTGGGGCGCCAACCGGGCCGCGGACAGCATCGTCCCGCCGCCCCGCGGCACCCCGTCCGTCAGCCGCCCCATCGCGGGCTCCCTGGCCGCGCTGACGCCCTACCTCGCCGCAGCCGTCTGCACCCTCGGCATCCTCTACAACGCCATCGAGGGCCGCCGGGTGGACCGCGTCGTGATCTTCACCGGCTGCACGGTGGTGCTCGCCCTGGTCGTCCGGCAGGGCATCATGCTCGTCGACAACATCGCCCTCACCCAGGAACTGGCGCAGAAGGAGAACCACTTCCGCTCCCTGGTGCAGGGCTCCAGCGACGTCATCATGATCGCCGCCCCCACCGGGGTGCTGCGCTACGTCAGCCCCGCCGCCGCCGGGGTCTACGGGCGCGAGGCCGAGGAGCTGGTCGGGGCCGAGCTCTCCTCGATCATCCACCCCGAGGACCTGGGGCGGGTGATCCACGAAGTCCGCCGCTTCCTCGCCACCCCGCCCAGCGAAGAGCCCACCACCCGGATCGAGTGCCGCTTCAGATCCGGTACGGGCGACTGGCTCAACGTCGAGTCCACCGTCAACCGCCACCAGGGCGGGCTGATCCTCAACAGCCGCGACGTGACCGAACGGGTCCGCCTCCAGGCCCAGTTGCAGCACAACGCCGAGCACGACCCGCTCACCGACCTGCCCAACCGCGCGCTGTTCACCAAGCGGGTGCGCCAGGCCCTCGGCGGCCGCCGCTCCGGCGACCCCGGCACCGCCGTGCTCTTCATCGACCTCGACGGATTCAAAGCGGTCAACGACCGCCTCGGGCACCAGGCGGGCGACGAACTCCTCATCCAGGCCGCCCGCCGCCTCCACGAATCCGTCCGGGCCGGAGACACCGCGGCCCGCCTCGGCGGCGACGAGTTCGCCGCGATCATCCTGGGCGACGGCACCCGCGACCAGCCCGCCCGGGAGTGCCAGGTCCACGAGATCGCCGACCGGCTGCGCCTCACCCTCTCCCAGCCCTACCGGATCGGCACCGGGGACGTCCGGGTGGCCGCGTCCATCGGGGTCGCCTTCGCCGAACCCGGCATCAGCCCCAGCGACCTCATGCGCAACGCCGACCTCGCCATGTACCGCGCCAAGGCGGGCGGCAAGGACCGCGTCGAGCTGTACGCCCCGCAGATGCAGGCCGACGTCGTACGCCGCTCCGAGCTGGCCGCCCGGCTGCGCACCGCCCTGCGCGACGGCGAGTTCGCCCTGCTCCACCAGCCCGTCGTGCACCTCGCCAGCGGCAGCGTCGCCGCTGTCTCCGCCCAGGCCCGCTGGCGCTCCGCCCAGGGCATCCTCTTCACCCCGGCGGAGTTCCTCCGCGTCGCCGAGGACAGCGACCGCACGGCCGAGCTCGGCCGCTGGCTCCTCGAAGAGGCCGTCGAGCAGGCCGCCGAGCGGGCCAGGGCCGGGCACCCGGTCTCCGTCGCCGTACGGCTCTCCGCCCGCCGCCTCCTCGACAAAGGCATGCCGTCCGGATCCGTCGAAGCGCTGCTCACCCGGCACGGCCTGCCCTCCGGCGCGCTGATGATCGAGGTCGCCGACAACGACCCCCGGATCTCCTTCGACGAACTGGAGCAGCGTCTGGTGGCCCTGCGCCGCATCGGGGTCCGTATCGCGCTCGACGGCTTCGGCAGCGGCTACGCCGCGATCAACGCCCTGCGCAGGCTCCCCATCGACGTACTGAAACTGGACCGGGGGCTGGTCGAGGGTGTGGTGGAGTCCGCCCGGCTGCACAAGATCACCAGCGGGCTGCTGCGTATCGCCTGCGACCTCGGCCTCCAGTCGGTCGCGGACGGGGTCGACGTCCCGGAGCAGGTCCTCGCGCTGCGCGCCATGGGCTGCACGCACGGCCAGGGCATGGCCTTCTCCGGGCCGCTCGACGAGTACCGGCTGCGCCGCGCGCTGGCCCGCGGGGAGTTCCCGGTGCCCGGCGGCAACCTGGCGCAGCCGGTCCTGACCGGCAGCCCCGTTCCCCTCCTCAGTGGATCACATGCTGAGACGCCCGTCCCACCCACTTGACATCGCGAGTGCGTCGGAGAGAGGGTCAATGCCATGCGCACCCGAATTCTCGTACTTGGACAGCGCGTCGGCTGAAGCTGAGTCCCGCACGGCACTCCGCAGACCCACACCGACGCGCTCCCCTCGCTTGCCTCGCGGCACGAGGGGTTTTTTGTTGCACCGGCACCACGCAAACTGTCGCAAAACACCCGCAGAAACCCTCAGCTTCGAGAAGAGAATGCCGATGACCGAGCAGGCCACCGGGGCCCACCATCCCCAGCCGCGGGCCCGTAACGGCGGATCGTCCGCCGCCATCGTTGAGCACGTCACGGGCGCGCAGTCCCTCATCCGCTCCCTTGAGGAGGTGGGGGCCGACACGGTATTCGGCATTCCCGGCGGCGCCATCCTTCCGGCGTACGACCCGATGATGGACTCCACCCGGGTCCGTCACGTGCTGGTCCGCCACGAGCAGGGCGCCGGACACGCCGCCACCGGTTACGCCCAGGCCACCGGCAAGGTCGGTGTCTGCATGGCCACCTCCGGCCCCGGTGCCACCAACCTGGTCACCCCGATCGGCGACGCCTACATGGACTCCGTCCCGATGGTCGCGATCACCGGCCAGGTCGTCTCCAAGGCGATCGGCACGGACGCCTTCCAGGAAGCGGACATCTGCGGCATCACCATGCCGATCACCAAGCACAACTTCCTGGTCACCAAGGCCGAGGACATCCCGCACACGATCGCCGAGGCCTTCCACATCGCCTCCACCGGCCGTCCGGGCCCCGTCCTGGTCGACATCGCCAAGGACGCCCTCCAGGCGCGGACCACCTTCAGCTGGCCGCCCACCCTGGACCTGCCCGGCTACCGCCCGGTCACCAAGCCGCACGCCAAGCAGATCCGCGAGGCCGCCAAACTGATCACCCAGGCCGCGCGCCCGGTGCTGTACGTCGGCGGCGGCGTCATCAAGGCCGGGGCCACCGCCGAGCTGAAGGTCCTCGCCGAACTGACCGGAGCGCCCGTCACCACCACCCTGATGGCGCTCGGCGCGTTCCCCGACAGCCACCCGCTGCACGTCGGAATGCCGGGCATGCACGGTGCGGTCACCGCCGTCACCGCGCTCCAGAAGGCCGACCTGATCGTCGCCGTCGGAGCCCGTTTCGACGACCGGGTCACCGGCAGGCTGGACAGCTTCGCCCCGTACGCCAAGGTCGTCCACGCCGACATCGACCCCGCCGAGATCGGCAAGAACCGTGCCGCCGACGTCCCGATCGTCGGTGACGCCCGCGAGGTCCTGGCCGATCTGGTCCAGGCCGTCCAGGCCGAGCACACCGAGGGCCGCGTCGGCGACTACACGGCATGGTGGAAGGACCTGAGCCGCTGGCGCGAGACCTACCCGCTCGGCTACGACCTGCCCGAGGACGGGAGCCTCTCGCCGCAGCAGGTCATCCAGCGCATCGGCCAGCTCGCCCCCGAGGGCACCATCTTCGCGGCGGGCGTAGGCCAGCACCAGATGTGGGCCTCGCACTTCATCCAGTACGAGCAGCCCGCCACCTGGCTGAACTCCGGCGGCGCCGGAACGATGGGGTACGCGGTCCCCGCCGCGATGGGCGCCAAGGCCGGCATGCCGGACCGCACCGTCTGGGCGATCGACGGCGACGGCTGCTTCCAGATGACCAACCAGGAACTCACCACCTGCGCGCTCAACAACATCCCGATCAAGGTCGCGATCATCAACAACGGCGCCCTCGGGATGGTCCGCCAGTGGCAGACCCTGTTCTACAACCAGCGGTACTCCAACACCGTGCTGCACTCCGGCGCGGACACCGAGGGCGTCCCGGCGAAGGGCACCCGCGTCCCGGACTTCGTCAAGCTGTCCGAGGCCATGGGCTGCCACGCCATCCGCTGCGAGGACCCGGCCGACCTGGACAAGGCCATCGAAGAGGCCAACTCCATCAACGACCGCCCCGTCGTGATCGACTTCATCGTCCACGAGGACGCCATGGTGTGGCCGATGGTCGCCGCGGGCACCTCCAACGACGAGGTCATGGCCGCCCGCGGGGTGCGCCCCGACTTCGGCGACAACGAAGACGACTGAGAGACAGAGAGAGACCGACGTCATGTCCACCAAGCACACGCTCTCCGTCCTGGTCGAGAACAAGCCCGGTGTCCTCGCCCGGATCACCGCCCTGTTCTCCCGCCGCGGGTTCAACATCGACTCGCTCGCGGTCGGTACCACCGAACACCCCGACATCTCCCGCATCACCATCGTGGTGAGTGTCGAGGAACTGCCCCTGGAGCAGGTGACCAAGCAGCTCAACAAGCTGGTCAACGTCCTGAAGATCGTCGAACTCGAGCACTCCGCTGCGATCCAGCGCGAACTCGTCCTGGTGAAGGTCCGCGCCGACAACGAGACCCGCTCCCAGATCGTCGAGATCGTCAAGCTGTTCCGCGCCAAGACCGTGGACGTCTCCCCGGAGGCCGTCACGATCGAGGCGACCGGCGGTACGGACAAGCTGGAGGCCATGCTCAAGATGCTGGAGCAGTACGGCATCAAGGAGCTGGTCCAGTCCGGCACCATCGCCATAGGCCGTGGCGCGCGCTCGATCACCGACCGGTCGCTGCGCGCCCTCGACCGCACGGCGTAGAGGCCGCAACCGGCCCCGCCGCCTCGCCGTTCGTATGGCGAGACCAGAAAACGTATCTGACGCACCCCGCCGTACGGTGGGACGCAACACCTGCACACCAAGGAGAAACCCAGTGGCCGAGCTGTTCTACGACGCCGACGCCGACCTGTCCATCATCCAGGGCCGTAAGGTCGCGGTCATCGGTTACGGGAGTCAGGGGCACGCGCACGCGTTGTCGCTGCGTGACTCGGGTGTCGATGTCCGGGTGGGTCTGCACGAGGGCTCGAAGTCCAGGGTGAAGGCCGAGGAGCAGGGGCTTCGGGTGGTGAGCCCGTCCGAGGCGTCCGCCGAGGCCGATGTGATCATGATCCTGGTTCCGGACCCGATCCAGGCGCAGGTCTACGAGGAGTCGGTCCGGGACAACCTGAAGGCCGGGGATGCGCTGTTCTTCGGGCACGGTCTGAACATCCGGTTCGGTTTCATCACGCCGCCGGCGGATGTGGACGTGTGCATGGTCGCGCCGAAGGGCCCGGGGCACCTGGTGCGCCGTCAGTACGAGGAGGGCCGCGGTGTTCCGTGCATCGTGGCGGTCGAGCAGGACCCCTCGGGCAACGGGCTGGCGCTGGCGCTGTCGTACGCGAAGGCGATCGGCGGGACGCGGGCCGGGGTCATCAAGACCACGTTCACCGAGGAGACGGAGACCGACCTGTTCGGTGAGCAGGCCGTGCTCTGCGGTGGTACGGCGGCGCTGGTGAAGGCCGGGTTCGAGACGCTGACCGAGGCGGGCTACCAGCCGGAGATCGCGTACTTCGAGTGCCTGCACGAGCTGAAGCT
>NZ_JBHVVM010000040.1:0-53214 GCF_042883525.1 Streptomyces sp. NPDC058195
ATCGCTCGCCTCCACAACCTCACCCTCGCCGGATGACCGGGAAACAACGCTGATCAACCAGCATGCCGTAGATCATTTACGGGACAGCACTTAGGCAACGGATCTTGGTGTGAGTGGTGTTGTGACGGCGCCGGCCATCGTGGCGCCCATGATCCCGGTGTCGAGCACCGCAGCGATCTGCTGGTAGCTCTGGTTCTCCGGAAGGATACGTATGCGGCGGTCTTCGGGCGTCCGGAACCGTCAGGACACGGCGGTGTCCCAGGCCACCTCTCCCACCGGCGTCCAGGCCAGTCCCTGCCCGGTCCACCATCGGCCGTGACTGGCGACGCGGCGCGCAAAGTCGGCCCAGTCTCGGTCCTGCTGGGGCGACCAGGCCACCTCGGCGACGGCGGGCAGCCGCGGGAGCAACATGCGCTGGAGTTCGGCGCTCGTCGTGAGGGTCTCGGTCCACAGCGGGGCCTCGACCCCGACGATCGCGCCGTCCGGGAGGCCGGGCAGATAGCCGGCCGGATCCCAGTCGTACGCGTCGGGCAAGCCGATCCGCGCGGCCCAGTCGGTGCCGAGCGGTGTGTCGCCGTTGTACTTCATGTCCAGGTAGACGCGGTCGGCTGGGGACATCACGAGCCGGGCCCCGCCACGCGCGGCAGCCAGGACCGCCTCTTCGACCGCGGCACCGCCGTGACCGCGCGGGCGCCACACCTGGACGACGTCGACGGTGTCGGGTCCGGCGAGGGCGGCTTCGTCCCAGGCCATGGGCCTTTTGCCGTGGGCGCGTACGATGTCGCCAACCCGTCGCATGAAGCGGGCGTAGTCCTCGGCCCCGATGCGCAGCGCCTCGTCACCGCCCACGTGCAGCAGCGGCCCGGGGGTGAGCGCGGCCAGTTCCCGCACCACGGTGTCGACGAACTCGAACACGCGCTGCGATCCGGTGTCCACCTGGCTCAGCCCCACCTCCTGGACGGTGTACGGGAGGTGGCCGCTCTCGCCGGGCACCGCCAGGTTGGGGTACGCGGTGAGAGCGGCGTTCGTGTGGCCCGGCAGGTCGATCTCGGGCACGACGGTGATGTGGTGCGCCGCGGCGTGCGCGACGATCCGCCGGAAGTCCGCGGCGCTGTAGTGCCCGTCGGCGCCGCCCACCTTGGCGAGGCGCGGGAGGGCGCCGACGGCGATGCGCCAGCCCTGGTCGTCGGAGAGGTGGAGGTGGAGGTGGTTGAACTTGTATGCGGCCAACAAGTCGATGTAGCACAGGACTTGGGGGACGTCGAAGAAGTGTCGGGAGACGTCGAGCATGCCGCCGCGGTACGCGTACCGGGGCGCGTCCCTGATCTCGCCGAGGGGCGGCGCCTCGCCGAGCTGCGCGAGCGTGCGCACCCCGTGCAGCAGTCCAGCGGGGCCGCCGGCGGTGATGGTGACCCCGTCGGTGCCGGACACGAGCCGGTACGCCTCGGGGCCAGCCCCGGCACGGTCGTCGAGTCGCAGTTCGATGCGGCCGCCCGCCCCGGCGCCCGGCGCGACACCCCGCCCGTCGGTGTCGAGCCCGAGCAGCCGGGCCGCGGTCTCGGCCCCTTCCCCCACGACCCGGCGGGGCCGGGGCCCGGTGCCCCCGGCCCACGCGGTGTGCACGGGCCGGGGGATGAGGCCGGTCATTGCGAGACCGGCGGCAGCAGCGCCGCCAGCTCGTCCGGGGCGAACGCCCGCCTGCCGGGGGCAAACTGGAAGGACTCGGCGTACGCGACCTGCGCCGCCCGCTTCTCCCCGTACCGGGCGGTGAGCGCGTCGCGCATGCCCTCGCTCGCCTCGAACCAGGGGCTCCAGTGCTCCAGGATGTAGGCGCGGCGGCCGTCCCAGTCGTCGGCGGGCGGCACGGATCGCTCCTGGCCGTGGGAGGAGAACTCGTAGAACTGGCTGGCGTGCGCGTCGCAGCCGAGCAGCTTGCGCTCCAGGACGGGGGCCAGGTCGAGGGCGATGTCGTGGCGGTGCTGCTCCGCGGTCGCGTAGTCCGGCATCAGCAGGTAAAGCGGGGCCTTGGGCAGGGCGGGGACAGCGGGCAGGACGTTGTTCAGCTCGGTGAAGTGCATGGCATCGGCGAGGATCCGGCCGGCCGCGCGGTTGTCGGGGTGGCCGCCGCCGTCGGGGTGGAAGCCGACGACGACGTCGGCCCGCCAGCGGCGCACCGAGCGGATGACGCGTATGCGCAGGTCGAGCGTCGGCACCAGGGAGCCGTCATCGACGTCGTCGTAGATCTCGTACTCGGCGACGCCGAGCCGCTCGGCGGCGAGGTGGGCCTCGCGGGCGCGGCGGGCGACGAGTTCGGCGGCTCCGAGAATGGAGTGGCCGGCCGAACCGTTGGTCAGGGTGAGGAACTTGACGTGGTGTCCGGCCTCGGCGTACGCGGCGGCAAGACCGCCCGCGTACTCCTCGGGCTCGTCCGGGTGGGCGGCGACGACGATGATCTGGAGCGGGCGGGGGGCGGCGGCGGTGCGGGAGGTCAAGACGGCTCCTTCTGAGCGGGTGTTGCGGTGGCTTTGGTGGGCTGCGGTGCGGTCTGCAGGGCGGTGAGGTGGTCGGCTGAGCGGCGGATGAAGTCCAGCGCCCAGTCCTCGGTGGGCGGTTCGGGGTAGTAGGCGTCGAGGCCGGGCGTCTTGCCGGCCCGCATGCGCTCCTCGGACAGGTCGCAGAGGCGGACGAGTTCGAGGAGGTCGGACATCGGGAGGTCGGGGTGGGCGGCCTGCCAGCGCGGGTCGTGGAGCGGGATGCCGTTCCAGTCGCGGGCCATGGTGTTCTCGATGGTCAGGTTCAGCGGCGGCCCGTCGGCCCGGTGTGCGGCCAGGGCGTCGAGCACGGCGGCGAAGTCGATCACTCCGTCCCCGCAGGCCCGGATCTGGCGCTCCATGCCCGCGTCGGTGAAGGCGAGGACGACGTCGCGCATATGGGTCTGGTGGGTGTAGGGGGCGACGCGGCGGGCCGCAGCCACGGGGTCCTCGCCGCGGACGACGACGTTGGCGAGGTCGAGTGTGACGCCGACGGCGTCCGGGCCGACGGCCTCCACGAGCGCCACCACCTCGTGGGTAGTGATCTCCTCGTGGGTCTCCAGGTTGACCCGGCAGCCGTGGGCCCGCAGCACGGGCGCGAGACGTCTCAAATAGCGCTCGATCGCGGCGAGTTGTTCGTTCCAGGTGACATCGGTGCGGAACCGGTCGACGGCGCGCAGGCCCCAGCTGTGGCGCTGGTAGTTGGCCGTGTCGGCCCAGAGGTCGGTGATGCCGACGGCCGCCGCGGCCTCGATCATCCGGGTCATCCCGAGCAGGTGGTCGCCGTCGCCGAGATCGCGTACGGCGGTCTCCTCGGAGATGTTGTACGGGTTGACCTTGCCGAGACCGGCCTCCAGGTAGAGCCCGTCGGCGTCGGCCCGCGCCCGCAGGTCGGCGAGGCGGCCCGGGTCGAGGTCCGGGCTCATGTCGGTGATCTGCCGGAAGAAGACTCCGGCGTGTCCGAGCCGGCCTGTGGCGGCCAGCACCCCTTCGGGGCCGAGCCGTTCGGCGCCGGGGAACTTGCGTCCGCAGACGCCGACCCGCATCCGTGGGGC
The DNA here is from genome assembly GCF_042883525.1 of Streptomyces sp. NPDC058195. Lineage (NCBI taxonomy): Bacteria > Bacillati > Actinomycetota > Actinomycetes > Kitasatosporales > Streptomycetaceae > Streptomyces > Streptomyces sp. NPDC058195. The sequence continues at coordinate 3,587 of NZ_JBHVVM010000040.1, forward strand.
GTTCATACCGCGGTCACCTCCGGGGACATTGCGTACTGGTCGGCGGCCCGGTGGCAGCGGCTCCAGCGGCCGTCCGCGACCTCGGTGGCGCCGGGTTCCTCGGTGCGGCAGCGGTCCACGGCGAGCGGGCAGCGAACGGGCACCCGGTGGCGGCGGCCCCGGCGCGGGCCCGCTTGACGGGGACCGCGGCGCGGCGCGGGTCGGGAACCGAGCCGATGAGCAGGTCGGTGTAGGGGTGGGCGGGCCGGTCGACGACGGGGCCCGCGGGCCCGGACTCGACGACCTGTCCCGCGTACATCACGAGGATCCGGGCGCCGAGGTGGCGGGCGCTCGCGATGTCGTGGGTGATGTAGAGGAAGGCGGTGCCGCAAGCTGCCGGATGCGGAGATCTGCGGGCATTGAAAGAATTCTGGTGAGCTCCTCGGCCGCCCCTTCGAGCTGGTTGGTAGCGATTCTGGACTTGACGACGTCAATTCGGGCGAGGGCTTCGTCCCCGTACGAGCGCTCGTGAGCCGGGCCGTTCTCGTAAGCGGATATCGCTTCCTGGGCGTACCTTTCTGCCTCCTTGTATTCCCCGAGGAGGGTGTACGTTCCGCCCACGTAGTAGTGCTGCTTCGCTGTGGGAAAGGAGAGGATTCCCCCGAACTGGTCGAGGTGCTGGTCTGCGGTCGCGGGCTGCTGCTCTCGAGCGAGGCGCACTGTGTTCAAGGAGCTGAGGGCGAGGTCGCGGTTCCCGATGCGGGCCGCTGTCCGGGCCTGGATGGCGGCGATTCGTACGCGGGACTCGCCTGTGGGAGCGTTCTCGAGGGCGCCCTTGGTGTGGTTGACGGCTGAGTGGGGGTGGGCGGACCACTCGGCGATGAGTGCTGCTGTGCCCCGGGTCCAGGCCTTGAGCCCGTTGTGGTCGACGCGGTTCGCGAGTGTCCACGCTGTCTTGTATCTGCGCGTGGGCGGAGCTCTCGTCGCCGAGGGAGTGTTGCCAGCCCCCTGAAAGATTGGCCAGTTCGCTGATCAGTTGACTTGGGTAGCCTCGTTCGCCCCCTCCGCCCTGGTCCGACGGAGGGCCACATCTACCCTTTGTGAGCTCATTAGAGAATGTTCCATTGCAGAGACCTGTCTTGACAGCGAAGGCCGTCTACGCGCCGCGCAACTTCCTGGAGGCTACCTGGCGAATGGTGAACTTTCCGGGCATTCGTTGTGATCATCCGTAGCTCACGGATCGCGGACAGTGTCTCGAAACCTGACCAGTTCGTGACGTTCCAGCCGTAGGTCTCGGCGAAAGCCGAATGATGTGATTCACCATATCCGAAGCGCCGACAATGAACTTCCACAGTGACTAGATCCCACTCCGGTTGCCCGCTTGCCACGGTGTCCCAGTCACAGAGTACGGCGTCACCATTTCCGACATGGAGGGCATTCCGATGCTGCGGATCGCCTTGGATTATCCCTCCCGGGAGCTCGAATCTCACTGCCTGAAGGTCCGACTCAAGCCGGTCAGCATGCTTAGCGAGGAAGATCAGCGATTCCTCGGGAAGGCACGTGATCGCTTCGATCGACCGCCGGATTGCCGAAATGTTGTCATGGGCAGGCAGCGTCACAGGTGGCGTAGGCAGCGTGTGAAGTGCAAGAAGGGGCTTGGCCAGTTGTATAGCGGCGACTGGATGGGACGGCTGGTGCAGGTATTCCCAGAAGGTGATGGCGTGTTGGTCAACAACAACGGGCTGGTCGACCGGGTGCAGGGGAACGGTGGGGAATCCTGCTTCCAGAAGCCAGCGAACGAACGCGACCGTACGCGTCACGTCGTCTACGCGGGATCCGCGCCTTGCGATCTTGACAACAACCTTTTCCCTTTCGAGGAGAATGACCGCATTGGTGTGCCCTCGGAGCAATCGAGCGTCAGAGGAGTCAAGGCCAACGGTCATGCACCCTCGCTTCAGGAGTTGGTGCATTTCAGACTGCGAAAATCCGCCAGGAGCTAGAGACGTGTGTTTCATGAGCCCAGGCTCGCTGACAATACCTGCTGCTGTCACATCTGCCCGGGTGGCAGAGCGAGAATCTCGCGAAGTTCCCGTGCCGCACTGCTTGCTTGCGCACCAGGCGGCAGGGCTCCGATGACTTCACGGGCCCGCTCCTCCACGATCGACGTGCGGTGCTCGGGGATCATCCTGAGGTAGGTAGCACTCGCTAGCTGGCATGCCTCGGTTGGGTGCCGGTCATGCGCCAAGCACAGGGCTGCTTCGAAGTTGAGCAGTGCCGGATCGATCCCGGTCCTTCTCGGGTAGAGCAGGAGCGCCGCCTCCTGGACGCGCCGAGCTTGCCTGGTCCGGCCAAGAGCGGTCAAAGTCCCACTCTCGTAGAGCCGGAATCGTCTCTCCGGGAAGCCGAAGGCGTCATTGTCGATTGGTCCGCCAGCCCCGCTCTGCTCAAAAGCGATGGCAGCGTTCCGTAGGGCCGCTTCCGCACCCTCAACATCTCCCAGTTTCGCCAGGGCGCGTGCTTCCGCCGCAGAGGCGAAGGCCGCGGTCGCGCTGGGGCGGCCGCGACAGATGATCCGCGCCTCCCGGGAGAGAGTCACTGCAGCTTCCAGGGGCCCGTAGTAGAACGGAAGCATGGCGGCCTGTGCTCGAACTCGGGCTCGAAGCTCCGCATTGCCACTGTCGTCTGCGGCGTTACGCGCTGTGGCATACCAGCTCTGGGATCTGGTGAGGTGCCCCAGCTTCATGAGGGCATCGGCCATGAGAGTGGAGAGCACGGCCGTCAGTTCAGACAGCCAGACCTGAACCGCGGCTGGCTGCCGATGCCCAGCCAGGTGCTCAACCTCCGACAGGTGGCCAAGGAGATTCTTGATCATCGGTGCAGGCGGTGTATAGACGTACTGTTCTCGGGACCAAAATACCTGTTCATCGAGCAGGTCGAGTTGGGTCGCCGTGACGGTTCCCACCGCTAAGGTGCGGTCCACCAAGCGTCGAGCTGCATCGACTTGCTGTTCCAGCGAGTCGCCGGCGAATGAATCCTGGGTGACTGCTGCCAGCGTTGGGTGCTGTCCTGTCGGAACCAAGACCGGGGACGAAGTAGGCGCGAAACCCGCTGCGTGCCCAAGCCCCAGGTTCTGAGGCGTGCACTCGTAGAACTCGCACAGAAGCCTGACCGTCGCCGGACGTGGCTGGTGGCGATCAGTCTCCCAATGCCCCAACTGGTCACCGTCCACTCGGGGGCAATCCCTGCGTCCCGCTGCAAGAGCGTTCAATCCACCAGCAGCAAGCTTCAGCGTCAGGCCGCGGGCAAGACGGTGCGCACGCAGGCGGGACACAGCACAGTGGTCATGGATGGTCTGCGCGATCTCGCTGAAGGGCTCACCCTGGCGAGTCAGATCCACTCTTAGCCGCTTCGCGCAAGACAGACTATGAGGTGTGCGCTCCATCAAACCTCCTTGTCAGGACCGCTGCCCAGAAGACTAGTGGCTGCCCGGCAACAATCCTCGAAAATCAGTGACTTCACCATGAATCAGTGACTGAATCAGTGATCTCTCTCCTTCAAAGTGACTGATCAGTGAATCGTCACTGTTGCTCGGCGGCGGGCGCAAGGCAACCCTTGCAGACCTCAGAAGCTCAAGAGGCCGCTCATCAACCGGAAGTTGTCGTCCCGGTCCGTGAGCGTGCGGATGCCGTACCTGAACCAGAGGGCACGGCATCCGTCACTCAGATCCGGGAGGTTGAACGCGTTGACGGCATTGTTGAACCGGCAGTTGCAGAAGGCGTCGCCGCACGGTGGCCGGGCCGACCGGGATTCTCTGGAGTCTTCCTCCGCTGCCTTCAGACTCCGCCGACAGACCTGCCCGAGCTACCCGAGTCGCTACGCACATCAGCGTGGGCGGGTTGCGGCTGAAACCTCGGTGCTGACAGGAGAGTGCATGATCGTCGCCCTGGGCGGTCGCCCCCTCACCGGCAAAACCACCCTGGCAAGGATGCTGGCCAACGCTATGCCCGGCATCCTGCTCGACAGGGTGGCCCTGCAGCGGGCGCTCTTCCCGGAGCTGGCCACGGCCTCACCCGAGCTGAACGACAGGCTGTACGAGTGGCTCCTTCAGGCCGCAGCATGGCAGCTCGACAGCCAGCCGGGAGCTGTGATCGTGCTCGACGGCCGCCCCTTGACACGCAGACGAGATGTCCTGTCGCTGCGCAGGTTCGCGGCCGGCATCGGTCACCCGCTGCACATCGTCGAGTGCGTCTGTCCTGATGTGGTGGCTGCCCAGCGTGCCGAGCAAGCAAATGACCACGAGGCCCCGGTCGGGGGTCGGGACGAGTTGGCGGAGCTGATCCCGGAACCGAAGATTGCTGTCGACACCTCCCTGCCTACCGATCATTGCCTCGAGTTCGTGCTCGGAGAGATTGCCGGGGAGCGAGCGGGCGATCATTCAGAGTCGGCGGAAGAGTCGCGACTCCGGGGAGTTCGCGATGGATAGCTGCTGCAGCTTTACGCGCTGTCCCGGTCCCTAGCTTTCTCCATCAGGACCTGGCCACGATTGGTCCCGCTCTCTCGGCTCCGCTCCAGCACACCCTATGGAGCCCCGCCTACGACGAGGCCGCTCATGCCCGTCCACCGCGTCGTGTAGCCGCTCCTCCATGTAAGGACGTTCTCCATGTGCCGGCATTTCCCTCCCTGCCCCGCCGCCGACTCCAGTGACCGTGACGCCGCCCGCTTGACTGCGCACCACCCCGAGCAGGGCTGGAGCCAGTTGTGCAACGGCGTCGTCCTCTTCGAGGACACCGGGGAGCTGCTGCCCGACGGTCGGGCCATCGCGCCGCGCCGCCCCACGGCGACGTTGGTGGCTCCGCAGCTGCGGGAGGGGTAGCGGTGCTCGGGTATGTAGCACGTCCGCTAGGCCGAGATCTCGGCTCGGAGCTGGGACAGGGCCTGGGCGGCTGTGTGGTTGACCTCCGGCAGGGCGGCCGCGCTCGTTCGGACGACCCGCTGGAGTTGGTGCGGGAGTCGCTGGGCACGGGCCTCCTTTACCGCTTGGGTGAGCAGTTCGGCGGCTCCCTGGCGGTCTCCGCCGAGCAGGCGGACCTTTCCGGTGGTGATGAGCTCGATGACGCGCCATTGCGGTGCGATTGCCGTGGTAGGTGCTGGTGCCCCTCGCTCGGCGTGACGTATGGCCGCCCGGGTGCGGCCGGTGCCGAGCAGGCCCCTCAGCTCAATCTCGTGGAGGGCTACGGGGTTGACGAGGCTGGTGTGGTCGACCTGGTCGAGCAGTGTCTTCGCTTCCTGGACGGTCCGGTCGAACAGCGGCATGTTGCCGAGGTCGCCGACAGCGCGGGCGAGGAGCGGCAGGACCGCAGCCCGGCTTACGGGGTTGGGAGCGAGGGCCGCGGCTCTGGCAAGGCGACTGACGGCGCCGCCGGTGAGGCCGGCTTTGCGGAGTTCGTTGCCGTGCATACGCAGAGCTGTGGTGGTCAGCACGGGGTCGTCGAGGTATCCGACAACGCCGAGGCTTTTGGCCGTCCAGTGGGCGGCGGTGGCAAGGCGCTCTTCGGGAAGGACGTTTCCCAGGGCGGTGCCGAGCCCGAGGCGGGCGTCGGCGAGCAGTCGGAGTGCTTCTCGCTCGGTGTGCCCGTCGCGGGCGCGGGCTTCCAGGCGGGCGACGAGCGGCCACAGCTCGTCGACGGCTTCAGAGGCGTGTCCGGTCTGGCGTGCGAGCTCGGCAAGGCGGACGGTGGACTGACCGAACTGGAGCATCGCCTGGAAGTCAGTGTCGGTGAGGTCGGTGACGCCCAGGACGTGGGGGGACAGCGCGAGGCGGCTGGCGATGTGGCGCAGCGCGGCGACATCGCTGAGGCGGCGTTTGCCCAGCTCGATCGCGGAGACGTATGTCTTGTCGTAGCCGAGGAGGGCGCCGGTCTCAGCCTGGCTCTGGCCGCTGACGCGGCGGTGGAAGCGGATGATCGCCGCGAGGTCGCGGCTGGCGAGGACGCGCTGGGCTTCCGGTGTGGCCCACTGCCAGGCCGTGTACCGGTGCGAGGGCTGCAGCTTTTGGGGGCTGCTGTTGCGGTGCGTGGGCATGCGCGGCTACTTCTTGCGGGCGGTGTAGGTCGCGGCGACGGACCTCTTGTAGCCGTCAGGCATGGTCAGTGCGGGCACTTCGTGTTCGCTGAACAGGCCGATGCGCGAGTGCTCGTGGCTGACGACAGGGATCTGGTCTGGCGTGAGGACTGTGCAGGTGTAGGTGAGGATCAAAACTCTGCGTCCGGGAAGCGGTTCGTAGATCCACGTGTCCAGGAGGCTTCCGGCTCTTACCTTCCAGCCGGTCTCCTCCAGCAGTTCCCGTTCGACGGTCGCTTCGGGGCTGTGGTCGGCGGGGTTCGATCCGGTCGGCGGGCCGATCTCCAGGCGCCCGCCGGGCAGTTCCCACTCGTCCCGCTCGTTGTGCAGCAGGAGAACGCGCGCGTTGTGGTCCAGGGCCACGGCCTTGACCGAGACCGGCCAGAGCGAGGGTCGGTACGACATGCAGATCCCCTGGGGGCGGCGAGCGGATCGGTCCCCCGGACCGTAACAGGTCACTGCTGCGGCTGCGGAACGCGCGCCCGGATTGTCCGAGTCGACAATCTGTCGCTTTACCAGGCCCGGCTTCCCTCCGACTCTGATCACTCTGTGTCCGACTCTCCGAGGAGTACCGCTGTGCTGACGTGTGCCCGTCCTGCCGGACTTCAGTCCCTCCGGGAGCAGCCGATAGTCCCGGGCAATGACGCGGTTGTCGATCTGCTGCGCGAACGCGGTCTGGTCATGGTCGGCGGTCTGTGCTCCCAGGAAGCCGTTCTCTCGTTCTCCCGCCGGTTCATGACCCTGGTGCAGCACCGTGACAGCGGTCCCGACGGTCTGACGGTGATCCAGGACATCGGAGAACGAGCGCAGCTGCCCGGTCTGGCGGGTCTGGGGTGCGGTGACCTTGCCGCGCACACCGAGGGGTCGAGTATGGGCGAGCCGCCGCGGCTCCTGCTGCTGGTCTGTCTGGAGCAGCCGGACAGTGGAGGGGAAGTGGTCCTGACCGATGGGCGGGACGTGCACGCGTTCCTGTCCCGTAGGTACCCGGAGGCTGTGGAACTCATGAGCCGGCCGGGTGTCGCGTACTACGGCGATGGTGGAGGACGTCCGTCGCGGATATTCACTCACCACCCCGGCGGTCGGATTTCCGTTCGATTCCGGCAGGACGCGCTCGCGCAGTTCAACCCGGTGGTGCAGCACTGTCTGCCGCGCCTTCGCGAAGCCATCGAAGCCAGCCAGCGGGTCGTTGCCTTGTCTCCGGGACAGGGATACCTGCTCGACAACTATCGCTATCTCCACGGACGCAGAGCCTTCCGAGGAACGCGCGTGTGTCTGAGAGCCCTGGGAATACCGCGCTTCGCTCTCCGGCCCGGGTTCGACGCATGTGCTGACAGGAGGAATCGGTGAATTCCTATGCGAAATGGCCCCCGCTGGCCAGGGACACTCAGGCGCTGGTCACCGCCTACGAACAGGTCCTGAACTGGCTACTCCGCGTCGAGAATTCGATCGTGTCTGCAGACCGAGCCATCGCTGAACTGACGACGGACCCCAACACCCAGCTGGCCACGTACTGCTCGGCCTTCGATGCCGTCACGGTGCCGCACGCCGTCGGCATGGAGGCGATGGTCCTGTTCGGCCGCCAAAAACTGGGACCTGTGCCCTGCCTGGTCGCGGACTCGAGTCACGTCGTCCTCCTCGTCGAAGCGGGGACCGGACGGCCGCTGTCCGATCTGGCGGATTCCGTGACCGTCGCAGCGGGCCCCGGCGAGTCGCTGGCACTGCCTCCCACGACCGGGCTGCGCTGGGACACATTTCCCTGGAGTACCCAGGACTCCGCACCCTGTCCTCTGCCCGGGGGGCCATCCCTCCGTCCATGCCTGGCCGACGCGCTTCGCCTGCACGCTGGCGCCTGCGTTCCGTCCCCGCCTCTTGCCCCCGCATCTGTCGGTGCATCGTCCGAGATCTCCCGCCAGGGGGCCTTCCCGCCGCTGTCCTCCGCCAGGACGACGTAAACGGGCTCCCGGCCGTCTCTCAAGACGGCCACCGGGGCCGCGGCGGCAGCAACCGCTGTTTGCCGCCGCGGCCCCGGTGACTCCTCATCCATTCTTTCGCGATCCGCCCGGTGTTCCGGGCTCTCCCAAGCTCAGATCGGAATCCCATGCACCGCCGTATCGAGGACTACGCGCTCATCGGAGACATGCAGACTGCTGCCCTGGTCTGTCGTGACGGTTCGGTGGACTGGCTGTGCCTGCCGCGGTTCGATGGCGACGCAGTATTCGCCGGGATGCTTGGTGCCGAGGATCACGGCTTCTGGCGGATAGGCCCCTTCGTCATGGAGGGCGCGCCGGCGCCGTACGCCGACCGGCGCCGGTACCGCGGCGATTCCCTCATCCTGGATTCCGAGTGGGAGACCGCTGACGGCACGGTCCGCGTCACTGACTTCATGCCGCCCCGCGACGGGACGCCGCAGGCCATCCGGATCATCGAGGGTGTGTCCGGCAGCGTGGACATGGTCTCGGAGTACTGCCCACGATTCGGGTACGGGCAGCACCTGCCCTGGATCTACGAGTCCGACGGGCGCACAGTCGCGGTCAGCGGCCCCGACGCACTCTGGCTTGCCATCCCTGCCGAGGCGGAGAGCACGGAGAAGGACGGAACGGTGCGCAGCGCCTTCACCGTTGCCGCGGGCGATCGGCTGGTCTTCACTCTCGGCTGGCAGTCCTCCCACCGCGGGGCTCCCGATCTGCCTGACGGTTTCGCGGCTCTTACGGCGACGGAGGAGTTCTGGCGGGGCTGGGTCGCGCAGTGCACGTATGAGGGGCCCTACCGCGAGGCGGTGGTCCGTTCCCTGATCACGCTGAAGGCCCTGACGTACGCGCCGACCGGCGGGATCGTCGCCGCGCCCACGACGTCGCTGCCGGAGGAGATCGGCGGTGTGCGGAACTGGGACTACCGCTTCTGCTGGCTGCGTGACTCGGCGAACACCTTGTCCGCTCTGCTGCTCACCGGGTACGGGCAGGAGGCCGAGGCGTGGCGGCGGTGGCTGCTGCGGGCGGTGGCCGGTGATCCGGAGCGGCTCCAGATCATGTACGGGGTCGGCGGTGAGCGGGAGATGGCCGAGCGGGAGCTGTGCTGGCTGCCGGGGTATGAGAACTCGCGTCCGGTCCGGATTGGCAACGGTGCGGTTCACCAGCTCCAGCTGGATGTGCCCGGCGCGGTCGTCGAGACACTGTTCACAGCTCACGAGCGTGGTGTGGCGCGGTGCGACGAATCGGCCGTACTGATTGAACGGCTGGTCGGCTACGTCCGGCGGCACTGGCGGGAGCCCGACGACGGGATCTGGGAGGTGCGCGGCGGGCGGCGCGACTTCGTGCACTCCAAGGTGATGCTGTGGGTCGCGGTCGACCGGGCGGTGCGCTTGGTGGAGGACGGGGTCCTGGAGATGGACCTTGCCGAGCTGATGGCGCTGCGCGCGGAGATCCACGCGGATGTGTGTGCGCGGGGCTTCGACCCTGAGCGGAACACGTTCACCCAGTCCTACGGGTCGCGGGAGCTGGACGCCGCGCTGCTGCTGATACCCGCGGTCGAGTTCCTGCCGCCGGACGACCCCCGGGTGGTCGGCACGGTCGACGCGGTCATGCGGGAGCTCGCCACGCCCGACGGCCTGGTGCACCGCTACCGCACTGCCGGGCCCGAGGCCGGCGCCGATGGTCTGCCCGGGGACGAGGGGACGTTCCTGCTGTGCTCGTTCTGGCTGGTCGACGCGCTCGTCCTCACCGGCCGACGCGCCCAGGCACAGGCCCTGTTCGAGCACTTGCTGGAGCTGCGCAGCGATGTGGGTCTGCTGGCCGAGGAGTACGACCCGGTCGCTGGGCGGGGGCTGGGCAATTTTCCCCAGGCCTATTCGCATCTCAGCGCCGTCCTGAGCGCGGTCCGGCTGGCCGGGACCGAGCGGGAAGCGAGTGCGGCATGAGTGTTCTGCCCGTACTCGACCTCACCGACGATCTGCTGGGGACGGGCCGACCGGCCGGTGTGGTCGGCCAGCGCATGCCCGTCCAGCAGATGCTCCTGCCGGGTGTGACGGTGGGGTTCGGCAAGGAGCCCCCGGTCCGTGTACCGCCGGAGTTCGACGCGGTGCGGATCGGCCTTGGCGTGGCGCTCCCCGCGCTCAGATATCTGCTGGACACCGGCGCGCGGGTCGGCCCGTGCCTGGTCTGCCGCCAGCACAGCACCGTGCTCGTTCCGGTCCCCCTGGGGACCGCGGGGCGGTGGACGGCCCCCGGCTCCGAATGCCGCCCCAGCGCCACCCTCAACACTCTGGCTCTCGGTTCGAGCTGCCCGCCCGCGTGCCCTTCACGCTTCTGGATCACCTCGCACAGCCGCGGTAATAGCGCGGCGACGACCGACGGGGACCGGTTGGGCCATGGGTTGCACCATGCGATGGCCCTGCGGCGGTCGCCCGCGGTCCGCGACGGGAGATGTCCGGTCAGCGAGGCACGCTGCGCCTGATCACGAGAGCCGGAGCCGCGGCGACGAGATGACGAGACGTATGTCCGTTCAGGATTCTGACTGATGACGAGAGATCCATGACGATTCAGATAGCCACCCTCAGCGTCCTCCTCGCGGGCGTGCTGGTTTTCGTGGTGCGACTGAGCCGCTCCAGAGCAGAGGCTGTGCGCGCCCTGGCCGAAGCGGAGGAAGCCCGGCAGCAGGAGAAGGACCGGGCCGACACCGCGGAAACGAAGCGGCGCGAGGATTTGGTGTGGGAGGAGAAGCAGGCACACAAGGCGCGGGTACGGCACGAGGGTCTGCTGCGGGCGCTGCGTCAGCTGGTGGATGTGGACTTGCCAGCGGCCCTGCGCGGGGAGGTCGCGGTCGCGGGGAGCAGCGCCGTCGCCGATGAGGAGGTCGCCGCGGTGGTCGGGCAGGCTCTCGAACTGGCGGCGGCCGCCGGGAAGGAGGCCGCGGACCTGGAGACGGTCCGGCTCGCCGTGGTCGCTCTGGCGCGGCGGGTCCAGGCGGCCGCGCACCGGTCGCAGCAGCGCGTGGCCGGGTTGAGTGACGAGAACCCCGGCAATCCGTCTGTGACAGAGGCGTGCATGCGTCTTGACCATCTGGCCGCGCAGCAGGCCCGTCAGGCGGCCAGTCTGACGGTGCTGTGCGGTGAGGCTCCCGGTCAGCAGTGGACGTCGCCGCTGGCTCTGGTGGATGTGGCCCGGGCGGGCAGCGGGCGCATCGAGCCGTACTCCCGCGTCGATGTGGTCGGGGACCAGACCGTGGGGGTTGTCGCGGAGGCGGCCGAGGGCCTGATTCACATGGTGGCCGAGCTGCTGGCGAACGCGGCCCAGTCGTCGCCGCCCTCCTCGCGGGTGATGGTCCAGGTCACCACGGTGCAGCAGGGGGCGATCATCCAGATCGACGACTGCGGGGATGGTGTGACTGAGCACCAGCTGGCCGAGATGAGCGCGGTGGTGTCGGGCAATGTCCGGCGTGGGATCGCGGATCTGGGCGAGGTGCCGCAGATGGGCCTGGCCGTGGTTGGTGAGTACGTGCGCCGGCTGGGCCTGCACGCCGATGTGCAGATGTCGGTGTACGGGGGGCTGCGGGCGGTGGTCCGGATTCCCGAGCGCCTGGTGACGGAACTGCCGCTCAGTGTCCCTGCCGGGACGGCAACGAATGGCAGGGGCCTGGAAACGCGTGCCGCGAACGAGCAGCCCGGGGACCTTGATGGTCGTGGCCGGCACGCGCGTTCGGGAGGGCTTCCCACGCGGCGTTCGCGCCGCGGTGAGGCGGCACAGGTGGAGGAGACCGCCGCGCCGGAGGCTGTCACGGCGTCGGACGAGACGCCCGCGGCGGCCGGCGAGTGGATGAAGAACTACTTCGCGCCCGGAGAGCCGGCTGCGGATTCCAGTGACACGCACGGACCGAAGGGGTACTGACATGACGGCATCGACGGACCACGTGAATGATCCGGACTGGCTGCTGGGACCGATTCCGGAATTGCCGGGTGTACGTCACACCGTGCTCGTCACCAGCGACGGCCTGGTCAAGGCTCACTGCTCCGCCACGAACAGGGAGTTGGCGGAACGGACCGCCGCGTCGGTCTCCGGGCTGCAGTCCCTGGCAAAGGCGCTTGCCCGCGAGTACTCGTCGCCCGCCGTTCCTGAGGACGGCGCTCTCGTGGACGCACGTCCGGGCCATCAGGTGATCAGCATCACGGACGGTTGCATCTTCCTGCGGCCGGTCAAGGGGTCGGCCGTGCTCGCCGTGGTCACTGGTCCGGAGGTCGACCCGGGCCTGATCGCCCAGTTCATGCAGGAGCAGGTGCAGAAGGTGGGCGCTGCGATGACATCGCGCGCCAGGACCCCTGTCCCCGAGCATGGCTGACGTCGGGGAGGGCTACCAGGACCACCCCCTACGGCCCTATGTGCTCACGGGTGGCCGTGCCGAGGGACGCCTGCTCCGTGTCGAGGCGCTGCTGGTCGCCACGGGGTCAACCGCTCCGCTGCCGCCGACGGCGAGCCGTCAGACGCGGCAGCTGCTCGAGCTGTGCTCCCGGATGCATTCCCTCGTGGAGGCCGCAGCCCTGCTCGGGCTGCCGGTCAGTGTCGTCAGTGTGCTGGCCGCTGACCTCGTCGTTTCCAACCATCTGAGCTGGCGGGAGCCCATCCCCAAGGCTGACGCCGCCGACCGCGATCTGCTGCTTGAGGTGCTGCATGGTCTCCAGAAACTCTGACCGCTCCGGACTTCCCGCGACGACGACCAGCGCGGTCAAGATCCTCATTGCCGGTCCGCTCGGTGTCGGCAAAACGACTCTGGTGGGGTCCGTCAGCGAGATCACCCCGCTGCGCACCGAGGAGCCGATGACGGTCGCGAGCGTCGGAATCGACACCCCCAGCAGCCCGGCGAAGACCCACACGACCGTCGCGATGGACTTCGGGCGCATCACGGTGAGCGACACCACCGTTCTGTATGTGTTCGGCACGCCGGGGCAGCAGCGCTTCTGGAAAATGTGGGAGGGCCTGGCCGAGGGGGCCATAGGTGTGGTCGTCCTGGTCGACACCCGTGACCTGGCAGCCAGCTTTGACGTGATCGGCGAGCTGGAGGTGCACAAGCTGCCGTTCATCGTGGCGGTCAACGTCTTCCCGACCACACAGAAGCACACCCCCGAGGAGCTGCTGGCAGCACTGGACCTGCTACCCGGGACGCCCGTGGTGGAGTTCGCGGCCACCGACCGGAAGTCGTCGGTAAACACCCTCATCACCCTCGTGCAACACGCGCTCGGCTCGGACCTGTCCGCACCTTCTGTCCAGGAGACCGTATGACGACCCCGCCCTTGGCCTGCCTCGCGCACACGGCCGGCCGGCCGCTCCCGCTGTCCGGCATCACCGCCAGCACCAGCCTTCCGGACACCTACGCCCAACTGTGGGATGAGTGGGGGCCAGTGGCCCGTGTTGAGCTCGAGCCGGGCGTGAACGCCTGGCTGGTGATGGGGCACCAGGAGCTGCGGGCGCTCGTCCGCAACGAGCGGGTCTTCAGCCGCGACGCACGGAACTGGGCGGACTGGATCAACGGCGTCGTCAAACCCGATTCCGGGCTGGGGCCGATGATGTTCTACCGCGACAACGTCATCGGCGCCGACGGTCCCAAGCACCGGCGCCTACGCCGCCCGCTGGACGCCGCCCTGGCCGCCGTCGACCACCGCCAGGTACGCCGGGCGGTGGAACGCACGTGCCGCGAACGCATCGAGGTGTTCCGGCACCGCGGACATGCGGACCTGGTCGGTGAGTACTCCCAGAGCGTCGCGCTCCTCGCGCTCGCCGAGATGTCCGGCCTCAACCCGCAGGAAGGCCAGGACCTGCTGGCAGCTCTCGCCAAGCTGTTCGGGTCGGCCGATGACTCCCAGGAGGGCAACCAACAGTTCGAAGCCATCCTCGCCCAGCTGATACACGCCCGCCGGGCCGCCCCGGGAAAGGACCTGGCCACCGCCCTGGTCCAGCACCCCGACCTGCGCTCCCACAGCGAGATCCTGCAGTCCCTCGTCGTGCTCATCTCCGCCGGACAGCAGACCCTCTCTGCCTGGATCTCCCGGGCCCTGTGGCTCATGCTGACCGACCCCCGGTTCGAAAGCCGGCTGCGCGGTGGCCGCCTCGGCATCGACGACGCCCTGGACGACGTCCTGTGGCGCGACCCGCCCATGACCCACTTCCCCGCCCGCTACGCCCTGATGGACACCGAGCTCGGCGGGCGGCGGATCGCCCGCGGCGACGCCCTGATCCTCGGCCTGGCCGCCGCGAACGCCGATCCGCGGATCCACCCCGCCGGCATGGAACGGGAGATCGGGAACCGTTCCCACCTCGGATGGAGCGCGGGCCCGCACCGGTGCCCGGCCGAGACACCAGCCCGGCTGATCGCCCGGACCGCCGTCGAACAGGCCCTGCACGGACTGCCCGGCATCCGGCTCACCGGCACCGAATCGACCGCCCCGTCCCCCTGGATGCGCCACCTGGCATCCCTGCCCGTGGGCTTCACCCCGACCACCAGCCCCACCACCTGAACCGACCAACCAGTCCGCCCGCTCTCGCACCGTGCACCGGAGGTAGACCATGACAGCATCACACCGCACTGCACCGCACGTCCCTGTCCTGCGCCTGGACCCGACCGGCAAGGACCACCAGGGCGAAGCCGCACGGCTGCGCGAGCTCGGACCGGTCGTGAAGGTGATCCTGCCCGGCGAGGTGGAAGGCTGGGCCGTCACCACGCACCGCCTCCTCCACGAACTGGTGGCCAGCAACTCGGTCAGCAAGGACTGGCACCGGTGGACGGCCCTGCGCACCGGCCGGATCCCCGACGACTGGCCGCTGACCGGCATGGTCAAGGTCACCAACATGGTGACCGCCGACGGCGAGGGCCACCACCGCCTGCGCAGAGCCGTCACCCAGGTCCTCACACCCCAACGCGTCAGGGCCATGCGCCCGCAGATCACCACCCTCGCCCACCAGCTCGTCCGCGAACTGCCCCGCCACGCCGGCCCGGACGGTGTCGTCGACCTGCGCGCGCACCTGGCCTACCCCCTGCCCATGGCCGTCATCTGCGACGTCATCGGCATCCCCGGCCACCACCGGCCCCAGATGAGACACCTGGTCCAGAGCATCTTCGACACCACCGCCTCACCCGACGAGGTCATTTCCACCCAGCACCTCATCTACGCCCTCCTCGACCACGTCGTCGAGGAACGCCGCACGACGCCGGGCAATGACCTCGTCAGCGCCCTGATCTCCACCCAGACCGACAACCCGGACATCCTCAGCCACACCGAACTGACCGGCACCCTCTGGCTGATGATCTCCGCCGGCCACGAGACCACCCTCAGCCTCATCACCAACGCGCTGCGCGCCCTGCTCACCCACCCCGACCAGCTCGGCCTCGCCCTGAACTCCGACACCGATGTGTGGCCCGTCGTCGTCGAGGAGACGCTGCGCTGGGACGCGCCGATCGGGAACTTCCTTGCCCGCTACCCCACCGAGGACCTTCGCATAGGCGGCGTGACAATACCCGCCGGCGAAGCCGTCCTCGCCCCCTACAGCGCGGCCGGCCGCGACACCGCCCAGCACGGCGCCAACGCACACGAGTTCGACCTGACCCGCGTCCAGGAACGGCACCTGGCCTTCGGCGGCGGCCCCCACGTCTGCCTTGGGGCCCCCTCGCGCGGATGGAAGCCGCCGTCGCCCTCGAAGCCCTGTTCACCGCTTTCCCCGGCCTGTCCCTCGCCGCACCGCCCGACTCCCTGGTGCCCGTGCCGTCCCTGATCTCCAACTCCGTCCAGACCCTCCCCGCCCGCCTGAACGAGGCCCGCGCATGAACCGCCCCGCCCTCACCACAACCACACCCGCCCAAGGAGCCCGGCCGTGAACGCCCCCGCCCTCACCGCCCCCACGGGCCTCGGCGTCCCTGCGGGCATCACACCGTCCAGTGCCCGGCTCACCCACTGGCTCCTCGGCGGAGAACACCATCACCACCCCGCCGACCGGCTCCTGGGCACCGGCATACTCAAGGCGGCACCCTGGTTCGAAACCGCCGTCGAGACCGCACGCCGCTACGCGCACACCACCGTCCGCATGCTCACCGGCCGCGGAATCAAGCAATTCGTCGACCTGGGCAGCGGCCTGCCGACCCCCAACCCGCGTCTGCCGCCCACCTCCGTGTCCGCCGGCCCAGCCGCAACCGTCCTCCACATCGACGCGGACCCGTACGTCATCCGGCACGGCCCTGGCCTCCTGCCCGACGGAACCCGGCACCGCTTCCTGCACGCGGACCTGCGGAACATGCACCAGATCCTGCGGGAACTCCCGCTCCACGGCCTCGACCCGGCACAGCCCACGGCCTTCCTGATGCACAACGTCCTCGAGCAGATCCCCTCCGGCGCCGACGCCCGCGCGATCGTGACCCCGGTCCTCAGCCTGGCACCACCCGGCAGTGTCCTCTCCCTCACCCACGCCACCGCGGACCTGTGCCCGGACGGCTCGGCCGAGACCGCCGCCCGCTGCTTCACCACGGCCGGACTGCCCATGCAGCTACGGACCGCCACGGAGATACGCGGCCTCCTCGAACCACCAGCCCACCGCGCCTGGCACATCCGCGCCCCCGGCATCACAGCCGCGGCCGCCTACCACGCCACCCACACACGCACGCCCGCCCCCGCACATACCAGCGGCACCTACGCGGCCATCCTGGTCCACCCCGACGCCCCCCGCTGACCTACCAGACCAGCCGTGTCCGCCCCGGTGGTTCCCCGGCCCCTCCTACGTCCCGGGGAACCACCGGCCCAACATTCACACAAGAAGAGAGCCCACGCGTGACGACCCTCATGTCGGCGATGGACCGCGCTGTGACGGGCATCGCGCCGTCGACTGCCAGAATCATCCACTGGCTGCTCGACGGCGAAGGCCTCTACCATCCCGTCGACCGTGGTCTGGGTGCTGGCGTACTTGAGGTGGCGCCTTGGGCCGGGAATTCCCTGGAGGCCGCCCGTACCTACGCGCACGCCACCATCCGAGTCCTCCGAGCCCTCGGCTACAGGCAGTTCGTCGATCTGGGCAGCGGCCTGCCGACGCCCAGCCGGCGCTTCCCCCACACCGTCGCGTCCGCCGCGTCCCTCGGCCTGGACTTCAAGGTCCTCCACATCGACGCCGATCCGTACGTGATCAAGCACGGCCCGGGCCTCCTGCCCGACGTCTTCCAGAGCCACGGCTTCAGGCGAGCGGACCTGCGGGACACCGGTCAGATCCGTCATGCCCTTACGGCCTCCGACCTCGACCTCGAGCAGCCCACCGCGTTCCTGCTGCACAGCGTCCTGGACCAATTCCTCTCCGCCGCCGCCCGCGAGATCGTGTCCTCCGTCCTCGCGCTGGCACCGCCCGGCAGTGTCCTCTCCCTCACCCACGCCACCGCGGACCTGTGCCCGGACGGCTCGGCCGAGGCCGCCGCCAGGCTCTACACCAAGGCCGGACTGCCCAACCGGCCGCGAACCGCCGCGGAGGTACGCGATCTCCTCAAGCAGCCGGACCACTCCTCCTGGCTCATCCGCAACCCCGGTATCGCATGCGCAGCCGATTACCCCTCGCCGGACCAGGCGCACGCGTACGCGGTCATCCTTCAGCACGCCGACGCCTTGTGCTGACTACCCCGACCACGCTGGGTCCGCATGACGGACACAGCCTCCCCGGGGAACCTTTCCGGCCGTGCGGCCAGGCCACGTGCCGCACCACGAGGCCGGAAAGGCAGGCGCGCCCCGCGCCCCCGGTGGTCTCCCGTCCTACCCCCGGGAGGCCACCGGCCCCATCTGTTTCCCAGAGAGAAAGACAATCGTGACAGCCCATCAGCCCCTCCGGCACGCGCACCCGGGCGCTGCTGCCCCGCACCGGACCGCCTATTCCCCGACGAGCACCGGCTCCTCGGTCGGCCTGTTCATCGCCGGCGTCTACCTGCGCAGTCTGCGGATGTCCCGCGAGCTCGGCGTCGCGGCCGTCTGCAAGAAGGCCGCCCTGACACGCGGGAAGCTCCTCGGCGCCGAGAACGGCACTTACGCTCTGGGCCTGGACGAGATCACAGCCCTGCTCACCGGCCCATACAACATGCCGGAGCAGGTGTGCAGGGGCCTCGTGGATTTCCTCCAGGCCGCGGCCGATGCCGACCTGGTGGCCGGCGAGAGCGTGGTGGACACCGGCTCGGGCTGGCAGGGCCGTCTTGCCGCGCTCGAGCACCGCGCGACAGCGGCCGTCCTCTACACCCGGGAGCTTCCCGGGTTCCTTCGGGAGCCGGACCACACCTCGCCACTCGGTGGTTTCGGTGCCGGGATCCCGCGCCCCGGGATCATCGGCACGGACACGACAGTGATCACGGACGAGTCCGTGCTGGGCCGGCTGCCCCGCGATCCGGAACTGCGTCGCGCGCAGCTCCAGCGGTTGCTGGCCGCTGCTGACGACGACCGTGTCCAGCTGCGTCTGCTGCCGCATACCCACCTGCGCCGGGAGGCCGGCCCCCTCACGGAACTCATCGTCCCCGCCTCCGCCCCCGCTTCCGCCGATGACCTCTGGGTCTACATCACCGAGGCCGACGGGTCCGCGGTGTACGACGCCGGTCCCGCCGCGGAAGCCCGTCTGGGCGGCCTCGTCAACGGCGCCCTCACGGCTGCTCTGACAGCGGACGAGACACGCGTACGTCTGCGCGCGGCGGCAACGAGCACGCACCCCGTCGCCCCCGCCGGGGCCCCGTATGCCTCCGCTCACGCGGTCCCGCACACGGCTGGCCCGCAGACGGGAGTGGGTCAATGACCCCGCTGATTCACCCGGGGCACGGCTGGCCGGAGTGGAAGACCCGCCCGTGGCAAATCGCCCGGGCGTACGAGGGTGTCCCGCTCGTCGACGGCCTCCGCGCCCTTTCGCCGGGACTGCGGTCAAGCCGCGCACCAGGCCGCCGGGTGACGTCCCGCCGTCCCGCGAGCCTCATCCCATCGCCTCGCGTAACCGTTCCGACGACCCGTCCTTTATGCCCGCCCTTCTCCGAATCGAATGACATGCACAGCCTCACGCAGTCGCCGACGCTGGCGCAGGCCGCACGATGCCACGGTGTCCGCTCCCTCACGCCCGGCATGCGCCATGGTTGATCTCACGCGCGCCTACGCCTCGGCGTCAAAGCCCACCGCGCGCGCCTACCGCCGCCTAGGCGTGCTCCCTGTTGTCGACCTCGACGCCGAGCTCGTCACTGGTGTAAAAATTCTCCCCCGTCGTGCTGCGGCCTCCGCCCTGCGGACCATGAGCCGGGCCGGACTGCTGCTGAGGTGCGGTGAGCAGGAGCATCCGGTCCGCGGACCTCTGTACAGGCTCGGACCAGCTGCACGGGCCCATGCCCAGTCCCTGAGCAGGGCCTGCGGTGATGAGCCGGCCGGGCTGCTTCTCGACAGGGTGGCGAAATGGCTCGTGACCAATGCTGTGGCGGTCAGCGAGATGGTGACTTCCAGCCACGATCGGCTGAGTTGCTCCTACGCGAAGGCGCACCTGCGCATCGCATTCGCCACGCGGCACGATGCCTTCCAGTGGTTGGAGAGCCAGCACCGCAACTGCATGGCGGTGATCAGCGCCGCCGCGGAGGCGGGGCTGCACCGGCAGGTATGGCAGCTCGTCCACGCGATGCGGCCCTCCTGGCGGCAGCACCGCCGGTATCCGGACTGGATCACTGCGCACGAGCTCGCGGTGCGTTCCGCGATCGAGTGTGGCAACGCGAAGGCATACATGGTGCTGGCACTTTCTCTTGGTACCGCTCTGCGCTCGGCCGGCAGCCACGAGGCGGCACGGGGCCGGTTCAGTGATGTCCTGGAGATGTCCGCCGTCATCCTCGACCGGCGGGCAACTGCCCAGGCACTGCGCGGGATAGGGGCCACGCACTGCGCAGCCCGGCGCTTCGCCGACGCCCGCGCGTTCCTTGATCAGGCACTGCGGGTGAGTAAGGAGAACGGGTCATGGCGCGAAGTCGCACTCACCGACATCGTGCACGCGCGCATCGACATGTTCCAAGGACGGCATGCGGTCGCCGTCGAGCGACTCACGGCCGCGCAGAACCTGCTGACCACGGCCGGAGACCCTTACGAGGCCAGCCGGGCGAGGGCCTACCTGTCCCGTGCCTGCTGCCTGGCCGGTGACACCGTGTCCGCCCGGAAGTACGGGCGGGCGGCCCGGGAAGGGTTCCTGGCGTTCCTGGCCGGAGCACCTGACCTATGGTCCGCCCGCAGCCTGGAGTTCCTCGCCTTTGCCGAACTGGCCGCCCGTAATGCGCGGGCGGCACAGGATCTGATGGCTGATGCGCTGGCCGAGTACGAAGTGCTGAGCTCCACCGATGCCGCGAGGCTGCGGGCGCACCTGCTGAGAGTCCGCGCCACTGCACGCGCATCCGTTCCCTCGGCGGTTCCGGTCCCCGTGGGAGCAGCTTCGGCACCGGACGCGTCGGCGGCGCCGGACAACGGGAGGGCAGGTGCGCAATAGCGAGTTGACGGTCAGTACGCCGCACCCCGCCCGGATCGCGGACTGCCTCACAGACGGCACCGACAATTACGAAGCGGACCAGCACCTCGCAGGCCTGCTCGTGAAGGCCGCCCCGTGGCTGCCGCAGTCGGTGGCCGCCCACCGGCACTGCGCGCAGCGAGCCGTCGAGAGCATGGCCCGTGGGGGGATCTCACAGTTCCTTGATCTGGGGTGCGGTCTGCCCTACTCCGGCCCGGGGACGAGCCGGGGGCCACGGCACACCTACGAGGCGGCCAAGCCTTTCTGTACTCCGCACGTCGCATACGTCGACTGTGCCCGTCTGGTCACCGCGCACGCCCGCATGATGCTGGCCACCCGCTCCGGTACCGTCGCCGTCCAGGCCGATGTCCGACACGTCGAGAGCCTCCTGACGGACCGGGGCTTGACCGGCGTCATCGATACCCGGCGGCCCGTGGGCGTGGTGTGCCGCGATCTGCTGGCCTGGCTGACCGACCAGGAGGCCGCCGCACTGACCACTGGTCTCCACGACCGGCTGGCCCCCGGCAGTGCCCTGTTCGTGTCCCACGCCACCACCGAAACCGCGCCCGCCGCGATGCGGGAACTGACCCGCCTCTACGCCGGGTACAGCATCGTGTTCCGGCCCCGCCCGGCCGGTCAGATCGCACAACTCCTCGGACCGTGGACCATCGTCCGGCCGGGACTGGTCCCCTCCGACCAGTGGCCGGGGCAGGACACCGCCCGGCCAGAGCCCGGCCAGGGTCACGCCCACGCAGCCCTGGCCCTGCACCCGGCCCCCAACACACCCGTTCTCGCCGACCCCGGGTACGGCCCGGCCGCACCCGGCCACCCCTGACCCTCTGCTCATTACGCCTTGTCCGCACGTTGCGAATTGGATGATCATGCCCAGCCTCACGTCGGCGGCTCAGACAGCAAAGCCGCCCGGCCCCGGACTCCTCCCCGAAACCCCCGCCGGTCCGCTCGCTGCCGCGCACGTGCCCTACATGGCCCTGACCGAGGGCGAGGGAAAACTCCGGCTCGACCCGCGTCTGGTAGCCGGCGCCAACGGGTGGATCGAGCACCGCGACCCGACACCGTACGACCGGTATCCCGACTTCGACGTGCTGCTCGCGCAGACCACGGGACTGTTCCCGTCCGGCAGGCCTGACGGGAACCAGCTCTCCCCCTACCGGCAGGCCCACTGCATGGCCAACCTGCTGTGCCAGGGATGCGCCCGGCCCGCGGCACAGAACCCAAAGGGCTGGCCCCTGTGGGTGCTTCCCGCCACCACCAGCACCGGCGCGGCCGCCACCGCCACCGGGCTCACCGACATGCCACCGTCCTGTGCCCGCTGCGCCACCCACTGGTGCCCGCGGCTCGAGGAGCTCGGCCGTCGGCTGCTGTGGGTGGCCGAGGCCGACCTCGAAGGGGTCTACGGGATGTGGTTCCCGCGGGACATGGGCGGGATGGTGCCCGACCAGTTCGTCCCCTTCGAAAACGAGAGGCAGCTGTCGGCCGTCGTCGCGACCCGGTTCGTCCGCGACCTGCGGCGGGTGAACGAGGCGGACCCCGCGGATGTCGACGCCCTCGCCAGGCAGCAGGCCGGAACGGAGCGGTCCTCCGTCACATGCCCGCCCGAGCCCCGGAGCACGGGGAGAAACGCATGAATGGGCACCTGCTCGCCTGGAAGCTGACAGGGAAAAGCCGCGCCGCCCTCCAGACTCTCGCGGTCTGCGGGACCTGGGAAGAGGCCGCGGCCCGGTACGGGACCACCCAGGCGGCATTCCGCCGGACCATAGACGCGATAGCGCGCGGCCGGGGACTGACCAACACGCGCACGCTCATGCACCGGGCACTGCAGGACCGGCAGCTTCCGCGTCCACCGGTCGCGCGGCCTGCGATCACGCTGGTGCTGGCGGACCTGGCCGTGTGGCGGCATCTCGTCCTCGACGTGCCGGACACCGCGCTGGAGGAGGCCGTCGCGCTGATGACCGGTCTGCCGCGGGGTTTTGTGCGTGAAGCGCTGGTACGGCTCCGGGCGGCTGAGGACGAGCCCGGGTGGCGGACGGTCATGCGGGGGTGGCGCCGCGGTGTCCTCACCACGCGGTCCAGCGTGGTCGTGCTGGACCGCGGTGGAATGGGCCCTCGTTCACGGCACCGTCCCGCGCCGCGTGGCCTGCCGGTGGACCGGCTGCGTCTGGTCCCCGACGCGCGGGCCTGGAGGGGCCGGGCAGACGCCGCCGTCGGTGACGGGCCTGCGCCCGGATCCGTGGTCGTCACTGGGGTGGACTGCGGTCTCCTGCGAGTCGCCCCCGCCCTGTGCCGTCAGCTGCTTGAGCGCACACCCGCCGATCAGTGGGGACCGGTCATAGGGCACCCCGACGGTAACGCGGCTCTGCTGGTCACAGCCCCGCGGGCCATGGCGGCCGGATGGCGCGCCGGGGAGGGTGCCCGCATGTGGCGAGCCGGGGCACGGCTCGCCCTGCCCCCGCAGCATCCGGCCCGGCCCGGCAGCATGTACTGGGCGGTCTCCTGTCAGGCCCCTCCGTGGCGCGCCACCGGTCTGCGGACGCTGGAAGGTGCCCGGTGACCATGGCAAGCCCCGCTTCCGCGGTCGTCGGCGCGTTCCTGCGGGATGCGCGCGAACGCAGGATGATGCTGCCCGAGCAGTCGGCGGACCTCCTCCAGACCACATCGGAGACCGTGCGGGCCTGGGAGAGCGGTTACTGCAACCTCTCAATGGCACAGATCACCTCGCTGACCGGCCTGTACCGGTGCGCTGCGAGCCAGGGGGGACTGTGGCGGCTGCTGGAGCTCGGCACGAGGTATGAGACGGTCCGGGGTGGTATCGCGCGGCCCCGGCAAACCCGCCCACGTGGCAGCGGACCTGCCTTTTCCGCCGCCACCCTGCCCGACCCGCTCCACCTGGCAGAGAGCCTGCGGACCATGAAACCCGTGCCCGTCTGCGCCACCGCAGTACACGACGCCGCACAGACCGCACGTTTGTTTCGGCGGCTCCACCGTGTGGACCACGATGCCGTAGGTGGCCGAACGGGCCGCATACCCCGACGACGAACTCGTGCTCCGCCGCGCCGCGGTGACCGCGCACCTCCCCTGGCCTGATGCCACCGCCGGTGTCGTCTTCCAGGCGGACACGGTCACCGGAGGGGTCACCGTCGCCTGCCCTCCGCTTGTAGCACCCCCGCCCTGCACCGTGCATGCACCGGTCCAGGGCATCACATCACCGGCCTGCCCGGCCCATGCCATCAACATCAGGAGCCACCATGACCACTCACCACGATGCCGCCCACGCCGGACTGTCCCCGGACAGCGCCTTTGCGTACGCCCAGATCGCACTGCTGCCCGTCAAGGACGTTGACGCCTGCCTCGCGGCGGCCCTCTGCGGCACCGACCCGGACGCGGCCGCCATCACGCTCCGGTCCCTGACCTCCGCGGGCCTGCTGGAGGAATGCCCGGACGAAGCAGGCGCCGGTCCGCGCGGCCGCGTCTTCCGCTTCCCCTCCCCCGAACTCCGCCGCCAGGCCCAGGAGACCGCGCACCCGCACGGGCAGGACCAGCGCCTGGTCCTGGTACTCGGCTGGGCTCTGGCCGCCACTGCCGCGGCAGACGCCCTCATCACCCCCAGCCACCACCACACCCTCGGCCTCGAACCCGTAGCCCCGGACCACCCCGTCCGCCACACCGGCCCCGACGGCGCACTCGCCTGGCTCACGGCGCAGGGCGACAACCTCATCGCTCTCGTCCGCGCCGCACACACGGCCGGACACCACACCTACGTCTGGCGCACCGTCTACAGCATGTGGCCGTGGTGGCGGTCGGATGCCCGGCACGACTGGACCGATCTTCACACCCTGGCCCTGGACTCCCTCCGCCAGGACAGCACCGGCCCGGCCCTGGCCGAGCGGCACCTCCTCAACGCCCTCGGCCTCGCCCAGCGCGACAGCGGGGCCCTGGACCAGGCCGTGGAGACCTTCTACCACGTATTCCAACTGGCCCAGACCGACGTTCTCGGCACGGCCCAGGCATTCCACGAGCTGGGAGTCACCCACCTGAAGCAGCTCGACCTGGCCCAGGCGCAGCGGGTTCTCTCCCTCGCCCAGGATCTGTCGACGTCCGAGGGCTACGAGCGCGGAGTGGCCCTGAGCGACATCGCGCTGGGCGAGGTGGCTCTTGCGGAGGGCCGTCCCGAGGAGGCCCTGAGCCGGTTCGTGACGGCCCGGAATGCGCTCCTGGACGAGCCCGACCCGCACGACGCCGCCCGGGCTCTGGCGCACAAGGGTCGCGCACTCATCCAGCTGGGCTGTGTCCCGGACGCCGAGGAGGCTCTGCACGAGGCTCTCCTGGAGGTCCGGGCCGCCCAGGCACCGCACCTGGCCGCCCGGGTACTGGAGTGGCTCGGACAGGCCGCGGAGGCCAGCGACCGCCCCGCCGACGCCCGCACCTACTACACCCAGGCCCGCGAGCACTACCAGCCTCTGAACCCCGCGGACGCCGCCCGCGTCCAGGACCTCCTCACCCGCATGACCTGACCACTCGGCCCCGCCCCGAGCAGCTCCCGCGCCCTTCCCGATCACCGCCGCTGAGGAACCCGTGTACGTCATACGCGGGAACCCGACGGGACCGCGTGGCGCCTTGCCCGGTCCGTCGCCCTCGCCGCCACCCGCCGGGCGCCGGGCGCCGGAAAGCCCTCGTATGCAGGGCCACTGTGTCCGCCCCATCCGCAGGTCCGAACTCCCCGCCCCTACTGGCTCCGCTCACGCCGGGACATATCCACGCGGCACACCGGCACGTTCACGCTGCTCTTGAACGAAACCGGTCTGGAGCAGAGTTACGCGCCAACTGCCGCCCTGAGCCAACTCGCCAAGCAACCGTCGACCTTCATGCACCTCGCGGCACCGCAGACGTGGCCAGGCGCTGTCAGACCCTCACCACCGGGCCGATCCGCATACGCAACTGCCCCGAGGCAGCCTTCCGGCCGAGATCAGAGGAATTACAGGAATGCCTGCAGATGTAACCCCGCCTAATTCTGGCGGAATTACCAACCCTCGCTCTCGGAGACCAGAGCCGCCTGCCGGGAGAGGTCGAGCCACCCGTGCTGCAGAAATGGCAGTGCTCCATCAGTCAGCCGGATGCCCGCTGGAAAACCTGTCGAGCCTTTACCTCGAATCGATTGAAACAATTAAATCAACATTGAAGAACGAAGGAGTGAATCCAGACCCTCACGCCATTCCAGCGCCGGAGAAAATTGGAGTCGCAATAAAACAGCTGTACGCCCTGGAGCTCAGCATAGAACGCATTAGCTGGCTTTTCGGGTACTCGTACTGGAAAACGCGAAACACGCTTATCGGACTGAGCGTCAAGCCACGGAAGCGCGGATCGCGTCTGAAATCTGAAATAATAGAAAAGGACCTCGTGTGGATGCGTAAGAGCGGGATGAGTTATGAAGCCATTGCACGAAAGGTTGGAGTCTCACGTGAAACGGTGAGAACTCGACTCGCAGATGCACATTTCGCCCAGCAGGCCAAGTCACTCGTGCTCATTCCAGCGAAGACCCCCTTGCCCGGCTCAGCGGTCGCATTGCTGCGCCGCCAGGGATACACCAGCACGCAGATAACAGTGCTCACCGGCCGCTCCCACTCCTTCGTCGAACGCCACACGGCACTCGCGGGACTACCAGCACGGGCACTCCCCGACCCGCTGGAGAGTGACATTCCCAACATCGTCGATGTCTACCGGATTACCGCCTCAGCCAAGACGGCCTCAAATATCTTCCACATAAGCCAAAGCGCTATTTATCCCCGACTCCTGGAAGCCGGGCAGAATATTCTCTCTGCACCTGACCCGGATGCCACCCCTGTGCTCATCCCTGGAGACACTCCGCTGGACCGGGCAATCCGCAATGTACAGGAACAAGCATCTCACGGCCGGAGCGTTGGTGAAATTTCTGCGGCATTGCGCCTCACGGTCGCGAATGTCGTCAGCATCCTGCGTATCTACCGGAATGCAAATCGCCGGGAGGCCGAAGTTCTCTTCCGTCACAGTCAGGGAGAACACCCCGGTGTCATTTCCGTTCGAATGGGAATAAGGCTCGATCTGGTCCAAGAAATTATTGCCAGAAGAATTAGGCCCGGCGCATCCTGAAACACTGAGCTATTTCCAGCCTGACGGCGGTGGACGCGTGTTGTGGCTGAGCGCTTCGTTGCCGACTGCGTCCGGACGAAGCCAGCCACGTTGGAATCAACTGGGCGATCGATCCCGATCATGACAGGATGACGGTTCAGGACAGGGGAGGCGGGGCGGTATGGGGCTGGACTACAGCTATGAGATCTTCATGCCCCCTCGGAACGTTGCGAGAGCGCTGACCTGGCTGGCCGAGCTCGCCCCCCAAGGCCGCGAGACGCCGCCGCTTCCGGTGACCCTGCCGGGCGGAGAGCAGTTGATTGTGCCGTTCACCTCGAAGTTCAAGAGCGAACCGGTCGACTGTTCGGCAGGCGGCTCGCTCGAACTGGAAACCTCGATCGTCGTCGGCGTCGACGACGCGGTGCACGAGTTCTTCCTCCGCGATTCCGACAGAGTCGACGAGCAGGGACGGGTGTCGGTCGGATACATCTACCTGACGGTCAGGTTCTCCCCCGCATGGCACCCGAACTTTGCGTCGCTGCAGTTCACAGCCGCTACCTCGAGCATGAGCCGGATGTTCGTGCAGTCCGCGAGCGTCAGGAAGGTGTTCACCGACCTCACCGCCACCACCGGTGGCGTGTGCTGCCTCCTCGACACCGAAACCAACATCTTCGACATCTGCTGGCTCAACGGCGAGACGTTCAGTGGTGAGACTGTTCCCGGCACCCGTTTCTCGCACTTCCACGATCTCGTCGCCGCCTGGTGCGAGCCGGTGGAGTAGAACGGGGACGGCGCCCGCACGAGATACGGCGCACCTGCCCGGTCAACGTTCAACCGGCCAACTGAAGCCGGTGTAGGACTCCACCAGCGCGCCGAACCGGTTGCCGATGCGCTGGTAGCGGGGCCTGTCGGTCAGCGGGAGGGCCGCAGGGGCGCCGTGGGGTGCGCAGCCGACGGCGACCAGGCCGAGGCCGAGCCGTTGCGCCGCGTCGGCCAGGGCGTGCCGGGCGCCCGCCAGATGGCGGTGGGCCTGGCCGGCGGAGCGGCAGACCGGGGTGGCCGCCTCCAGTTGGAACCGGGTGATCTCCTCGGTCAGCGTGCCGTCGGCAGCGGGAGCGGCATCGCTGATGACGAGGGGGGCCAGGGCGGCGGGATGGCCCGTCTCCGGATTCAGCAGGAGGAACTCCTCCTCGACACCGAAGGTGAGCTGTCCGCCGTCGCTGCCCGGGTGCGGGGGATTGGTGCGGCCGTGTGCCATGCGCGACTCCGTTCCTGCGGGGTGGGAGACGCTTCCCCGCGTCGAAGGCTGCTGTCGTCGTGGCCGGTCCGGGTGAGGAGCTGCCATGGGTCCGAGCCACATTGGTGGGGGCGCACGTGCCTGACGGTGCGTCGGAGAACGTGGGGAGCCGGGTCAGGGTTGCATGTTCGGGCCGGGGTGACCAGGCCACCTTCCGCCATGGCGGTGCCGGCGCGTGCCGTCGGGTGAGGGCGCGGACGCCGTGGAAGATCGGAGAGCTCCCGGGAACGCTCGCTCTCCGCCTGGTCCGGTTCGCGGCCGTAGCCCCGGTAGAGCGCGGTGCGTAGGTCCGGGCGGTGGTAGAGGGTGCGTTGAGTGATCCGGAGGTAGTCCCGGCCGACGGCCTCGTAGCGGCTGGTCTCGAAGTCGATGACGCCCACCTCCGCCTGGGCGTCCCACAGGATGTTGCGGCTGGTGAAGTCGAGGTGGGAGGGCTGCGCCTGCTGAGGCGGGAGGGTTTCCAGCTGGTGAAGTGCCTCGTCGAGCACGTGAGGTTGGCGCGGTCGAGGGGGTGGGTGGTGTCGGTCGGCTGGGCGCGGATGTACGTGGCGCGGTCGGCGCCGAAGGCGGTCAGGACGGTGCGGGGTGTGGTGGTGTGGAAGCGGGCGAGCAGGGCGCCGGCCCGTTCGTAGGCGCGGTGCTCCTGCTTTCTGGTGAGAGTGAGGGACTGCAGAGGCCGGCCGGTGACCGCGGTCATCAGCAGCAGTTGCGCGTCCTCGTCGGCGTCGAGGAGTTGCGAGGCGCTCGCGCCGAGTGCCGGGGCCCAGCGGGTCAGGGCCGCGAGTTCCCGCCGGAAGCTGTCGGTGCTGGTGTTGGCCTTGAGGATCATCTGCCGTCCGTCGGTGGCTCGCAGGCGGAGCACCGTGGTGGATGTGCCGGGCCAGCTGTGGTCGGCGGCGACCTCGGCCGGCCCGGCCATCCTCGCTATCGCGGCGCTGTTCACGGCAGGTTCAGGAGGGTGAGGGCCTTCACGACGGCCTGGTCCGGGGTGAGCGCGGTGGTGTCGATCACCTCGGCCGGCTCGTCCAGCCAGGAGTCGTACGCCTGCTCGTAGACCTCGAGCTTGCGGCGCCGGAAGACTCGGACCTTCTCGCTGCGCTCCTCGTCGCCGGGGAACTCCATGCTGCCCTCGATGCGGGCCCGGATGGTGTCGGAGTCGGCGTGCAGAAGGAGGTGGTGGACCTCGATGCCGTCCTTGGCCAGGGCGTCAAAGATCTTGATGTGCCCGCAGCGGCACGCCGCGAGGGTGGTCTCGGCGCCGCGCCGGAAGCCGAGCGCCGAGCCGTGTCGAGCTGTCCGCAGGACCTGGGGTCGCCATCGACGAGCGGCGGTCGGCGGCCACGGCGCGGCTGGGCCCGTTGTTGAGGGAGGGGTCCTACTGGTTGACCGTGCCGCTGGATGGACGAGGCGGGGGGTGACGTGGCGGGTATGTGCGGTGTCGCCCTGTTACGCGACGGCGTGCAGTAGTTCGGGGACGCCGTCGGCCGTCCGGTAGGGGGTGAAGGCGGGGACCAGCTCGCGGACGAGCTGGACGCAGCGTGGTGCGCCGATCCGTTCGGCCAGGTGGAGCGCTTCGAGGGCGTCGGCCGCTGCCGCCTCCGGTTCCCGGCAGCTGAGGTGGCCCTGTGCGCGGTACGTGAGGAAGATGCCTCGGGTCTTGTCGCGGCTGGCCGGAAGCAGGGCCTGGCCTTCGGCGATGAGGCTGTGTGCCCGAGTGGTGTCTCCGAGATCGAGCAGGCAGCGGCCCGAGTCCACGGCTACGTCGGAGGTGGATAGCCAGGAGCACCACGCGGGTACCGGATCGGGCGACGGCAGGCCGAGAAGGTGCTCGGCGGCGTTCAGGGTGCGCAGGGTCGCTCGGCTCTCGCCCTGGGCCGCGAGGGCGCGGGCGAGGCGGAGGTGGAGCAGGGACCGGGCGGCCGGGTGCCGGGTGCGTGTCAGGGCCCGTTCCAGGATGCGGGCGGCCGTGCGGGGATCGTTGCGCCAGGATGCCTGGTAGGCCAGGTCGCTCAGGAGCGCGGCGCCCATGTCGTGGTCGCCGCCTGCGTGTGCGCTGTGGAGGGCGGCGATCCAGAACCGGCCGGCTTCACCGTGGCGCCCCTGGTCGAAGCGGTGCCAGGCGGCAGTCTGTGCGAGGATCGCGGCCAGTGCGTGAAGGCGGAGGCCGACGGGCGGGGCGTAGCAGCCTTCGGCGATCAGGTCGGTCACGGTGGCCAGGTATGCGTCGATCAGCGGGGCCGTGTGCTGGCGTTCCTGGGTGGGCAGACTCGTCAGCCGGGCACTGGTTTCCTCCAGCACGACGACGGTCTCTTCGCCGATCGAGTTGCCTGGGGAGCGCAGGGGGCGTTGGCTGGTCTGGGCCCACGCCTCGGTAGTGGCCCAGGTGCTGGCCAGGGTGATCAGGGCTGCACCGGAGATCGTGGACAGGATGGTGCGGCGGGATCGATCCATTGGTGCTCTCATTGCCTCTCGCAGGGCTGGCACGGTGCTGGACGACCCCAGGGGGACCACGCCGACATCGGGCAGCCAGTTCGGCCACGCCTTGGTGTCGATGCTCTCAAGCGGGATCCCGAACACCTCGGCGATGTACTCCTGGGAATCCCGGTCGGGTATGACCCCCTCGACTTCCCACTTGTAGACGCGCTGCTTGGTCGTACCGGAACGCAGGCCGCGGCGTTCAGCCACCGCGCATATCTCTCGAGCGAGATCTACGCCGGTCATTCCCCGCGCTACGCGTACCCGTGCCAGAGGGTGGTTGTTCTGAGTCACTCCGTCATCAAATCAGCAGCATCCATGTCGAGGGTAGGTACACGCCGGACGGGATGACCGGCGGGATGACCGTCAACTCCTATCTCCGTCTGCGCAGTTGTCCGACACTCGATCACCTCAGCTATTCGTGTGCTGCCGGCACTGCCGGGCGGCTACACGGAGGCCCCTATCGGAGATCGGCCGTCCCGGTGCCATGCCCCGGGATCCCCAACCGTGTTCGCCGACGTGCTCGTCGGCTCGTGCTGGAGGAATCGATGAACGTTTCAAGGGCGCTGGTTTCCTGCGGCCGTCCGGCTCCTGCGATCCGGTCGGTCGGCACGGCCGTCGCGGGCCGCGCCTATTCTCAGCCGGACCTTCTGGAGCACTTCGGTGTCTCCGATCCGAAGATCGCCCGCCTGTTCCGTGCCAGCGGGATTCGGCGCCGGTTCCTGACGCTCCCCACGCCGGGGCCCGACGGCCGTCAGGCCGAGGAGAGTCCGGGGGACCTGCGGGACAAGCACCAGCGGGTCGCACTCGAGATGGGCGGCCAGGCGATCCGCACCTGCCTGGATCGGGCCGCATTCGGCCCTGAGGAGGTGGGTTATTTGTGCTGTGTGACGACGACGGGGCTACTCACTCCCGGGCTGAGCGCGCTGTTGCTGCGGGACATGCAGCTGCCGGCGTCGGCCCAGCGCCTCGACATCGTGGGAATGGGATGCCACGCGGCCATGAACGCACTGGCGGCCGCAAGAGCCTGGTGCATGGCCAACCCGGAAGCCGTCGCCGTGGTGCTGTGCGCCGAGGTCTGCTCGGCCGCATATGTCTACGACTCGACGGTGCGTACCGCGGTGGTCAACTCCCTTTTCGGTGACGGTGCGGCCGCCGTGGCGCTCACCTGTCGGCCAGCCGGCGCCGCCAGGGAGCGGGACGGCGGTCCCAGGCCGGTGCCGCGTCTGCTGTCGTCGGCCAGCCGGGTGATCGTGGAAGCCGCGGAGGCTATGCGTTACGACTGGGACGACCGGCAGGGGAGGCTCTCCTTCTTCCTCGACCCGCAGATCCCCTACGTCATCGGGGCGCATGTGGAAGAGGTCGTCGACCGTCTCCTCGCCGGTGCGGGCCTGCGCCGCAGCGCCGTTCGCCACTGGCTGGTGCACGGTGGCGGCAAGAAGGTCGTCGACGCGGTGCGGGTGAACCTGCGCCTGACCCGGCACGACGTGCGGCACACGATGGGGGTGCTGCGGGACTACGGGAACCTCTCCAGCGGCTCCGTGCTGTTCTCCTACGAGCGCCTGGTCGAGGAAGGCGCCGCCCGGGAGGGGGACTACGGAGTGGTCATGGCCATGGGCCCGGGTTCGGCGATCGAAACGGCCCTGGTCCGGTGGGAGAAGGAGGCGTGATGAAGGAGAAGGTCATGCGGGCCGGTGAGGTGCTGGACGTCGAGATCGACGGCAGGAGGGGGCTGACCGCGCAGCTCGTCGCGGCCGTCAGTGCCGTCTGTGACCGGGCGGAGGACCACGGGGCGGCCGTCGTGATGCTGACGGTCCGGGGCGGGACCGGGGATGATGCCCCGCTCCCGGACATCGCTCTGCTCACGAAGTGGGAAGGGGCCCTGCGGCGGCTGGAGCGGCTCCCGGCCGCCTCGGTGGCGGCGATGTGGGGGCCGTGTGCCGGGGTGGCCCTTGACACGGCACTGGCGGCGGACTACCGCATCGCGCATCCGGAAGCGGAACTGGTGCCGCAGGACGCGTCCGGTGACATCTGGCCGGGAATGGCGCTGTACCGGATGGGTCGTCTGTCCCAACGGGCCCCGGTACGGAGGGCGGTGCTGTTCGGCACGCCGGTGGGGGCGGACGACGCCCTGACGGCAGGCCTCGTGGACGAGGTGACGCAGGATCCGGTGTCGGCCGCAGGGCAGCTCGTTGCGCGGCTGACCGGTGTGTGGGGGCCGGATCTCGCGATCCGGCGGGACCTGCTGCGGGGTGCCGGCGCCGAGTTCGAGGCAGCGCTCGGCGGGCACCTGGCGGCCTGCGACCGCGTCCTGCGCCATCGGACCGGCAGCGGCTCCGCCTCCTCGTAACCCCCGGATCGGATCACCGGCCGGAAAGCCTCACCCTCAGTCCCGTACCGGCAGGCAACTTCCGTACACCAGTGGGCTCCTGCAGTGCCCCAGCGAGTTCGTCCCCTCAACAAGGAGAACGTCATGCGTGTGCTCGTCACCGGCGGCGCCGGCTTCATCGGATCGCACTACGTCCACCACGTCCTGTCCACCACCGCCGACCACGTCACCGTCCTGGACGCCCTCACCTACGCCGGCTCCGTGGAAAACCTGCGCCCGGACCTCTCATCGGACCGGCTGACGTTCGTCAAGGGCAACATCCTGGACAGCGACCTGGTCGACAGCCTTATGGCCACGCACGACGCGGTGGTGCATTTCGCGGCCGAGTCGCACGTCGACCGCTCGCTCCTGGCCGGCAGCCACTTCCTCACCGTGAACGTCCTGGGCACCGAATGCCTCCTGGAGGCCGCGCGCCGACACCAGGTGGAGAAGTTCGTCCACGTCTCCACCGACGAAGTCTACGGCCCGCTGCTCACGGGGAGCGCGGCCGAGGACGCCCTCCTGCGGCCCACCGTGCCCTACGCCGCGTCGAAAGCCGCGAGCGATCTGGTGGCACTGTCCGCCCACGCGACCCACGGCGTGCCGGTCTGCGTCACCCGCTCCTCGAACAACTACGGCCCCCGCCAGCACCCCGAGAAGGTCATCCCGCGCTTCGTGACCAGGCTGCTCAAGGGCGAGCGGGTCGGGCTCCACGGGCGCGGCGAGCACATCCGCAACTGGGTCCACGTCTGTGACAACGTCGCCGGCATCGACCTCGTCCTGCGCCGTGGAACGCCGGGCGAGGTCTACAACCTGGGCGGCGGCACCGACCTCACCAGCCAGCAGCTGACCCAGCACATCCTCCGTGCCTGCGGTGCCGACTGGGACCTCGTCGACTACATCCCCGACCGCCGGTCCAACGACCGGCGCTACGCCATGACGTGGGGCAAGGCGGCGCGGCTGGGCTACCGCCCCGTCCGCGAGTTCGAAGACGGGCTGACGCAGACCGTCAACTGGTACCGGGCGGCAACCGGCCGGTGGGCATCCCCTCACCGCAACACCGGTACCCCATGCCCCGCCTACTGACGCCCCGCCCCGGTCTCGCCGCCGCGACCCGACCCGCCCCTCCTGGAACAGCCGCATCTGAAGGAGACTCATGCCCGCCTCGTCCATCAGCACCGCCACTCCGGACGCGGTGCGCCGCAACGCGCGCCCCTACCTGCACGGGCCGGAAACGGCCGCCATGGCAGCGGCCGTGGAAGCCGGCCAGTACGGCCACGGCCCCCAGGCGGACCTGTTCGAGCAGGAACTCGCCCACTACCTGGGGGTGCCCGATGTCGTCGCCGTCTCCTCCGCCACCGTGGGAATCCACCTCGCGCTCCAGGCATGCGGTGTCGGCCCGGGCACCGAGGTGATCGTCCCCTCCCAGACGTTCGCCGCCACGATCCAGCCGATCGTCGCGCTGGGAGCCGCCCCCCGCTTCATCGACCACGCCCCCGGCACCCTGTGCGTGGAGCCGCAGGCCGTGCGGGAGGCCATCACCCCGGCCACACGCGCGGTCCTGCCCGTCCTCTACGGCGGACGGCCGGTCGACCTCTCCGCCATCGCCACCGAACTGCGAAGCCGGAACATCCACATCGTGGAGGACGCCGCGCAGGCGTTCGGATCCCGGCGGACCGATCAGCCCGCCCGCACAACGGTTTACTCCTTCGGACCGATCAAACAGCTGACAGCGCTGGTCGGCGGAGCCGTCGTCCCGCGCAGCGGCCAGGAGGCCGAAACCCTCCGCCAGATGCGCTTCCTCGGCATCACCAGCTCCCAGACCGACCGCATCCGCACCACGACCTACAGCGTCCGGGGCCCCGGTCTGCGCGGTGTCCTGCCGGACATCAACGCAGCGGTCGGCCGCGTCCAGCTGGCACGGTTCAACGAGGTCGCGGCCCTGCGGACCGCTCTGTGGAAGGCGTACGCACAGGCTCTGCACGGTGCCTCCGGTGTCGCTCTTGTCGATGCCGGCGAGGATGCCGTCCCGTTCAACTGCGTCGTCCGCGTGTCCGGCCGTGACCGTGTCCACCGGATCATGCGGGACAGGGGAATCGGTGTGGGTGTCCACTACCCGCCCAACCACCTGCAGCCGGCGTTCGCCCAGTGGACCCGGCCCCTGCCCGTCACCGAACAGGCCGCCCGGGAGATCCTCAGCCTGCCCTTCCACCCGGCCATGACCCCCGACGACGCCCGGTGGACGGCCGGCGCACTCCTCGACGCCCTGGCCGGAAGGAGCGCGCAATGACCGCACCCTGCGACACCACGGCCCCGCTGCGGCGTCTTCTGGTGACCGGCGTGGGCGGGGCCCCCGGCCTCGACCTCGCCGCCTGCCTGGCCTCTGCCGGCCATACCGTGATGGGCACCGACTCCAACCCCCTGGCGCCCGGACTGATCATCCCGGGCATCTCCTCCCGCGTCGTCGCCCGCGCCGACAGCCCGGACTACAAGGACGACCTTCGCTCCCTGCTCACCGGCTTCCGCCCCGA
Organism: Streptomyces sp. NPDC058195; assembly: GCF_042883525.1. Classification (NCBI taxonomy): domain Bacteria; kingdom Bacillati; phylum Actinomycetota; class Actinomycetes; order Kitasatosporales; family Streptomycetaceae; genus Streptomyces; species Streptomyces sp. NPDC058195. Next base: position 38,972 of record NZ_JBHVVM010000040.1, read on the forward strand.
CGCCATCATCTCGGGCGTCGAACGCGAACTGCCGCTCCTCATCACCATGCAGGGCGAACTCGACGCGGCAGGCATCCGGACATGGCTGCCCTCACCCGCCACCGCCACCACCACCCTGGACAAGGCCCTCTTCCACCAGGCCGTCACCGCCGCAGGTATCCCCACCCCCCTCACCGCCCTCCCGGACGCCCTGTCCACACTCCCCGCATCCGACGGACTCGTCGTCAAGCCCCGCCGGGGGCAAGGATCCAAGGACGTCCACTTCTGCACCACCCACGAGCAGGCCGCGGTGCTGTGCGAACTGGTCACAGACCCGATCGTGCAACAGCGCATCACCGGCCAGGAATTCAGCGCCGACTGCCTCGTCGACCGAGACGGCCACGCCTCCGTCGTTCTGCGCCGCCGCCTCCTGGTCCACGGCGGCATGTCGATGGTCGCCTCCACCTTCCAGCACGAGCAGGCAACAAGGCTGGTCAAAGCCACCCTCACGGCCATCGGCGCCACCGGCCCCTGCGACGTCCAGGGCTTCCTCACCACCGGTCACCCCGACCCCGTCGTGATCACCGAGGTCAACCACCGCCTCGCCGCCGGATTCCGGCTCAGCGAAGCCGCCGGCGCCGACCTCGTCGGCCAGACCCTCCGCGGCCTCTTCGGCCTCCCCGTAGATCACCACCGCCTGGCCTACCGACCCGACGTCCACCTCACCAAGTACGTCGCCGAACTCTCCACCCAGCCCAGAACCCACCCGGTGAGGAGCCACCCGTGACACACCGACTGCCCACGCGCCTGACCGGCCACAACCTGACGCTGCGCCCCTTCTGCCCTGCCGACAGGCCGCTCATCGCCCAGGCCCTCGACGACGTGGAGATCATCCAGTGGGCCACTGGCGCCCACCTGCAGTCACTGCCCGCCGACGAGCGCGCCGAGCGGTGGCTGTCCACCCGCCTTGCCGCCTGGTCCGACGGGATCCCCCAGTTCGCGATCGCCGATCCCCGCACCGACCGCCTCACCGGCTACATCGGCCTGCGCCGCATCGACAACGGCAACGCCGAAGTCGGCAGCTGGATCGCACCATGGGCCCGCAGGCAGGGCCTCGCGGCGAACGCGCTGCTGACCGCCGCGCGGTGGGCGCTGACCCCCGCCGCGCGCGGCGGCCTGGGCCTCCACCGCATCGCCCTGCACCACTCCACCGGCAACCCGGCCTCATGCACGGTCGCGGCCAGGGCCGGACTCCTCCTTGAGGGCGTCATGCGGGATGCCGCCACCGACCACACCGGCACCCGCTACGACTCCCACCTCCACGCCCGACTGGCTACCGACCCCGAGCCGGACGAGCGCGTTCCCGCTCTGCCGCGGCCATGAGCGTGGGACCATTCCCGAACCCGCCGGCACCCCGCCCCCACTCGCTTCATACCGAGGTCCATCCTGTGCCCAGCCGATCCGAACTCCGCTCCCTGCTCACCTCCTACCTCACCCGGCACCCCGACGAGAGCGACCGCCTCGCCCCCGTGGAAGCCGCCCTGGACACCACCCACGGCTCTCCGATGACCTGCACTGCCGTAGTGGTCAGCCCCGACCGCCAAGTCCTTCACGTGCCCACCCCCACCGGGCCGGGACTGCCGAGCACCAGGCCCGAGAGCGGCGACCGCGGCCCTCTGTCCACGGCCCTGCGCGCGGTCCACGAGCAGACCGGCATCCGCCCGGCCGACCTCTGCCTCACCCCGCAGTACCTCCGCATCCCGATCGACATCGCCCCGGCCCCCGCCTCGATCACCACGACACCGGACGTACCGGTCGCCGATCTCCGCTTCGCCTTCTACCTCGCGCACACCCCCGGCACCACCGAGACATCCTGGGGATCCCTGGCAGACGCCTGCCTCGCGGAACTCGGGAGCAAGGCGGCCGTGCTGAACGGCCAGGCCGCCCCGCTGAACACCTCGGCACTGATTTACAACTCGCGCGGGGAGTACCTCCTGCACCTGCGGGACATGCGGGAGGGCATCTGGGCCCCGGGGTGCTGGGCCCTGCCGGGCGGCGGCCACGAGCCCGGCGACCGCGCACCCGAGGACACGATCCGGCGCGAGCTCCAGGAGGAGGCCGGCATCGTTCCCGAACGGCTGGAGAAGCTTCTCGACACGGGGATCCAGGACTCCGACGGCCTGACCATGCCGGTCCGGACCTACGCCGCCCTCTGGAACGGCGACCCGAGCCGCCTCCACCTGACCGAGGGCGTCATGCTGGCATGGTTCCCTCCGGACACTGTGCCCCGCCTCCGACTCGGCGGAGACATCCTCGACCTGATCCACCGCCACACGCGCACCCCCGCACACGGATAGGCCGCCCCCGCTCCCGGGCGACAACGCCAAGGCCCTGCCAGGAGCTGACCCCCGCACCCCTGTGCCGGGCTCCCCGTGACATCGGCTACCGGATTGAAAACGGCCCCGCCTACGCCAGGGGTGCACCTGGCCCGCGCCCCCAGGCCCCTGGCACCGTCGCTCCTCAGTGCTGTCCCCGGGATTGTCCGGCCTGCCCTCCGTGGGGCGCCGGAGTATGCCGCGCCAGATCTGGTAGACCCTGCAGTGATGAATAACGGACATATCTCTTCAAGTGAGGCTCTTCCTTTTCCGCGGGCGAGAAGCGGTCTGAACGAAGAGGCATTTGTCACCGAACATCACGTCGCTACCAACTGGATTCAGGCCCAGGAGCAGGCGCTGAGCGAAGTCTTTCTGGCCGAGGGACGAAAAGAGCTGCCCGTGGACGACTACGTTCAATGGCGCAGACAGCAGCAGCTCAGACTGGGAGAGTCCCGCCGGGCGTGGACGGATGCCCTCGCCGAGGCCGGCTGGAGGACGAACAGGACCTGGGCGTACCTACGCCCCGACCTGCTGGACGAGTACGACGTGGAGCATGCCGAGAATCCGCCCGGGCTGCCCTTTGAGGAGAAGGTGACGTCCACGCTGAGCGTTTGGTGGCGCTGCGGTCGCGACGAGGATCACCGGTGGAGGACTTCGGTCAACAATCGTCATGCCGTCGGCACGGGATGTCCCCGGTGCGCGAAGAAGGGGGTCTCGCGCAGGGAGCAGGAGATCTTCGTGGCCCTGCGCGAGAGGTATGCGTCGCTGGAGAGCCCGGCTTCGGTCCCGCGGTGCCGAAACAGCAGCGGTGGGCGACGAATCCGAGCCTGGAGAGTCGACATGCTCCTGCCCGGGACGCCGGCGGTAGTAGTGGAGTACGACGGCGCGTACTGGCACAAGGGCCGGATGCAGGCGGACAGCGACAAGACCGCCGATCTGACGGCCTCGGGCTGTGTCGTGATCCGGGTACGCGAATCCCCCCTGCCCCCAATCACGCCCAACGACATCGTGTGTGCGCAGGGACTGCCAGCCCATGAGGTGGCGGAGCTGGTGCATCAGAGGATCAGCAAGCTCGTCCCGGACAGCCCTCCGAGCGAGAGAGCTTCGACCTCTTCTGAGGCCTTGCATCTGACGGAGCAGTTGGGCCTGTTCACCGGAGACCCGGCTGCGGACAGCGACGCAACGGCGACACGGGCCAGTGCGCCGGCCGTGCCCGGGGCTCACGCGAAGGCCGTCACCGCGGCGCTGGTTCGGGACATGCTCCTTGCGGTGCACGAAACGCAGGTGCGTCAGGACTGGGTGCTCGGCACGCAGCAGGAAATTGACCTGATCGTCCCCCACGCCCTGCATGAGATGAAGTACGGCCTGGGGAGGGTTCAATCCCTGGCCAGGGCCGCAGTCCATGTCCTCAGGCAGGCCTCAGCGTTCCGCGGGAAAACGCATATGCCAGTGGCAATTTCCGTTTACCGTGATGCCTGGCCTGTCGTTTCTCATCCGAGCTGGCCCGGACCCCTATGCCGAGATGTTCCCGATCTCCGATGATGACTGAGATCCCTCACGTCACGGGCGCTCGTGCTTGACTGGGAGACGAGTCACTGAGGTCGTTCTCCGCGAAGGCGGCAGAAGTGCTGGTAGAGCGGGTCGTGGGTGCCGAGGGTGATGTAGATCCGGGCGAATCGTCGGCTCAGTTCAGTGGTCGTGGCCAGATAGATCTCTGCTCAGCGTCCCCGTCACGCTGATGCCTGGGTCGTGGCGTCGGTAGGTGCGGGGGAGAGAGACCTCCGTGAGCTTGCCGTCGTACAGCATCCACAGACCGAAGCAGTCGTCTTCCTCGTCGCGGACCAGGACCTGCACGGAGTGCGGGTCGGGCCACGGCAAGGACTCCAGCTGGGGCAGCAGCCCGCGCCAGTTGTGCCGGATGAACTGGATGACCCAGGCGTAGCACTCCGCCGAGCCGGAGCCTGTGCCCTCGAAGACGGAGTCGTCGACGCGGGTAAAGCACTGGTACCACTCCCGCTCCGGATCGGGGCGGGTCAGCGGCTCCATCACGGCTTCGGCGTGCCGGGCGAGGACGATGACCTCCGCGTATCTGCTCATGCCGCCCAGTGTGTCGCGCCCAGGTCGAGCTGCGGGCGTTTCCGGGTCAATCATCCGCTCCGGCCACGGCGTACCTGACCCCGCCGCCGAGGTGCGTGCCGTTCAGGCGCGGCGGCGGTACGAGGAACGGCGGGCCGCGGCGCTCGGGGGCACCGCACGGATCGCGCGCCAGGGACCGCCGTTCGTCGTCGCCGTCGCGGGACGGTCCCGACTAGGACATCACGAGGTGCGTCACCGGTCTCACCTGCGGCGGTCCGCGCCGGGCGGCCTGCCGCCGTGACGGGCTGACGGTGAAAGGGCGGGATGGCGCGGGATCTGGGCCTGGACGAGGTCGTCGACCACTTCACGCTGAACAGCGAGGAGACCCTCTGGCTGCGCAACAAGACCGGCGCCACCCGGCTCGGGTTCGTTATCTGGAGTCCTTGAGCCCCCGTCCATCACGTGCAGCACGTACGAGTGAAGGGCAGTCCGCTTCGTCGTGGATGGGATTACCTTCCGTCATCCACCACGGATAAGCGGGAGGTTCCATGCGCGTACAGCGCGTACTGATGCCGGACTCGGACGCCGAGTCGTGGACCGTACTCGGGGACGACCACGTGCCCGTCGCGCCGATCGAGCGCTACCTGTCCTACCTGTCGGCGGTCGAGAAGTCGCCGAACACAGTCAAGGCGTACGCCCGCGACCTGAAGGACTGGTTCGCCTACCTTGGCGGGCGGGGGCTGCGCTGGCAGGCGGTGGCGTTGGAGGACGTCGCCGGGTTCGTGGCCTGGCTGCGGCTACCGCCGCTGGCTCGGGAGGGCAAGGTCGTGGTGCTGCCCTCGGTGGACCACCACTGCGCGGAGTCCAGCGTGAACCGCAAGCTTGCCGCGCTGTCGTCGTTCTGCGAGTTCCACGCCCGTCACGGGGTTCCGCTCGGCGGTCTGATGGTGACGATGCGGCCCGCCGGCCGCCGTGGCCGCGGCAGTTCGTACAAGCCGTTCCTGGAACACATCGCCAAGAGCCGTCCGCAGAAGGCCCGCACGATCCGACTGCGGCAACCGGTCCGGCGGCCGTCGGTACTGTCCGCCGAGGACGCCCAGACCATTCTGGACGCATGTGAGCATCTGCGGGACCGGCTGCTGTTCGCGCTGCTGCTGGACACCGGCCTGCGGATCGGCGAGGCCCTGGGCCTGCGGCATGAGGACATCACGCTGGCCGAACGACAGGTGAGCGTCATCCCGCGCCCGAACGCGAACCGGGTCCGGGCCAAGGCTGGCCGCTCCCGGGACGTCCCGGCCAGCGCAGAGCTGATGCGGCTGTATGCCGATTACCTCAACCGGGAGTACGGCGCCCTCGACTCGGACTACGTGTTCGTCAATCTCTGGGGCCGTCCGCTCACCTACTCCGCCACCTACGACCTGGTGATTCGGCTCCGGCGCCGCACCGGCATCGACTTCGAACCGCACCAGTTCCGGCACACCTACGCCACCTGGCTACTGCGCAAGGGCGCTGGTATGGAGAGCGTGAAAGAGCTCCTCGGACACGCATCGATCACCACCACGATCGACACGTACGGTCACCTCACGGTCGAAGACGCCCGTCGGACACTGGAGGCCGCGGGCTGGTTCAACGGCCGGGAGGTGCAGCTGTGACCGTCACGCCTCTCTCTGTAGTTCCGTTTGGCCGAGCCGGGCTGCTGGAGGAACTACAGGCTGCCGTCCGCCCGGAATTCCGTGTCGACGTGCTGCTTCCTGACCCTGATGACCCGGTGCTGGGCTGGAAGCGCTGCCCAATCCCGGACTGCAACCGTGCCGCGCACGAAAAGGGCATGTGCACCGGACATGCCCAGCGGTGGCGCCGGGTCGGAAGTCCGGACACCGCTGTGTTCCTGGCCGATCCTGGGCCGCGACTCCGCGGCGTCGCCGAACTCACGCACTGCACCGTCAGCGGCTGCCGTTTCGGGGCCGCCGGCAAGGGACTCTGCTCGCGGCATCGCGACAAGTGGTCCCGCTCCGGCAGCACCGATTCCTTTGCCTGGGCGGCCTCAGCGTCGCCGCTGCCGGGCACCGACCGCACCGAGTGCGCCCTGCCGACGTGCACGTTGTGGGTGGAGAACCAGGCGAACGCGTTCTGCAAGAGCCATCATGTCCGGTGGCGCCAGGACGGAGACCCGCCCGTCGAGGACTTCATCACCGAGTACCAGTCCTTCGGCCTGCCCCGGGTGGATTTCCGCGGTCTCGCGCCTCAGCTCAAGCTGGAGTTCCAGCACGCCGTCCAGGCCCGCCGGGATGCGCAGACCGTCACCGCCCCGGCCCGCCTGATCGCAGCCGCCATCCGCCGGGCCCAGGATGAGCGCGTCACTTCCCTGCTCGACTACTCCGCCGAGCGGTGGCACCGGGTCGGCCTACCAGCAACCGGGAGGGTCCGGCGGCTACGGCAAGCGCGTCGAGGCATTCCTGCTCTTCGCCCGGGACGCGGTGGAGACCCTGCGCGACGGCACCGGCTGGGAAGTCGAATACGCCCGCGACGTCTGGCGGCTGGGCAAACTGAACGGACTCAACCGCAGTGCCAGCCGACCCCGCCCGCGCAGTGAGCTGCGATTCGACCGCCTCGCTCAGCCCTGGCTGCGAGCCCTCGCGAAGCGATGGATCAGACTGCGGTTGTCGTCCGGCCTGAACGTCAGCACGGTCACGGGCGACATGCAGGCCCTGACCCGGTTCAGCGAGTTCGTCACGGTCGTCGGCCCCGCCGTTCGCGGCCTGGGTGACGTCGACCGGCCCCTGCTGGAGCGCTACTTGGCCTGGCTGACCGATCTTCCCGGCGGGCTCAGCTCGAACGAGAGCCGCGTCAACGGCCTGCACCTGTTCTTCCAGGGCATCCGCCAGCACGGCTGGGACCACTCCCTGCCGACCAGCGCCGCGTTCTTCACCGGCGATTGTCCCCGCCGTCGCTCCCGTCTGGCCCGCCATCTCGCGGAGCACATCATGACCCAGGTCGAACAGCCCGCGAACCTCGACCAGTGGACCGACCCCTCAGCCCGGCTGATCACGCTTATTCTCGTCCGCTGCGGCCTACGGGTCTCCGACGCCTGCACCATCCGCTTCGACTGCCTGCTGCACGACGGCCAACGCGCCCCCTACCTGCGCTATTTCAACAACAAGATGAGCCGTGAGGCCGCCGTTCCCATCGACGAAGAGATTGAGGCAGAGATCCGGTCTCAGCAGCAGCGTGTCCTGGAGCGCTGGCCGGACGGCAACCCGCACCTCTTCCCCCGGCTGAAGGGCAACGCCAGCGGGAAGCACCACTTCCCCCCAGACACCTACCGGCAGATGCTCAAACGCTGGCTCACCCAGTGCGACGTCCGGGACGAGAACGGCCTCCCCGTCCACCTGACCCCGCACCAGTGGCGCCATACCTTCGCCACCCGGCTGATCAACCGCGATGTCCCGCAGGAAGTCGTGCGCGTCCTCCTCGACCACGACTCGCACCAGATGACGGCCCACTACGCACGGATCACCGACCAGACAGTCCGGCGCCACTGGGAAGCCGCCACCAAGATCAACATCCAGGGGGAACGGGTCGCTCTCGGCCCTGACGGGCCGCTGGCCCAGGCCGAATGGGCCAAGACCCGCTACGGAATCGCCACCCAGGCCTTGCCCAACGGCTACTGCGGACTTCCCGTTCAAAAGACGTGTCCGCATGCCAATGCGTGCCTGACCTGCCCGGTCTTCGTCACCGGCCCCGAGTTCCTGCCCGAGCTCCAGGCCCAGCGAGGACGGACCCTCACTCTCATCGACAACGCCAAGGGCTGCGGCCACCAGCGGGTGGCGGAGATGAACGAGCAGGTCCTGATCAACCTGGACCGGATGATCGGCGAGCTCGACGCCGACGGAGACGCGCCGGAGGCCGCGGATGCGGGCTGACAACTCCCAACACGTCGTCGACGCGGCCCGGCAGCGGGCAGCCGCAACCCGTTCCCGGGCCGTCGCCGCATTGCGGCGCATGGACGCTACCGGACAGCCCGTCAGCTTCGAAGCCGTCGCCCGAGAGGCCGGCGTCTCACGGTCGTGGCTCTATACGCAGTCTGACCTGCGGGCCGAGATCAGCCGACTTCGCGAGCGTCGCGACTCGGTTCGGACGATGCCCCAGGTTCCCGCTCAACAACGCGCCTCGCACAGCTCCCTTCTCAGGCGACTGGAGGCTGCGACCGCCCGCAATCGCCACCTGGAGAAGGAGAATCAGCAGCTTCGTGAACAGATCGCGCGTTCGTACGGTGAACTACGCACAACGAAGAACCACGTGACAGAAGCCGGAGAACACTGATGAGCAGCCAGGCCCGCATCGCGTTCAGCAAGAACTGCGAGGACGTCGATCGCCTGCTGGAGATACATGCAGACATCACCGGAGACGCCCCAGGCCGCCGCTGGAAGGTCGAGTCCCTTCATAAGTCGGCCATCGTGCTCCTGACTGCTTTCTGGGAGGCGTTCTGCGAAGACCTTGCTGCGGAAGCGCTCACTCACCTCGTTGATCACGCACCTGATGCAAGCGCTCTTCCCCAGCCGCTTCAGCAGCTGGTGGCCAAGGAGCTGAAGGCTGACAAGCATGACCTCGCGATCTGGCAGCTCGCGGGAGACGGGTGGCGCACGGTCCTGTCTTCCCGGCTCCAGCGTCTACAGGAGGAACGCAACCGCAAGCTCAACACTCCTAAAACGCCGCAGATCAACGACCTCTTCAGCCGTGCAGTGGGCATCGAAGACGTCTCGAAGAAGTGGTACTGGCCTGGCATGACGGTGGAGAGGGCTCAGGACAAACTCAACGACTTCATCACGCTCAGAGGCGAGATCGCGCATCGAGGATCGGCAGCCAACAGTGTTACGAAGCCCCAGGTCAACGAGTACTACAACCACGTCACTCGCCTGGTTGACCGAACGGAGAAGCACGTCGCCGTTGAGATCAGCCAGTCCACAGGGCAAGCCCCCTGGCCGGAGGACGAGTAACTCGCCCGAGTGAATCCGCAGGTGAAAATTCCATCGGGCATGGAGCCTGCTCAGCGTCTTCTCGCCGCCGATGGTCCTACGTCAAACACAGTGTCCGCGTGACAGAGGGCCTGGTCAGAGGCACGTCCCGTTAGCCAACTGAAGATAAGGTTCGCGGTGCAGATGAAATTCCTGCTCTGGCGCGGCCGGTTCCCGAAAATGCGCCTGGAACTGCCGCGCGACGCGGTCGCGCACATCGCCCGCCAGGTCGACGTCGACCCCGGCGAGCTGGCCGCGTACGACCTCCACTGCCCGGACCGCCCAGCGCCACCGCACCGAGCTGCGGGAGCTGACCGGCTGGCACGAGTGCACTCGCACCGACATGGTGAAGCTCACCTCGTGGCTGGTTGATGAGATCTGGCACGACGAGCGCCGCGAGGAGCCGATCCGCGCCGAACTGCTCAAGCAGATGCGCATCGACCTGATCGAGCCGCCCACGACCGACCAGGTCACCACCATCATCCGCTCCGCCCTGCACCATGCCGAGGAACGCGCGGTCGAAGAGGCCGCCGCCCGGCTGGCACTGGCCGATGGGTGCACGCGGCGGCTGGACGCCCTGGTCTTCACCGACACCGTCGGCGACCAGGACGACGAACCCGGGGACGAGGAGGCCGAGGACATCGAGGCGGTCTTGTCGCAGATCAAGGCCCACCCCGGAAACGTCAGCCTGAACTCCCTACTGGACGAGATAGCCAAGCTGAAGCAGGTCCGCGCCCTGTCAGTCCCGGCTGACGCCTTCGCCCGGATCGGGCCGCAGATCATCGACGCCTGGCGGGCCAGAGCCGCGGCGTCCTCCCCCAGCCACCTTCGGCGCTTCGCTCCCGAGGTACGGCATGTGTTGCTCGCCGCGCTGGTCTTCCGCCGCGAGCGGGAGATCACCGACACCCTGGTGGAACTGCTGAACTCCACCGTGCACCGCATCAACGCCCGCGCCGAGAAGAAGGTCACCGAGCACTTCGTCGCCGAGTTCACCCGGGTCCGCGGCAAGTCCGGCCTGCTCGGGAAGATCGCCGATGCCTCCCTCGGCCGCCCCGAGGGCACCGTGCGTGACGTGGTCTATCCGGCGGCCGGTGGAGAGAAGACGCTGCGGGACCTCACTTGTGCCTGCTGCGTCACCCGCCTCAGCCATGCAACAGGCGTGCCAGTACCGCGCCCGCAGCATCTCGTGATCATCAGGGCCAAACCCTCGAACGCGGACGAAAACCGGATCGGCATACGCGTCCCCCGACCGGAAACCTGCGGTGTCGACCCGTGGGACTGGCCTGGTGGGCCGTGCAGGGACAGGTGTGCGCGGCCCATGCTGCCCTCAGTGTGCGCGGGCCAGGGCGCTGGCCCGTCGCGGCCAGAGCGAGATGCGCACCGGAACGTCGGACTGTCTGCCCGCCGCATCGGCCGCTGGGTCGTCGCCGAACCCCACGCACCGGTCACCAGTGCTTCAAGCCATTCTGTAAAAACGCCCTCGCCAGTGGCTCCGCCGGCCGGTTGAATCTCCCCTGGCTGTGCTGCGGACGGGCCCGTCCGCAGCACAGCCCCATGTCCAACCCATCGCACTACGCACAGGACCACTCGAGCTGAACGAGGAGAACGGTTAGTGAGAAGCGCTACGCGAGTGAGACGCCGGAGACCCCTCATCCTGGGCCTGGTTGCTTCTCTCCTCCTTCTGAGCTGCGGGACAGAGCCGAGCCAGGCCATCGAAACGGCAGGGGCAAGTGACGTCACGACTGAACCCGCCTCGGGGCGGGCAGGCCAGCCTGAACCTGACCACATCTCATTCGAACCCGACGGACCCGTGGTCCTCACCGGTCGCGTCGTGGGTGAAAAAACGCTGGATGACGCTGAGTTCTTTCTGATGGCGGATCCGGATCCGGCAACCGTCACAGACTTGAAGCCGGGCGACACCGTGCGCCGCCTGGAGTTCCCCACCAAGTCGGTGGTCACCGAAGGGAACGAGTTCGCTGTCCGGCTGAAGAGAAGCGACATCACGAACCAGGACTACATATCCGACGACAACCGTGTCCAGTTCGTATTCGGTGTCCTCATACCGGGAGAGGGGAAGCGGGACAAGTACGCCGAGACCGGGGCAACCGTCGAGTACACAGGGGGAACGCCCGGCATCATTCCCTGGGCAGACCCACTCACCACGCCAGAGGGCGTGGACAAGTTCCTGCCGGAACACGAACTGCGCCCGGTGTTCCGAGAGGTAGAGCCAAGGGAGCCTCTTCCCTCTCAAGTCAGACCCACCACCGCAAGCCCCGCCACATTGCAGGAATATATCCCTCCCTGTCAGACGAAAAGATTTCTGAAAGATGCGGATGTTTGGGCGTACATAGGCGAGACCTACCCCGTCGGCGAAGGCACCGGAGGCATGACCTTCGAAAGCGACGCGGAAGTTACCTTCGAGGCTGCGGCAAGTCTCGGCGGCTGGTCAGTGGAGAAGACTGCCACCATTAAAAATGGAACCTCTGCACAGTGGGACCCCAAGGGGTGGGCCCGCAAATACATGGTGGAAATACGCTACAAAAATTACCAGTGCTCGTACGAAGGGAAAGACCAGGCCTTTATTTGGGCGCTTTGGGAGCCGACCGAACCTGCTGGCGGCACCAATGACGAAAGAATCGAGAGGCCTGACTGGGTCGGCAGTAGCATAGAAAATTGCTCAGAGGTCACCTCCAGCGAGTGGAACAGATACGGCGAAACGGGTGGCTCTGATGGGATCAGCTGGGAGGGGACACTGTCCCCTGACGCCAAGAAGACGCTGGATATAGGTATCGATCTCGGCGTGAAGCGCAAATGGTCCACTTCCGCCACGATCACCTACAAGATGAGCGCGGGAGTCAATCAACTCTGCGGCATTGACGAAAAGCCGGGCCTCGCCAGCAAGATCGCTCAGTACTCTGTGGTCAAGCACAGGGTGTGCTCAAATTTCGAATGGCCTGTGGCGAAGCAGGTTGAATCCAAGGCGCCACCGGAGAATAAGTTCCTCGATTACGCGAAGGGCACCCCGGACGGCTGGACAGGTGGTGACTCGACCTACTCTGCCCGACTCCCTGACGGGCGATTGCTGTGGATGTTTTCTGACACCTTCCTGGGGCCACTCAACTCGAACGGCACGCGGCCTACCAGTGCACCTCTGGTCAATAATACCTTCGTCGTCCAAGATGGTGACAATTTGCATACCATTACCGGAGGTACGAAGGAGGACCCGCGGGCGATCATGCCGAATGACGACCCCTATCGCTGGTACTGGCTCGGTGACGGAATGGTCGGTGACGTCCAGCTGAATGGCGAAGAGCGGCCGACGAATCGCCTCCAGGTGATCTTTCACCAGTGGCACAGATACGACCCCACCGACGACTGGGGATTTGCACTCGAGAAACTGGTGCTCGCCACTTTCGACCTCAACAATCTCAACCAGCCAATAGATATAAAAGAACTTCCGTCCGACGTCGACCCCGAAATCGGCAGGGCTGAAATTCAGTGGGGATCCGCAATCCTTCCTGCCTCGCAAAGCGGTGACGGCTACACCTACATCTACGGAGTGGACGACGCACCCATTGACAAGAAGATGAGAATCGCACGCGTCAAGGGAACTGATCTCACAAAAACCCACAAGTGGGTGTTCCTGAACAAGGAGAAGAACGCATGGATGGGCGAAGAGTCGCAAGGTAGCGACATCATGGTCGGTGTCGGTAACGAGTTTAGCGTCACCAAATGGCGCGATCAGTTTGTCCTGATCAGCCAGGACAGCACCGAAGCGTTCAGTCGGAAAATCCGCCTGTGGGCAGCTTGTGACCCCTTCGCCGGCTTCGGCTTCACTCCGGGCCAGGAGGTTGTATACGAGATGCCGGAAACCGGTTTGTGGGGGAGCTATGAAGACGGGAATGTCTACGCGTACAATGCCCACGTTCACGATACCCTGTCCTCGGGTGACCGCTTGACGCTTTCCTATAATGTCAACAGCCTGGACACCACTGTCGGAACAGAAGGCGCGCACTACAAAGATCCGAGCATCTACAAGCCGAGGTTCGTTTCCTTTACTCTCGTGCCGCGCACCTCGCTGAACGCATCAGAACGAGAAACTTCGGCGCCGAGGAAAGCCCCGCCACAGACGGCCGATCAAAACTAACTGATCGTTTCAAAATGGGGCGAGCGTTTCTGCTTCTCATCGGGCAGAGCCAGGAGCGTTTTCCAACCTCACGCTGATGCGTGGTGAAGGACGAGGACGGCCTTCACGACGTCGGTGATCCGGTTGGTGCTGCAGCGGAGCTTCCGCAGGAGACGCCACCCCTTGAGGGTGGCCATGGCCTGCTCGCCAAGGCAGCGGATCTTGGCGTGGGTGGTGTGGTGGCGGCGCTTCCATCTCTTGAGCCGGCGGCCCCGAAACGGTACCCGGACGGGTCCGCCGGCGCCTTGATACGCCTTGTCCGCCCAACACTTGAGCCCTGCTTCGGTGAGGGCTTCGATGATCCCGTGCTGTCGCGCGGCGGCCAGGTCGTGAGTCGAGCCGGGCAGAGCCGGCGAGGCCCAGAGCAACCGTCCGAACGGATCGGTCAGGACCTGCGAGCAGGGCCTGTCGCGAGGCGGGAAGACGCCGCCACCGCGTCCCGATCTCCTGCCGCCTGGTCTTCAGCCGCCCGGTCAGGAACCGCAGGGTGCGATTGGACAGATCGATCGAGGATGGGTAAGGGCTGTCCCGTAACTGCTGGTCAGGGGTGAGATGATCTTGCGATGGCTGGTGTGATCACGGCGTCGGAGTCGTCCTGGATAGCCCCGTTCA